>NZ_CALXYQ010000018.1 GCF_944393015.1 uncultured Brachyspira sp.
CTGTTTGGTGCTCTTTCATCACCTTTTAATACTCTGTCGCTTCTTAAAGAACTATTTTCTCTGAAACTCATAATTATTTCTCCATTTAATAAAATTGTTTAAATAAACTTTTAAAAATATAATCATGCATTCTATTAGTAGAATGATAAAAAATCAAGCATTTTTTTGATTTTTTTATCATTAAATTTTATACGCTTGCATTTTTTATTTTTCTATTATATAGTATAAAATGTTAGGGTTTATTTCTTTGTCGGCCCTTATCATTATCTTAATAAAAATTATTTTATTTTATTTCAATAATAATAAAATAAAATAATTTTAGATGGAGTTGCTATGTTTAAAAAAGTCGGATTGAAATTTCAAATAACAGCCATTATATTAGTTCCTATTATAGTAATTATAATATTAGCGAATACCTTTATTATGTTGTATGTAGGTAAGATAACTAAAAATTTGTCGTATAAAATATTAGAAGAAACCTCATTAATAGAAGCTAATGATATAAAATTTAATATTCAAAAACATTTATATAGTGTTATGGGACTTAAAGTGAATATAGAAAATATATATAATAGAGGAATAAGAGAAAGAAACACATATAAACAATTAACTTCAGTATTTTTTAATAGCCTCCCTGATGATATAAATGGTCTTTCAATAGCCTTTGAACCTAATGCTTTAGATAATGACGCTGATTATACAAATACAGAATACAGACCTTCTAATGGAAGATTTAATTATTATATATCAAGAAATGGAGAAGCATATTTAGGAATAGATACTTTTAATGTAGATTATTATACAGAACCTAAAAGAACAGGAGATGTATATGTATCTGGAGTTTATAATTCTACTGTTAATACTGATACAGTTCTTTTTACTTTATGTATACCTATAATGCCTCAAAATAAATTTATAGGCGTTATATATGTTGATATATTTGTTGATTCTGTTGTTGCTTTATTAGGAAATATTAATATATTTGAAGATACAACTGTTGCTTTGTATGATCAAAATGGTCTTTTGGTTTATGATAGTTATAATATGGATAATGTATCTAAAGATATTTATCAAGTATATCCTCATTATCAAAAATTCAATGTTTTGGAAAATATCAGAAATGGTAAATCATTATTGATAGATGGATATAGTGATGTTTCTAAGGAAGAGCTTTTATATGCATTTACATCAATAGAGATTTCTAAAGGAGTTTATTGGTGTTTGGAATTAGCTTCTGCAAGAAATGTAGTATTAAAAGATAGTGTTATTATGATATATGTTCTTCTTGTAATTTTAATTGTTATACTAGCTATATTATTTATTCTTATACCAAATATTATAGGAAGAAAGGTATCAAATATAATAAATGCATTATCAAAAGATATTTTAGCTATGGCTGAAGGAGATTTAACTAGAGAAATACCTAAACATTTTGATAAGAGAAGAGATGAATGGGGTGATATAGCAAGAGGCTGGGATAAAGCTATGAAGAACTTTAATAATGTAATAAATACTGTTAAAAATTCTGCAGAACAGGTTTCTACTGCTGCAAATGAAGTATTAATTGGAAACAATGATTTATCACAAAGAACAGAATCTCAAGCCGCTAGTTTGGAAGAGACAGCAGCATCAATGAATCAAATGGCTAGTGCTATTAAAGAATCTGCTGAAAATGTATCTACTAGTACAAATATGGTGTCAGAAGCTAAGGAAGATTTAGTTAAAGCCGGTAATATTGTAGAGGATAGTGTTAGCAAAATGAATGATGTTTATGAGTCTAGTAATAAAATTATGGATATTACTAAACTTATAGAAGGAATCGCATTTCAGACAAATATACTTGCTTTGAATGCCTCTGTAGAAGCAGCACGTGCCGGAGATCAAGGAAGAGGTTTTGCTGTTGTAGCAAGCGAGGTAAGAAATCTAGCTCAAACTACTCAGGAATCTGTAAAAAATATTACTTCATTGATAACAGACAGTAATGAAAAAATAAATTTAGCTGCTAAAAGTGTTCAGGAATCAAAAGAAATATTTGATGAAATTTCAGATAAAATGGATAAAGCTTCATCTTTGATGGATAGAATAAATATAGCTGCTCAGGAGCAAGAAAGAGGAATAGAACAGATAAATATAGCTATAAATAATATGGATACTGCTGTTCAAAAGAATGCTGCATTAGTTACTGAGGCTACTTCTGCTTCCGAATCATTACTTAGTGAGGCTAATGAATTAGTGAGATCTATAGAATATTTTAAGTTAAAATATTAATATTATAATTGTTATATATGTTTTATAATATCCTAATGTTATATAAAAAAATATAATATTAGGATATTTTTATAATCAAGATATATTGTTAAAAATGTTAGAATACTATAAAATAATGTTAGTTAAATCTAAAAAAGGAGTTTATTATGCCTATAATAAAAGAAGAAACAGTAAAATTATTAAATGATCATTTAAATGAGGAGCATTATTCAGCAAATCTTTATTTTAATATGGCTGGCTGGTGCGAAAAGCAAGGACTTAAAGGATGCAGCAAATTTTTATATAATCATTCAGCAGAAGAACATACTCATTTAGAAAAGTTTAGAGAGTATATTAATAAAGCTGGAGGACAGGCTATAATGGGAGAGATGAAAGCTCCTGAATGTAATTTCAATTCTGTTCAAGAGTTATTTGAGAAAGTAATTAAGCATGAAGAATATATTACTAGCTGTATTAATAAATTAGTTGGTATAGCAATGGACAATAAAGATTATGTTACTTTGAAGTTTTTAGAATGGTTTGTTGAAGAGCAGCTTGAAGAAGAAGAACTATTCAATGATATTATTAAAAAAATAAAAATATTAGGAAATTTGGAAGGAAGAAATCTTTATACTTTTGATAAGTTTGTAGGTAATTTGGATAGCGAAGAACATAACTCATAAGGTATAATATAAGTACCTGTTTCATGGGTATTATTATTAATTAGAAAGTTGACAAAAAAACAAGGAGAATTATTCCCCTTGTTTTTTATTTTAATAATTATTTATAATAAATTAATTATTTTTTGCTCTCCAAGTTTCTTTTTCAAACTCGCCTTGTATAGGTATCAAAGATTCATCTAAATCTATTTTCAATACAGCATTGAAATTGTTAGTAGCCATCATTTGAGCAGCAAAACCAACTATAGTAACTATTTCAGAATCATTGAAATGTTTTTTAAGATTATTCATAAGTTCATCAGTTACGCCGTTAGGGTCTTTTACCATTTGCATACCTAATTGAGATAATAATTGTTCTTTCTCATCAAGTTTAAGATTTTTAGGATCATCTCCTATAGCTTTTAAATCTCTTATAAAGAATAAAGAACAAAGCATACATCCGTTAGTAGTAGAAACAGAATGTGCTAGTATCATAGCAGCTCTTTTACCCACAACTTCTACTAATCTATCGAATGAAACATACCAACCCATAAATGCTTCATAAGTAGCGTAGTCATTTAATAATGCTTTTTTCATATTTGTAACATTGCCGCTTTTTTTTAATTGATAATCGAAAGCTTCTTTTACTTTTCCTTGAGCTTCCTCATATTCCATAAATTTAACTCTAGCCATAAATAACTCCTTATTTAAAATTATTAATAAAAATTTATGATTAATAGTTCTATATATTTTATAGCAAAAACAAAATTATTCAAAGTCTTTTAAATGTCCTTTTGATACTTTTTTAAATGCTCTTAAATAATATTTTATATCGTCTAAATCTCTAATTGATAATACTTTATGCATTAAAAATTGAGGAGTAAAGCTAAGATTATAAAGTTTTTGTATCCAACATTTTATTTTTTCTTCGCCTACATCGGTTTTCATGATAGCTGTACGCATATCATAATCTTCCCAATTTTCTGTAGTAAGCCAATTTTCTCTTTTACATTGATTAAATAATTCAGTACCAGGATACGGAATTATTATTGTAGCCTGCATAGTTTTAGCATAACCTTTTAGAAGAAGTTTTTTAGTAAGTTCATAAGTCTTTTCAATATCTTCTTCAGTTTCCCAAGGATAACCAAGCATTACTGTGATATGAGGTGAGAGTCCTGCATCGGAAGCTGCCTTACAAGAAGGAAGTATCTCTTCAACTTTATTTCCTTTTATGAGTCTGTCTAATGTATTTTGACTTGCTGATTCTAAACCGAATAATAAAAATCTGAATCCTGCTTTTTTCATTAGTCTATATTCATCTTCATTACAAGCACCAAAACGCATATTACAGTCTATATTAACTTTTTTATTTAGCTTTTTATCTATCATATAATTACAAAAATCATTAAGCCATTTCTTTACTGGAAAACAACCTGTATCGTCCATTATCTCTCTTATATTGTATTTATTATAAAGGAAGTCCACTTCATCAATTACATTCTCAGCAGTTCTAGCACGGAAGTTTGTATATATACCAGTCCAAGAACAGAAAGTACATCTATGATGCCAGCAATCCCTTCCCGCCATTATATAAGTTCCTGGTATACGTTTGAAATTTCCATTATCATAGGCGTATCTTTGCCACTGAGTCAAATCTCTGTCTATGAATGGAATGCTTTTTAAATCATGTCTTAATTCAAATAAGCCTGTATTTTTTATAGTGTTTGATTCTCTATAATATATTCCTTTTTCTAATTGAGCTTTGCCGTTTAAATATTCTATTAAATTTAAAAGCAAGAAATCATAATCACCGCCTGTAAGTAAATAATCAACTTTGCAATTATTCATAGTCTCTTCAGGCATAGCGGTAACATGGTCGCCAGCAATAACAACAATCATATTTGGATATTTTTCTTTCAAATCATCAACTATTTTCCAAGCTTTATATATAACAGGGGTCTTCACTTCAAAGAATAATAAATCTGGTGTATTTGCTTCTAAATATTGATGCCATTGTTTAGTAGTCATATTTCTTGCAACAGCATCAATGAAATCCACATTGTATCCTGCATTTTTTATCATAGTTGCAGCAGTGGCAGGAACAACAGGATAAATATATGTAGGACTCTTGAACCATTGAAATTGTCTGTTCTGTGATAATAATGCTACTCCTCTGTCGCTTTCAAATGGAGGATAGCCTATATATATTCTATTTATTTTATTCATAAATTAATTTGCCTTTATAATTATTAAATATTATGTTTATCTTTTTAATTATACTTTAATTGACAAAAATGTAAATAAAAAATTGCTTATATAATTTAATGTATAAAATATTTTATATATTAATTAGTAATTAATGAAAAAATGCGATGCATTTAGAGTTTAATAAACTTAAAAAAATTCAATATATTATAAAATTATATATCAAATAAAAACTCTATTCTTAATAGTAAGGAAGTTGTTTAATGAAAAGAAATAATTTTCATTATTCATAATTTTCTTCTTTTTTATTGCTTATGTTTTTTAATATACTTTTTATTTCAAAAGGTGATAAATCTTTATTTCTTTCTTTTAATAGTGCCACTATACCTGATATGTGAGGAGCAGCAAAACTATTTCCTATCATCATCATATATGAATTATTTACCCAAGGTACTCTTATATATATTCCTCTAGCTAAAAATTCTATACGATTAGTATCTCTGAAATAGAACTCATATTTATCATCACTTGCTATTGCCTCAACAGATATTACAGGTGATAATATAGAAGGTATGCTTGGTATTGGATCATTATTAGCTGCTGCAACTAATATTCTATTTTCATAATATGCTCTATCTAATAGATTATAAAAATAACTGCTATAAGTTTGATTAGTTGTTCCTAAACTTAAATTTATAACATCCATATCATTTTCTATAGCCCATTCTAATCCTTTAAGAAATACATCTACTTTTCCTGATAACTTATTGCCTAATACTTGTATACTATAAAGCTCAGCATCTTTTGCTATAGAATGTATTATACCTGCACAAGCAGTACCATGTCCATACTGATCAAAACCTTTATAATCTTTTAATACAACTTTATTGTTTTCATATTCTATAACAACTCCTCCTTTTATTACATCACTATCTTTGAATACATCATGTGAGGCTTCTATACCGCTGTCTATTATTCCTACTTTAACTCCTTTTCCTGTTAAAGATTTTAGGAATTCATCTTTATCCATATTAAAAATATTGGAACTCATAAATCATTTCCTTAATAATTTTTTCTCTAAATGGGATAGATAATTGCTTAAAAATAGTTTGCAGAAATTTAATTCTTTTTCATCTATGTCGCCTATTTTATTTAATATTTCAGCTATTTTTAAATTTTCTTTTAATAATGGATTATTAGTATATGATGATAAATCTTGTTTGATTTCTTCTTTTTTATTATCTTCTAAATTTTTAATAGCAGATACAAAGATTTCTCTTATATTTCTATCTGTATAATTATCTTCAATTACAATAGAAGCTATTTTAGCGAATGAGTATAAATGATGCATATCCAGTTGTGAGAAATGAGTATCATCTTTTTTATTTATAACTTCTAAAACTCCAATAACATTGTCTTTTATTTTTATTGGAACTATTGCTATATCATCTATTTGTATATGTATGGTGTCTTCTGTGTCATGCAAAGCGGCACTTACAGATCTATACATTTCTTTATTTTTAGATACATCAGCTATATTCAAAGCTTGTCCTGATATAAATACATTTCCTGTTATACCTTTACCTATAGGTACTTTGAAATTTTCAACTTTTTCATTGTTTAGATTTTTATATGCTTTTAATTCTAGATATTCATTGCTATCATCTAATAATAGTAAATGTCCGGCTTCTGAATCTGTAATAGAAACAGCTGTCTCTATTATTTGATTGAAACATTCTTCTTCCTGCTTTGAAGAGGTAAGTAAAAGAGCAAAATCCATTTGCTTAATCAAAGAAAAAAAATCTGACTTTTCCATTTTATTATACCTTTTTATTAAAATACAAATCAAATATGCCCATAAAATTATGAGCATATTTGAAATAAAAAATATGATTGATTTTCCTAGTACTATTTTTTATAGTATTTCATTATGTATATTTCAAAAGTCATTATATCACTATATTTAAAGAATTAAAACCATTAATAGTTCCGATTTTATATGTTATATATGCTATAACTTTGAGATTAATCTTTTATATATTTACATCTTTTTATTATAGTATATTTTATTGTGTCCATTATTTTTCTTTTGTAATTTTTTATATACAACCTTTTTTATATAAATATAACTGTTTACTCCTTTTATGATAATGATTTATTTATTTTTTATTTTTTTTATTATTAGCAATATTAAACTTGAGCATTGCATTTAATACACATATAATCATATTGTTATAATATATTTTGTATTTAATAAATTTTTAATAATATAATGGATATAAATTATTAATTATCTTACATAAATAAATACGTAGTTTTTAAAGAAAAAGTGTTTTTTATGTATTGATTTTTAATTATATATTATAATAATTATCACTTTGTAATTAAAATATTATTTTTATCATAAAAGTTTGTATAAGAAGTTCCGTTTGCATCATAATCTACTGTGTATTTAGCATATCCGAATCTGCTTGTAATAAGATTTCCATCTAAATCATAAAAAACGCATTGAGTTATTCTGTTGTTTGAATCATATTCTCTATGAGATCTGGCATATTTGTCAACGCTGTCTATTATTAGATTATTATTTGTATCATAATGTCTTTCATTAACTAAATTACCGAAATTGTCATAATCAAATTCTACTTTATAAAATCTATTAGCTAAAAAAGTTGGATTATTATTAGTATCATAAAATTCTCTGCTTATAATATTAAAACCTTTATCATCATATTTATTTATACGTTTATAATATCCGAAACTGTTGAGCATATTTTGATTATTTGAATCATAATATGTAAGTTCATCTTCATTTGTAAATGGATTTCTGTATTTATATATTAAATATGCACATCCATATTGAATGTTTGTATTGATAACGAGTTCATTATTAATGCCGGTAAAAATAGAAATTTTCTCTCCATTATTATTGCCTACATAACTGCTATGGTATCCGTCTACTAATACAGGATTGTTATTAACATCATAATAAGATTCTTTTCGGAAGTTATTGCATTTTATTTCTTTGTTCTTGATTATATCTTTTATTTTTTCTAAAGGTATATCCTCGTATGTGATAGTGGATATATTTTTTGCAATGTTTATAGGTTTTTCGTCTGTTCCTAAATATGTTATTTTGCTTCTTTTAGAATTATTATATTCGTATTTTAAACCAGCACATTTACCTTCATCAAATACCCAATACTGAAATTTTCCGTTTGCCATATATAATTTATCATTTTCATCATAAAAAAGTATTTTAATTACATTTCCTTTTTCATCATAATCTCTTGTTAATCTGTGAAAACCATTAAACCATTTTTTTGAATTAATATAAAATGCTTTATTTTCATTATTGTCATAATATTTTTCTTCTGTAACTAGTCCTTGATTATTATATGTGTATTCGCTTATGGCATATCCGCTATTTAAATTTTTATAATTATTATTTTCATCTAAATAAATATTTTTTATTATATTGCCTTTCCTATCATAATGTATAACATGAGAAGCATAACTGTCATATCCTAAATATTCATCACTATATATAAAAGCATTAATTAATTTATCTTTGGTATCATAATATGATATATTAGTTATTCTATTATAATTATCATACATTTTAATAGATTTATGATAATTTAATTCATTTAATATTTTATTTGTATTAATTCCATAATATGATATTGATTTTTGATTAAAATTATTATCATATTCAGTTTTTATTATAGAGTAGCCTGAATTTATAGATGTATTTTTATCATTAATATCATAGTACATAATTTCTATAATATTATCATTATTATCATATTTAATATTATAACTAGATGCTCCATTAGTATAATACGCTTTTCTATTACTTATATCATAATAAGATACTTTTATATTATTGCCGAAATTATCATACTGAAAATTTCTTTTACAATAAGAAGCCCTAATATATTCATCTTCATTATTTAAATAATTTTCATATATTACATTTCCATATTTATCTAATTGATATGAGATAGATGAATATAATTTACTTAATGGAATAACTCTATTAGTTGTATTATCAAAATAAGACAGTTTTATTAAATTGCCATTTTTGTCATATTCTTTTTCTACATAAGAATATCCATAATCTAAAGAAATATTATATATAAGATTATTTTCTTTGTCTAAAAATTCTTCTTTTATTACATTGTATAAATGATCATAGGTAAATCTAATTTTAAATATTCCGCTCCTATTAGCTTCATTTTTCATATCTATATTTATTCCATATCTTACTATATTCATACCATTATTATCTACTTCATAACCTCTGCCGTAAAATCCTTCTTTATCTGATATAGGTGTATTCCAAGCATCTCTATAATAAAGTTCATTAGTAACGTATCCATTATCATTATAAGAAACTTCATACCTTACTATTTCATTACCTCCAGATATAAAAGGAAGATTAAATTCATTTTGAAGTTCTATTATCTTTAAATCCGCACTATACTCTCTAATCATAACTATTTTATTATTATGGTCTTTGCATACTATTCTCTTTACTCCGCCTCTAGTATCTATTTCAGGCAGCCATACACTTATATTAAAATTATTTTCATCATCTCTAAGCCTGCCGTAACTGTTGACTCTTTTTACACTTTTTAAAATTCTTCTCTGTTCTTCAAATATGTATGTTACAGATCGTTTTGAATATTGTGATTTACTGAGTTTTCCTACGCCTTTAGGTATTCCATATTGATATACAAAAGTATTGTAATAAGTAGTTTTTACTCTGTTATAGTCCCAAGTGAATAATAGGGCAGACATTAAAACTGCCGCTAATAAAGAGGCTATTAATAATTTATTTCTTAATTTTCTTTTCTCTCTCATTTTTTCTCTTTGTCTTAAATCATCAAAATTGCAGGCTAATATACAAGATAATATTTTTAATAATCCTATTTGTTTGGTTTCTTTTTCTTTTTGATCATTTCTCTTTCGAACATCAGCGGCTAGAGGTTCTATCTTTTTAATAATTCCGTTTTCTATAGTATATGTTAATTCTTTATTAAAAGATTCATAAGGTTCGCCGTCTATTAATAAACCAATTATTCTATCGAAACGTCCAAGCTCTTTAAATATTTTTATTTCACGTTCAACCCAAACAGATTCAGGAGTATTTTTAGAACATATTACTACTAGATATTTAGAATGTATCAATGCTTCTTCTATGCTTTTATTTAAATCAGAACTGCTTGGCAGCTCTTCTTCATCTCTGAATACTCTGCCTATTCTTGTAGGAAAGCCTTTTTTAACAAGCTCTTTAGGTACTCTCCAAGTTTCAAGAGATTCCAAAAGCCATTTAGCCCATTTCTTATCTTCTTCTAAATGTCTGTAGCTTATAAATACATCATAATTATATATAACTTCTTTATCTGCCATAATATTATATACTTTGAGATTTTAATAATTTAAAAGTTTTAATATACATGGCAGAGTATATCATAATTAAAAAAATTATCAATGTATATAAATAATAACATAAAAAACTATTTACTGTATAATTAATTAAATAGTTTTTTATATTATTATTTATCTTATTAGTATAATTATTTTTTATCAGATATTAATTCATTGTTTATATCATAATATTTATACATACGATTATAATTATTATCAAAAAATTCTATACGTTTAAAACATTCAAAAATTTTAGATATAACAGGTTCATCATTAATTCCATAGTTTTCAAGAGTGTTGGAAAGATAATTTTTTATATATACAATTTTAAAAACGCCGTCATTATTCAGTACAGGATTATTATTTATTCCAAAATTTTTAGAAACAGATATTGATATATTATTAGTATAAGAATATTCAGATATATTATAGGCATATTTGTATATGTTATTTATTATTAATTTATTATTTGTATCACAGTAAATACGTATCGAATATTTATTGTTATTTCCGTAATATTCAGAATGATAATTTTCTTTTTTTAGAATTATAGGATTATTGTTTTTATCATAAAAAGAATTTTTTATGATATTCTTTATTTTTATATTTGCGTTTTTTATTAAATTAGTAATATATCCATAATCTAAATATTCATATTTTATAATAGATAAATTATCATAAGCATTTATAGGTTCATCATTTATTCCATAATATGATTGTTTTATTAGCATAGAATTGGAATATTCATATTTTATTTTAGAGGCATTTACTAATATATATTCAAATTCTCCAATTGAGTCGGATATATCTAAAGTTAATAACATTGGTTTATCATATATATCATAGAATGATTTTTCTATAATATTTCCTTTATCATCATACTCATATTTTGTTTTATGGGTGCTTACATAATTGTCAATTGTAAAAACATATTCTTTAGAATAAACAGGTTCTTCATTAATACCGTAATAACTTTCTTCTATTTTATATCCTTTTTCATCATAATTAATTTTTTTTACAGAATAATTTCTTTCATTTAGAATGAGATCATTCTTATCATCATAATAACTTTCTTCTATAATATTCCCTTTTTTATCATATTTTATTCTGCAATCTCCTCCTTTTCCCCAATAGCCGTTATTTAATATTAGTTTATTATTAGTATCAAAATATTTTTTATTGATTATTCTATTGTAATTATCATATTTATATTCTATCAAATGATATTCTTCTATTTGAGATACTGGTTCATCATTTATATTGTAGTAGCTTTCTCTAATTAAATTATAATTATCATTATACTCTTTTTTTATAATAGCATACTGATTATATGTTGCTGTTAAATTATTGTTTTGATTATAATAACTTTCTTGAATTATATTGTCATTATTATCATATTTTATTTTATATTGATGATATTTTAATTCTGTTATGTATTTATTAGTATTATTATCATAGAAACTTCCTTCTATAACATTACCTTTATCATCATATATCATATTATGCATGCAATATGATATTGATCTGTATACTTGCGGCTGTAAAAATAAATTA
The DNA here is from genome assembly GCF_944393015.1 of uncultured Brachyspira sp. Lineage (GTDB taxonomy): Bacteria > Spirochaetota > Brachyspiria > Brachyspirales > Brachyspiraceae > Brachyspira. The sequence continues at coordinate 12,102 of NZ_CALXYQ010000018.1, forward strand.
TTATTTTCATCATAGCTTGTTATATTAGTAATATTTCCTCTATTATCAATATTGTAAACTAAGGAGGCACTTCCAAAATAATTTGATTTTATACTTTGATTGTTTTCATCAAAGAAAGATTTTTTTATTAAGTTGCCGTTTTTATCATAACTTTTTTCTATATATGAATAACCATAATTATTTCCTATATATATTAAATTATTATTTTCATCAATAAATTCTTCTTTTATTAAATTGTAATTATTATCATAGTTAAATTGAAGTTTGTATATTCCTTCTTTATTTGCTTCTATATCACCATTATAATTTATACCGTATTCAGAAGTAACAACTCCATTATTATCTACTTCATATATTTTGCCATAGAATCCGTCTTCATCTGATATAGGTGTATTCCAAGCATCTCTATAGTAAAGTTCATTAGTAACGTATCCATTATCATTATAAGAAACTTCATATCTTACTATTTCATTACCTCCGGATATAAAAGGAAGATTGAATTCATTTTGAAGTTCTATAATTTTTAAATCTGCACTGTACTCTCTAATCATAACTATTTTATTATTATGGTCTTTGCATACTATTCTCTTTACTCCGCCTCTAGTATCTATTTCAGGCAGCCATACACTTATATTAAAATTATTTTCATCATCTCTAAGCCTGCCGTAACTGTTGACTCTTTTTACACTTTTTAAAATTCTTCTCTGTTCTTCAAATATGTATGTTACAGATCGTTTTAAATATTGTGATTTACTGAGTTTTCCTACGCCTTTAGGTATTCCATACTGATATACAAAAGTATTGTAATAAGTAGTTTTTACTCTATTATAGTCCCAAGTGAATAGTAGGGCAGAGATTAATACTATGAAAAGAGAAGAAGCTATTAATAATTTATTCCTTAATTTTCTTTTTTCTCTTGATTTTTCTCTTTGTCTTAAATCATCAAAATTGCAGGCTAATATACAAGATAATATTTTTAATAATGCTATTTGTTTAGTTTCTTTTTCTTTTTGATCATTTCTCTTTCGAACATCAGCGGCTAGAGGTTCTATCTTTTTAATAATTCCATTTTCTTCTGTATATGTTAATTCTTTATTAAAAGATTCATAAGGCTCACCGTCTATTAATAAACCAATTATTCTATCAAAACGTCCAAGCTCTTTGAATATTTTTATTTCACGTTCAACCCAAACAGATTCAGGAGTATTTTTAGAACATATTACTACTAGATATTTGGAATGTATCAATGCTTCTTCTATGCTTTTATTTAAATCAGAACTGCTTGGAAGCTCTTCTTCATCTCTGAATACTCTGCCTATTCTTGTAGGAAAGCCTTTTTTAACAAGCTCTTTAGGTACTCTCCAAGTTTCAAGAGATTCCAAAAGCCATTTAGCCCATTTCTTATCTTCTTCTAAATGTCTGTAGCTTATAAATACATCATAATTATATATAACTTCTTTATCTGTCATATTTCTGCTCCCTAATATGATATAAGAAATTTTATATATTTTTATGGTTTAATTTAGTTATACAATCTTTTATTTTGTTGTTATAAGCTAATTTGATTTTTTCTAAAGTATGATCAGATATATTATATTTAGATTTTATATCTTTTATTTTTATATCTTTGTTTAAAAATGAAAATACATATTCTTTGTATATAATGAAACTATCATCTATATATTCATGAAGTCTATTTTTTACTTCTATTATATTAGATAGTTTTTCATTACACATATTACATTTACTGCATACAACATCCATACTTTGCTTTATTATGGCTTCAATAAATAAGAATAATCCTTCTTTATATTCTTTATATAAATCATTTATTTCATTATCGGATATAGATAAATTTATGAGTTCATCATTAAATTCTTGTAATTCATATTTTCTATTTATTTTATTATTCTTTTTTCTAAAGAAATCATTTACTCTTGAATTAATCATTATGAATATGTAACCATCTATTTTATCATATCCATTTTTTTCAAACCCGTTTCCTATTTTATTTAATAACTCTACATATATTTCCTGCATAATATCATTAGCATCTTCATAATTACCAACTTTAGAGTATATTTTGTATATGTATGTTTTGTGATTTCTATCAATAGAATCAATTAAATCTAATATTTCCCACATAATTAATAATTTTTACCTATTTTATATTTTATAAATGAATTTAATTTTTTATTATTAAAAAGTATATCCCGCATCTTATCCAGTAAATCATAGTTTACAATAAAATCAGTAGATAAACTTCTATTTGTAGAATTGTCATCTAATATGTAATATTTAGTTACAAATTCTTTATCATTATCATTTAAATCTTCTATAATCATTTGATATTCTTCATTGTTAATTGCTATAGGTATATCTATTAATCCCATAGAATCTTTATATAATTCTTCATTGGATAATTCATCAAATGGTACTAGTAAATTATGCAGTCTCATATGAGTTTTTATAAAATTCAAAGTTTCTTTTGTGTAATTAGAACTTATGCTGTCAAATCCAGATAATATTTTAGATACATACCATCTTTTATGTTCCAATCTTCTAAGTAAATCTATATCCCTTATTTCTTTTAATGGAGTGTGTTTTCTCTTGTCATTAAAATCTAATATTGATAATCCTATATAATCTAATTTGATATTGAGGAATCTTGCTGCATATCTGTTATCATTTTTTTCTCCTTCAGATAAACTATTCCATATTAGATTATTGTTTGCTGTCGGCATTTTACAATATTCAGAATGTATTTTTTTAGCTATTATATCTAAATCATCATATTGCAAAGAATAGTCTATAGAAGATAGATAATTCATAGAGGCAAATATATCTATTCCTACTTTATAGTATTTATTGTATAATTCAGGATTTGCTTCTAATATATTTGTTTTTGAATCTAAATATACAAATATTTTTGGCTCATCTTTTAATGATAGATTCTTGAATAAAATTTGTCTAGTTTCTATTGCCCAATTCAATGAATTTTCTTCATTTTCTGCATAAATTAAACAAGAGGATAATTTTTCTAGTAGTTTAGCTATGTTTTCAGGTATTTCATTATTGATAAATGAAGGATAGTCTAAAAAATGCAAATTAGCTACTCTGCTTAATTCAGGAAGTTTATTTATTAATACATTATTATAAAATTCCTGATTTTTATCTACAAATATTAAATTAATATTATTATCTTTACCCACTACAAGAAGTATTAATTCTCTTATTATTTCTATAACATTATTATTTACGCCAAAAATAAGTATTATAGGTTCTTTTCCTTCATTAATGTGTATGTTTCTTATAACAGAATATTTAGCTATATTATCAATAAATAATCGTATAGCATTTTTCTTGAAAGAAGAAAATTTTATATAAACAGGGTCTCCGTCATAAGATATAGGCTTAATTTTTTCATAATTTTTATATTTATTATTGTCTTCTATATCTACAGTTAGTTCTATGTTATGATTAATTTTATATGTTCTAATTATTTTAGAAGCTATACTCATAGTTTCTATATTTTTATCATCATTTTCTGAAATACAAAATATTTCATTGCATTTTAATATTCCTGCATTAAATAATGTAGAAGGCTGAGTATAATCACCTTTTAATTTTAATACTTTTTTATTGAAAATGTCTTTACTGTCTATTTCATCTTCATCGCATATAAGCACTATTTTTTTATCTTTGGATATTCCATTAAGTACGCATAATGATTTAGTATTACAGCCACATATTATAGTGTGATTTTTAAAAAATATAGAAATTATAGTTCTTGTTATTAAATCTGAGAACAAGTTTTTAAGCATTTGAAACAATGCTCCGGCTAATGTTATAGGTGCTAAAAAACGTATGATATTAAGCAGCGGAGGTAATTGCTCCATATCAAAACTTGCTTCTAATTGGAATATTTGTAAAGTTTTATATAATGCAGTTAATATGCTGATATCTTCATTATACTCAGTTAAACAAAAATCTTTCCAAGCAATTATTCCAAGTATTGATATAAAAATAAAAGATATAACCCAAGCAACAGTCATACTAAAATAAGATGCTTTTTTATATATTTTTTCACCTATTATTTTTGAACATATATCGCTATTAATATTATTTAGTAAATTTTTTTTTATATCATCTAAATTTTTATTTACATCTATATTTAATATAAATGGGTTTTTATAGTAATTTTCAAATAATAACGTTGGTATATTATAATTTTTTTTATAATTAGTATTTATATAATTTTCTATATTTATATTACTGTCTGTTATAAATATAGATATATCTGTTTTATGAGATATCAATGATATTAATTCTTTATTTGTGATATTTTCATCAATAACAAAACTTGAATTAGCTTTTTTTAAAATAAAGTCTATATCTTTATTATCTTTTTCTATTTTGTTTTGAGTAATAATATCTATAACTATTTGATATTCTATAGCTAATTTAGATATAGCTATTTCTGTATCGGTATATAATGTGGTGTATAATTTTACCAATCTTTTAGGGTAAATTCTTCTTAAATGATTTATTATATAGGCAAAAGACTCTAATATTTTTTCTTTATCTACATCATTTGATAGATCTGATATATATATAGTTATAGGGTGATTCATAATAACCTTCAATTAAGTGATTTTATAATATAATAACTCATATTTTAATATTAATTTATCTAAAAAATATTGCATATATAAATAAATACGTAATTTTGTTATTATGTAGATTTTTTTATAATAAAAATTCTGTTTTTTTCATAAAAAATATCTTCTTGATTATAATTTGAGAATAATGTATCTTTGAACATACATAATCTTTTTTTCTCTTTAGTTTTTAGGTTTATAATCCATAGTTCTAAAGAAATGTTTTCTATACATTCAATATTTCCTGTAACATATATATTTGAATTATCAAAAGTTAAATATACAGGTAAATCTGAATCTATATAATTTAGTTTTACTGTTTTTTCATTCGGTAAATTTTTACTATATCCAACAACCTTATTTTCTTCATCTTCTTCTGCTTCATCGTATAATATAAAATTGTCATTAGGTATTGAAAAACATATAATATCATTTATTTCTAAATATTTTTCTAGATAGTCATGAGTAATATTTTTAATAATAGAATATTTTTCATCTAATAATTGATGATCTATATTGGATTCATTTTTCTTATTTGAAGAATCTAATATTATTTTATCAAACATTGTTAAATTTTTTTTGTTAATATTTTTTTGTATAAAAATATCTGTAAAATATTCCATTATTAATTCCTCTATGTTTTTTTCATTTTCTTCATTTTCTAACATAACATCTTCCAATATATAATACGTAAATTATAAAAATAACCTTATTTTTTATTATAAATTATCGGTATATTTTTATACCTACCAATAATAATTATTTTTTATATTGTTCATTTTATTTTTTCTAGTATATTTATACTGTTATATATTTTTTTAATATTGAAGGATTATTATATTATAATGCATATATTGATAAATAATATTATCAGGACTAATACTAATTTTATTAATTATAAAATTAAAATTATATTGTTTAAAAAATTATAATTATTAATAAAAATAACTATATTATTTATTTTTATGATTTTTGCTATTAAAAATTAACAGTGAAAATTTCTGTATAATTATAGAAATCGCTTGAATATAAAGTGATAGAATTAGCTAAAAAACTTGATTGACTAAATTCTATTTCCTCAATATTCTCTTTTAATTTTTCATTATCATAAACTTTTTTAACTCTTGCTAATGTGATATGAGATTTAAAATCTTTTTTATCATATTTAAGATTCTTTATATTATCTAAACTGCTTCTTAAATTTTTGACATAGTTTTTCAATTCTTCACTTACTGCTTTTACAAATATTACATTTATATCTTTGAATTTATTTGTAAAGTAAGAAATATTTTCGAAGTTTATATTAAATGGAGTAGGTGAGGAGTTTATTACTTCTTTTTTTATCAACTCTATTTGTTCTTCTTTTATGTTATCAAAGAATACTAATGTTATATGCATTTTATCTTTTGATACTTTTTTTAATTGGGCTATATTTTCATTTATTCTAAGTATATTAGAATACTTATTTTTAATTTCTTGATTTAAGTTTAATGCTAAAAATGCTCTCATACTATTACAGCTCTATATTTAATGATTTTTGATATTTTATCTATTGTAATATATTTATAGAGAATTGTATTCTTTATTATATCTCTAGTAATTTTTTAATAATTAATTATTTAGAAAATATAATTATAAATCAAGACTCAATAATTTTGATATCATATCCATTGTAACATCTTCGTATAAAATCTTGTTAGGTACTACATTGCCATTAACCTGCTTAGAAGTTGTTTTGGATTCATTAGTATTTTCTTTTGCACTATTATCAATAATTTCTACAATCATACTGGCTTTATCTAAATATATTTTTTTATCATCATTATATTTGAATGTTATATACATTTTTAGATTAGACATAACAGTATGCTCTACAGTGAAGAAATTATCTTTATAAACTATATTTCCAACAAGTCCTTCTGTTTGATTAAAACTTTTAAAAGCAATAGTTCCTATATAATTGTATTTATTGTTTTGTTCTATTTGAAACAGACTATAATAATACCAATAATTATTTTTCAATATTATCATTTCATAAGATGATTTATCTGTGAATCTGATTTTTCTAATAGCATAAACAGATAAATTTCTATTGTTTTTTAAATTACCATCATCTGTGAAATAATTTTTATTTATTTTCATAGGCTTATCATCAATATTTTGTGAGTAAAGATTAAAAGAAAATAATATAATAAACATTAATGCTAATCTTAGCATATATAAAAACCTCCAATTATGATAAATGAAGTTATACTCTATAAGCCTTTATTTGTCAATATTGATTTTTAAGTTAAAATAAAAAAGCCGCTTCTAAATATTTAGAAACGGCTCATTATTTTTAATATAAAGTTTTATGCTCCCATATCCATTATGCCTTCATTAAGCATAGCATCATTATTCATCTCATCAGGTAAATAATTAGGGAAGTCATTAGGTGAAGAAGGTACTGTATTATTTCCAGGATTAGATCTTGCTTCATATTTCTCTAATATTCTAGCAGCTACATTAGGATCCATCAAACTCAAAAGATAAGAAGTTGTACTGTTTCTGCCTTCAGCAGCAGCTATAGAGTCCATTTCCAATAATACATCTATGATTAAGTCATCAGAACCATTAGCAGCCAATTGATTAAGTAATGCAACAGAATTTTGCGGAGGCATACTATTGATTTTATTAGCTAAATCTGTTAATACTAATTGATATTGAGAAGATTCATCCATAGTAGCCTGATAATTAGACCAAGCATTTAAAAGATTTTGTCTGTCTTGTTCTATCAATTCAGATTGAGTATTCAATTCTATTGCTCTGCTTGCTATTAAAGATTCCTGAGCCTGCAAATCTTTTTCTCTTAAGTTGAATGATTCTCTCATTTTGTTAAGATCTTCTCTTGCTAAAAGAGTCATATCTTCTACTCTAGGTTTTTGAGTGAATCTTGTTAAGAAGCCCGGTACATTAGGTGCTATTTTATTACGCATTAAAGTATAATAATTAACAACACCAAATATATCAAACATATATAATAGTGCTATAAATGCTATTAAGTTTACTATAGTTAAAATTCCTATTTTTAATTTCATAACCTTTAATCACCTTATTGCAATAGATAAATATATAATAACATAATATAGAAAAAACAATAATATGTCAACTAATATTTTGTTATCATAATTATTATCGTAATAATAAAATATTTAGTTATCATATTTTTTTATTATTTATATAAAAATATCATATAAAAAAGGCCATATATAAATAATTATATATGACCTTATTTTCTATAATATACTATATACTATTTTTTGAATATTCCTAATGGCTTTCCAACAGGTAATACAACTCTTCCTAAGTTTTTATTTAATACTCCAGCAGCACATCCATAAAAACCTAATAAAGCAGCAGCAAGTTCAGATATTCCAGCCACAATCTGAGTTTCTTTAACAGCTATACCAAAATAATTTAATGCCATAGCTACCAATAATACATCTACAGCAACAAATATAAGGAATAGAACTTTATGAGCTTCAGCAGCACCAAAAGTTAAAGGTCCTACAAGGAACAAATATCCTAAGCATACAACACCGAATTGTTTCATATCAAGAGAATTTTTCATATCTTCCCCAAATACGCCCACAGATATAAGCCATACAGAAGCTACTGCAAACCAAAATAATCCGAAAGAACCGAATACAGTTGCCCCGAATACATTTTCTTTTTTAAAGTCAATAATAGCGGCTACAAATTGAGGAATACAGCCTAAAAATATAGCCCAAGGTATAAGACCTGATACACCTGTAGTGATACCCAATTTTTGTGTAGATGCTACAAATGTGATTACAGCAAGACCAAATAAACCAAACGGTGCTGGATCTGCTAATGTGTGTGTTACTTTTACTTCATTGTTCATGTAAATACTCCTATGCTCTATTTATTAACCTAGTATAGAAAAATATTTTTACATGTCAAATAAATATACAAATAAATTCAAAATTTTTTACAAAAAGATGCAATTATTGTGATTTTTTATAATTTATATTAGAAAATAATGTATGAATTGTTTTTTATCAATTAGTTCTTCTCAATATTATCATACTTATGTCATCTGATAATATATTATCTGAAAATGATTTTAATTCTTTTATTATGTTATCTTTTATAACATTTACGTCTTTATGAGAGTTTTTTATAAATACATTTTTTAAAAGCTCATCTCCAAACATTTTACCGTCTTTATCAAATATTTCATAAGCACCATCTGTGAATATAAATAATATATCATTATGATTTAGTTGTATCTTAGTTTCAGTGTATTCTATATCCTCTGTCATTCCAATTAAAGGGCCGCCTACATCAATTTCAAGTATTTCATCTTTTGATTTGAATAATGGTTTAGGCGATCCGGCAGATGAGCATATTAATTCACCTGTTTCATTATTATATGTAGCGTAAAATACGGAAGCGAATAAATTCTTATCAAAATTTTCTTCTATAAAAAATTGATTAAGCTCTTTTATGAAATTGGCAGGAGAAGTATTATGAGAATTAGTTACGATATGAGAATCAAAAAAAGATTTTATTAGTATTGTAAGCATGCTAGCAGCCACACCATGTCCTGATACATCTGCTAAAAGTATAGAGTACCAACCATCATTAATACTTTTTATTCCGCTGTAATCTCCTGATACTTCATTAGGAGCATAATGAAAAATAGATATGTCATTTTTAGGTATTGAAGTGTTTCCATAAGAAAGTATAGATTTCTGCAATTTTGATGCATATTCAATATCCTGTTTTAACATATTCATATACATTATATTAGATTCTATAACTTTTTTTAATCTTATATATGATTTAACTTTTGATAATAGAATATCTGTATCTAATGATTTTAAGAAGAAACCATCTGCACCGCATTCATAAGCTTTTAGAAATTCAGATTTGCTGTTAGTTGCTGTTAAAAATAGTATAGTAATATTTTTTAACATATTATCATTTTTTATATGCTGTGAAAGTCTGCATGCTCCGGCATTAGGAAGCATATAATCAACTAGTATACAATCAGGTATTTTATCATAAGACATAGTAATAGCCTCATCATAGGATAAAGCTATATAGCATAAATATCCTGATTCTTTCAAAAAGTTTTGAATAAATTTAGCATAGTCTATACTAGAATCTACAATTAAAATTTTTTCTGTTAAAATATTATTTTTCATAATAACAACTTTTAATGAACATACCTTCTTGCTTCTACATTAAATATTAAACCTATTGATATGGAAAAAGTCCATATAGATGAACCGCCGCTGCTTATAAAAGGCAAGGTTAATCCTGTAATAGGCATCATTCCCACAACCATTCCTATATTAATAATAACATGGCATAAAAACATAGCTATTACTCCGGATACTATCAAAGCTCCGAGTCTATCCTTAGCAAAATATGCAGCCATTGTTCCTCTTATAAATATAACAGCATAAGCCAAAACTACTAAAGCACTTCCGATAAATCCCCATTCTTCGCATATATTTGAGAATATGAAGTCATTTACCTGCTGCGGAATGAAGTTTAATTGTGACTGGCTTCCATTTAAAAATCCTTCCCCGAATAATCCTCCGCTTCCTACAGCTATAAGAGATTGTATTATATTATAACCGGAACTTAATCTAGTTAATTGAGGGTTCATAAATACTAATAATCTTTGCTTTTGATACTCTTTTAATCCTATGTCAAAAGTTAATGCTGCTCCCATACATAAGAATAATACAAAGAAAGTAAATGCTAATAATCCCACATATTTACTATTCATATAGAAATTCAATGTAAGGAGTAGGGCAGATACAAATAAAAATATTCCTGCCAAATAACCTATATATATTCTTTGAGATAAGAAGTTAAATAAAATATTGTCTATATCATCAGACATTCTTTTATATTCAAGGAACATAGGTATTGAAAGTCCTATAACGCCTATACTTATTAAAGCTATGATATATCTTGTAGGAACGCCTCCCACAAAAAGCATTATGAATACTATGAAACAATATACAAGCACAGTACCCAAGTCAGGCTGAAGAAGTACTAAACCTATAGGTATTGAAATAAAAAGTCCTGCCAAAGCAAAATATTTTATTTCTTTTATCTTATCTCCTATTTGATCCAAATAACCAGCTAAAAAGATTATAACAACTATTTTACCGAACTCAGAAGGCTGCATACCAAATAACCAGCTGCTGCTGCCGTTTACTGTAGTTCCTATTCCGGGTATTAAAACTAGAATAAGAACTCCAAGCATAGGTATATACAAAGACATTCTATGTTCTGCTAATTTAGTATAGTTTATAAACATACTTATAAATATTAAAACTATACCAGTGGCACAGAAGAATATAAACTTTAGAAACATCCAGCTAGTTTTTCCGGATTCAGGGGAGTATGTTGAAGAATATACAGCAATAGCCCCCGCAGTCATCAAAAATATTACAGCTGCTAATATTTTCCAATCGAAGACAAATAATTTTTTTAATTCTTTTTTATCATTCATATTTTATCCTCTCGTCTTCTTCAGTTTTTTCTTCTTGTTTTTGCTGTTCTCCGTCAATATTTTCTAAAGTTTCTCCATTTTGCTGAGCTTCTGCCTCTGCTCTCATTTTTTCTCTTGCAAGTCTTATCTGCTGATAAATATATTGCATTCTAGCATAAATTACATTTCTAGCCTCTACAGCATCTTCTCCGCCTAATATAGAACGAAGCATTGCAGTAGCTATAGGGCCAGCAGTAGTACCGCCACCGCCGCCGCTATGTTCAAGCATAACTGTAACTGCTATCATATCATCAGTAGGTCTAGGATTATAAGGTCCAAATATTGTAACCCAAGTATGGTCTTTACCTTGTGCGTTTTGTGCTGTACCTGTTTTTGCTGCCAATTTAATATTAGGAGACCAAGCACCATTTCTAGCAGTACCGCCTGTTACAGCCATTCTCATACCTTCTTTTACTACTGTAAATATATTCTTGTCTATATCTAATTTTTTGATTATTACTTTATCATTATTGTATATAACTTCATCAGTTTGAGAACTTCTTATTTCTTTAACAACATGAGGTCTGTACATTACACCGTCATTTATTATAGCTGAAGTTGCCATATGAACAGCTATAGGAGTAGCAGACATATAACCTTGTCCCATAACGTATTGAATAGTATCACCGTCCCACCAATATTCTCCGATTTTTCTTCTTTTCCAATCGGCACTAGGAACAACTCCCACTTTTTCACCAGGTAAATCTATACCTGTAACATCTCCGAAACCTAACATTTCAGCATATCTTTTAATGAAGTTAGGTCCTAATTCATAAGCTAGGTTATAGAAATATGTATTGCATGAATACTGTATAGCTTTATACATATTTACATATCCATGCTGACCTGTACATCTGTAGAATCTATTTTCAAGAAGCATACCGCCGCCGCAGAATCTTGTTGTATTAACACCTATTCTTTTTTCAGTTAATGCTCCTACAGCTGTTACAAGCTTGAATGTAGAACCCGGAGGATATCTTCCTCTTATAGCTTTATTCCAGAATGGATTTGCTGGGTTATTTATAAGTTCTGCATATTTTTGTCTGTCTATTTTACCTATAAATATGTTAGGGTCATACCAAGGAGAACTTACCATAGCTAATATTTCACCTGTAGTAGGTTTTGATACTATTATAGTTCCTACCTGTCCTTTTATTAAATCTTCCGCATCTTTCTGTACTTTAGAATCTATACTTAATATAAGTTTTTTTCCCGGTATAGGTTTTCCTATTGCTGGAGTTATAGTTTCTTTTACTCTGTTCCTTGAGTCTACTATCCATTGTTCATAACCGTCTATACCTCTAAGTTCTTTATCATAGAATTGTTCAACGCCTTCTTTACCTATAACGCTGTTTCTTCTGTATCCTTCAGCCTGTTTGCTTTCAAATTCTTCTTGAGATATGTTTCCTATATATCCAAGTACATGCGTCATAGTTTCACCAAGAGGATAATGCCTAATGGACTTACTTCCATAGTATACTCCAGGATATTCTTCTGATCTTTCAGCTAAATAACTCATCTGTGACATTGATATATTTTCTGATATCTCCACTGATTCATAGCTGTTTTTTGATACTTTTTCCAAACTAGACTTTATATGTCCTAAATCTATATTAAATACTTTGGATACTCTGTATAATAATTCTTCTCTTTCAAAATAATTTTTAGGTAAATAAACAGGTATCATATACATTGTGTATGCTTTTATATTTTCTGCTACTATAACACCATTTCTATCGTATATTTCACCCCTGTATGCATCTATAGGGATAATTTGTTCTTTATTGTTTCTTGCTAAACTGTCATAATGTTCATTTTGTATTATTTGTAAATAGAATAATCTTATCAATAATAAGGCTGCAACCAATATTGATATTATAAATACTACTATTAATCTTTTTCTATATTTAAAATCTTCGCTTATTATTTTTTTATCTTTATTTAATTCTATTTCTAAAAAATTCATAAATAAACCTTTTACCTTTTAAGAATTATTATTAATATTTACAATATTATATTAACAAAAAATTTTTATCAATAGTATAAATAACGGTATTTTTTAGTATATTTTTTACTTATTAATTTAATATTATGTTAATTAATTTTGAAAAATGATACATTGTTTTACATAAAATTTAAATAGCAAAAATATAAAATTTGTATTTTTTGTAAAGATAATCAATGATATTAAAAAAATATATAAACTATTGAAAAATTATTGATTATAGTATATTATGTTTATAATTATAATTTTTAAGGATATAATAATGACTACAGACAGAGAAGAATTAGAAGCTCTTTTATATCAAACAAGATTAAGAATAGAAGAAAATCAAAAAGACGAAATGTTAGATAGATTAAATAAAGACTTAGAGTTTATAGAAGGATTATTTGAAGTTAATGTTGATGGTATTGATCCTCTATATCATGTTATAGATTTACCTGAATATTTAAGAGAAGATGTTCAAGGTCCTACATTAGATAATGAAGTAATAATGGACTTATGCAGAAGCGGTGAATACGGTTATATCGTAGTTCCAGCAGTTCCTGCAGCTTTAGAAAACAGCGAGCATCAGGCTAAAAAATCATAAAAAATTACTTTTAATTTACAGAGGTCATCAATTATAGATGAATTATTCTTATGATAGAGAAGAATTAAAAAAAGAAAAACTTAATGCACTCAAAGCTGTATTAAAACCTTTTATCTTTATATATTATAGGAGCAATAGCCTGCTTTATAGGGTAGTTGCCAGATTGATATTAGGCTTTATTATTGCTTTTGTTTTATTCGGTATTTTTACTTTGTTTATAAGAATTGATAGAATGAAAAGTTCTACAATGATGAATACCATAGAGCCTAATGAAATATTGATCACTTCTAAATTAAGATATGGTATTGCATTAAAACCTTTTGTTTCATCTCTTACCGGAAAAACTATTATATTTTCAAGACCTAAGAGGGGAGATATTGTATTTATGATAGATCCTAGAACTGAAAAAGAATTCTTTTTAAAAAGATTTGTTTCATACTTTGTTTATTTTGTAACTTTTGGAAATGTTAATATATCAAATACTAGGTATTTAATAAAAAGAGTTGTAGGGCTTCCAAATGAAACTATAGAGATAAGAAATAAGGTTGTTTATATAAACGGAGAAGTTCTAAATGAGCCTTGGGCTAATGTGGAATTTGACGGCAGGATATTAGATGCTGAAGTGTCAACAAGAGATAATTTCGGCCCTTATATCATAGGCTACAATGAATATTTTGTACTTTCTGATAATATAGATTATGGTTATGACAGCAGAGATTTCGGTAATGTTCATTTCTCAAATATAGACGGAAAAGTTATTTCTAAATAATAAAATATTTCTAAATCAATTTATATTATACCGAGTTTTTTATGAAACTTAATTATACTCATACATTATATGCTAGTTATATAGGATATGTGAATCAGGCTATTATAAATATATTTCCTCCTCTGGTTTTTATAATGTTTCAGAAAGATTTTAATATATCATTAACTCATATAGGATTGCTTTCTTCTTTTAATTTTGCTGTTCAAATGATTATAGATTTTTTGGCAATTAAATTTATTGATAAGATAGGATACAGAATACCTATAGTAGCTGCACATATATTTTCAGCTTTGGGATTATTTTTACTTGGCATACTTCCTTTTTATATTGAGCCTTATACTGCAATACTTGTATGCTTTTTTATTAATGCAATAAGCGGAGGATTAATAGAAGTTTTAGTTAGTCCTATTGTGGAGGCACTTCCTGAAAAACAAAAGACTAAAGCTATGAATATACTGCATTCATTTTACTGTTGGGGTTCTATGGCTGTAGTTATATTTTCAACTTTGTATTTCAATATATTCGGCATTGAAAATTGGAGATATATGTCTATGATTTGGGCTATTATTCCATTTATCAATATATTTTTATTTGTAAATGTGCCTCTTAATGTTTTGAAAACCCATGAAGATAATATGAATAGTGATAATATCGTTTCTATAAGGAAGTTATTATCTGTAAAAATAGTTTTAATATTTGTTATACTTATGATATGTGCTGGGGCAAGCGAGCAGTCAATAGCACAATGGGTATCATTATTTGCAGAATTAGGGCTTAATGTTAATAAGAATGTAGGCGATATATTTGGTGCTTGTATGTTCGCATTCTGTATGGGTATGGTAAGACTTATTTATGGAATGAAGTCTGAAAGCATTAATATAGAAAAGTCTTTGATTGTATCAGCATTTTTCTGCATTATAGGGTATTTTGTAACTGTGTTTAGTCCTTATGCATTTTTATCATTGATAGGATGCGGTATTTCAGGTCTATCAGTAGCTATAATGTGGCCTTCGGTATTTTCTCTTGCTGCTAAAAATTATAATAGGGGAGGAACGGCTATGTTTGCATTGCTTGCTTTGGCCGGAGATGTAGGCTGTTCTATAGGTCCCGGTATTGTTGGGATTGTCTCAAATAATAGAAATATTTCTGACAGATTTAGTTTTGTATTGATTAATAGCGATTATATACAAGCAGGATTAAAAACAGGTATATTATTTGCTGTAATATTTCCTGTGATTATGTTTATAGTTTTAATATTATTCAAAAATAGAAAAAACAAATCCATATAATATTATTGTATTTTAATTAAAAATTAATTGACGACTTCAAATGTATAATGTGTACAAACTTTGTCAGGCATAAAATATGCATTTCCTTTATCCTTAATTATTTTTATCATATCAGCTACAGCTTTGTAATAAAGAAAATAATAATTATACCTTTTATAATCTTCCATAGTTGGAGCTGTTTTTAGCATATTATAATATTTTTGAGAGAGGTTCAAAGCGTTTTCATATTGATTATTTATTTGAAATTCTCTGTCATAATCAGCTAAACGAACTATCTTATTATTGAAAGTAAATAAATTTCCGCCGCCGCTTTCCCAGCCTACAACCGAATTTATTTCATTTTTTGGTACTATGCTAACCCAATCTGATTCCTGAGCATTATTAGGATTTACTGAAGATACCTGTAATTGATAAGCACCGGATTTTTTTATATGTTCTTCTGTGATTGTGAAATTAGTTTCTAATTTATTAGCAGTTTCCATAATTTCTTTTATAGGAGGAATAGGGTATGTGGTATTAAAAGTTCTGTAGTATTTTCCGTTAAGTTCTGTATATGAAGGCTCTAAAGGTGCAGCATTAGGCTCTTCATAACCTATCATATTATTTCTGAATTCAAAATTAGGATAAGAGAAAACATAACTTCTTATATCTGTAAGTTTATCAGAAGACGGAAGAGTATCTGCTTTCCAATTTATACCACCTTCTGTTGAAAAACATATATTTTGATATTTAATTGATGCTTCAGACGACCAATTTCCTGATTTTTCATTGTATACAAATTTATTATCACCAAAAAGACCTTGAGAGAAATATAGCTTTTCATTATCAGTATGAAAATACATTGTAACTAATAGTTTTTCATTGTTATAGTCAGGAAAATAATTTGTAGTCCAATTCTTAGCATCGCTCATATCTTTACCATAATCAATAATGTAATATTCATTGTTATAATAATCAAAAGGAGGTTTGCTAGGATCTCTATTTCCGTCTGGATGTTCATCAAAAATACTTTTATATTTTGTATATAAAAATATTTTTTCTTTAAAATAAACAATAAAATATTCATCTGTATTTATGCCGTATCTTCCCAAAAAATTAGGATTTATATGATTGGTATTAGGCATGTTATATTCTTTTGTAATAGGATTTAAATAATAATTCCAATTTATTAAGTCATCAGATTCTACATACTTAATATTTTCAATGAATGATTTTATAATTATGAATGTACCTGACATACTATAATTTACTATATTACCTTTTTTGAAATCTGGATTGTAAATGCCTATAAATTTTGATGTTGTATATGCTTCAGATAATACTTTTACCTTATTTGGTTCTATTACTAGTTTATCGGAAATTAAATTAGTCCAATAATCAGCATCTTCAAGATCCATAAGAGGAGATATGCTGCCAATTTTTGTTATTGTGCTTCCATCATTGGCTATTTTTAATAAAGCAGCTTTTCCTGTTTTTTCTAAACTTTTTGTATCAGTATCATATTGATATTCATTTGTGGCAAGTACATACCATTCATTTTTATATTTAAATCTTTTAGCATAACCACCAAATACTGTTTTGTCGGAAACGATTTCTGGTTTTACTGTTATTGGTTTTTCTTCTATATGGATAGGAGGAACAGGTACTGGAGTAGGTGTTGGATATTCTGTATTTGGAAATTATGTTGGAGGAGGTATATCGTTAGGACCTAGTAAATTTATTTTTTTGCACGATATTATTAATAATGTTATTGATAGTATTATTAAAACTAATATTAAGTTTCTTTTCATAAAATAATGCCTTTATATAAGAGAAAAATAAATTATATACTAATATTTATCTCCTATATTCTAATTGTATATTATGGCTATTATTTTTTCAACTTCTATTATTGCCTTTAAATATAATAAAAATAGGTTTTTGAATATTAAATAATAATAAACAAAAACCTATAAACAAAAAAATATAATTGTGAGGTTAAAATTTGTGAATATCTATATTTTTCTCTAATCTTTCTAATTCACTTTTTAAGAATTCTTTCCATTTATCAGGTCTGAAAATAGGCGATGTTATGAATATATCTTTATCTCCTCTGCCAGACATATTAACTATGATGACATCATCTTTAGTGTACTGCTTCGCATATTCTATAGCTTTAGCACCGGCATGGGCACTTTCTAATGCAAATATAACACCTTCATTTTTTGCAAATTCTTTTACTGCATTTATCGCCTCTTTATCTGTGGCATGAGTAAATTCTATTCTTCCAGATTCTCCTAAATATGCAAGCTGAGGACCAACTCCAGGATAATCAAGTCCTGCAGATATAGACATAGTTTCAGATATTTCTCCATCTTCTTTTAAAATGAATTTACTCATATATCCCTGAGCTGCTATATCTTTGGCATAAGGATTTGTCATTCTAATAGCATTCTCTCCAAGATTCATGCTTATTCCGCCGGCTTCTACAGCTATTAATTTTGGATTTTCTCTCTCTATAAAAGGCTCAAAAAAGCCTATAGCATTAGAACCGCCTCCAACGCATGCTATCAATGCTTTAACATTCAAATTCCTTTCCTGTATCTGTTTATCCAATTCTCTTCCTATTACAGATTGAAAAGTCCTAACAATATCAGGATAAGGGCTAGGACCAACAGCACTTCCAAGTAAATAATGAGTATCTTTTAAATCTTTAACCCAATCTTCTAATGCAGCATCAACGGCATCTTTAAGTCCGCGTCCTCCTTTAGTAACGGATACTACATTAGCTCCATATAATTCCATAGAAGCTACATTAGGCTGCTGTCTTTTTACATCCATTTCACCCATATAAATAGAACATTCAAGTCCTAATTTGGCACAGGATGCAGCGGTGGCAAGTCCATGCTGACCGGCTCCTGTTTCTGCTATAATCTTCTTCTTACCCATCTTTTTTGCAAGCAATGCCTGTCCTATAGAATTATTAATCTTATGTGCACCTGTATGAGCAAGTCCTTCTAGTTTGACATATATCTTTGCTCCGCCAATTTTCTCCGATAAATTCTTGGCATACATTAATGGTGTAGGTCTGCCTAGAAAATCAGATCTTAATTCTTCAAGTTCGCTTAAAAATTCTTTATCATTAATATAATGCAGGAAAGCCTCTTCCAATTCAATTAATAATTTTTCTAATGCTTCCGGTACGAATCTCCCTCCGAATTTACCGAAAAAACCTTTATCACTATTCTTCATATATATAAAATCCTTAAATTAAAATATTTTTATAAGTAATAATACTTTATGTAGTAATATTAACATGCATAAAAAAATTGTCAATAGTGTTTTGATATAATTAAAGAATTTTATATAATTAAAAAATAGTTTATAATAAGATTATACTAATATTGGAGAATTATTTATGCTGAAAGATAGAATAGAAAATATGTTTATTCAGGCTAGATTTTATTTTAATTTAGAAAAATATTCCTCCGCACTTAGAATATATTTAAAGATAATAAATTGTTTTGAAAAAAATTGTGAAGGACTTGATACAAATTATGTAGACAGATATTTTGCAAGAAGCTGTTATAAAACTGCCTTGACATTATATTATTTAAACAGATATGAAGAAGCAATAGACTATTACAGTAAAGCTATAGAAATTAATCCATTATATGAAAAGGCTTTTATAAATAAAGGTATAATACTTGCCAAATTAATGGCATTTGATGAAGCATTATATGCATTCAATATGGCATTGGAAATAAATGATAAATCTGAGATATGCTATTTTAATATAGGAATCATATATTCAAAATTGGAACGTTATGAAGATGCATTATTTTATTTTAACAAGGCTTTAGAGCTTGGATACGATTATGCTTATTTGAATGTTGCTATGGTTTTAGAGAAATTAGGAAGAATAGATGAGGCATTTAATATTTATGATAAGGCTTTTGAGATAAATAAATCTTTGGAAGTATTGTATTTAAATAAAGCAAGTCTGCTTATAAATATAAAAAGATATAAAGAAGCTATAGAATGTCTTGATAAGGCACTTTATATTTTAGATGAGAATAATTCAAAAGGCGATACCATAGTAAAAAATAAAGAGTATATAGAATTGAATGTTATGCAAAATGATACTATATATGACAGAATATATTTTTTAAAGTCAGAAGCATTGATAGGATTAGAAGAGTATGATTATGCTTTGACTTTACTTTTAGATATTAAAGAATCAAGAAATGTTACCATATTTAATATAATATCAAGATTCATAGAATATATAAACATAGAAAAAATTATTGATATAGTGTTGAATGAAAATAGTTTTTGGACTGAAGAAAAAGAGGAGTATTTTAATTTTATAGTGCGTGATATTAAAGATATATCAAAATTAAAAAAACTCTGGATACTTCAGTATATATTTTTATATTTGGTTTCTGTAAAAGATGATGATAAAATCAATGAGATATCACATTATACAAGCATAGAAGTTTTTGATGATATGGCATTTGATAAGAGATATGATAAATCAGATAATTCAAGGTACAATACATATTTAAAGAAAAATAGACTTAGAATGACAAGCATAAAAAATGCAAATGATCCTAAAGAGGGAAAGATATTGATGCAGCTTCTTAGAAATAATAAGCTTAATTCTAAATATGGAAATATTAATAATTTTATAGCATTGCAGACATCATTCAGCAGATGCAAAGATTCTTTAACTATGTACAGATTATATGGTAAATATGATAATAAAGAGGGTACAGGCTGCTGTTTAGTTTTTGATAAATCTTTTTTTGATACTTCTTTTAATAATTTAAATAATAGCATACTATTTTCATTTTCTTATGATAAAAATAATTATTCCAATATAGAGTTTTATAATGAACAGACTTTACCTTTATATTTTGTTTTATACTATAATTCTAAGAATAATGAAATAATATTTAATCCTTGTGAATCTGATTATGATAATATTATTATTGATTTGAATAAAGAATATGATGTTTGGAGTTATGATAAAAAAGTTTATGATAAATTAAAAAATAATATAGGTTATATATTTAATTCTATATTTAAAATCATAAAAAAATTTAATTCAGAAGAATTATCATTATCGTATCAGCTTCTTATGAATATTCAGTATTTGATCAAGGATTCATCTTTCATAGAAGAGCAGGAGATGCGTATAATACAGCTTGTAGAATACGGCAGCAATCCTTTACATATAGATGATGATATGAAGCGTTCTTATAAAAATTATCTTTATATATTTGATAATAAATCTTTGAAAGAGGTAATATTAGCTCCTAAAGTTGATGATGCTGACTTCTTAGTAGAAAAGTTTAATGACAGGCTTGCAAAAGCTACAAGTATATATAATTCAAAAAATATGAAGAATAAATATAAAGTTAATGTTCATATATCGAATGCTCCTATATCTTGACAAATATGTATTAATTATTATAATCATGTAAAAAAATTATAAGGATTATATGATGAAAAATATTATATTTTGTTTAGTTATTATTTTATCAATATTTACTTTTTCATGCGAGAAAGATAAAAGTGTAGTGGATAAAGCAACAGATGCTATAAATGAGAAAATAGACGATGCTTCAAAAGCTGCTCAGGACGGTATAAAAAAAGCTGGAAATGTTACAGATAAAACATTAGACAATGCTTCTAAAGCTGTTGAAGACGCTATGGAAAAAGTTGATCCTTCTAAAGCGATTGACGAAGCTTCTAAATATATAGATGACGCTTCTAAATCTATAGAATCTGGTTTGAAAAAAGCTGCTGAAGGTCTTGATAAGGCAAAAGAAAGTTTTTCTAATTCAATTAAATAATAAATTAACGCACGGTAAGCATACTTATATATATAAATTATATTGTAATTTTTATTAAATTTATATTTAAGATTTCATTTTACGTGCGTTATGTAACATTTTAATTTTAAAAAAACTTGGGTGGGTGCTTTAAATTCTAAATAGATGATAAAGAAAAAAAGATAAAAATTGCAAAGTAAATTAAAAAGCCTAGAGGGTGGGGAATGAAAATAAATTTTAAAACTTTATTTACATACCCCGCCCTTTATATTTTTTAGTTTATTTAAATTTTATAATATTTATTTATATTTAAAGTGTTAATAGTAAAAGCATTCCCGCCCTAGTTTTTATTATATTGAAAAATTACTTAACGCACGTTATGATATAGTTAAATATGTAAATTGTATTATGATTTTTAACAAATATATATTTAAGATTTTATTCTGCGTGCGATGAGAAGATATTAATTTTAATAACAATAGTTTTATTTTCCTCTGCTGAAGAAAGATTTTATCATAAGAAAACCGCCCATTAAAGCCAGAACTATATTTGGGAACCACATAGCAATAAGCGGGGGTACTTTTTTACCGCCTGCCATTAATTCTGCTGCAGTTATAAGTAAATAATATATAACAACTACTATTACAGATAATCCGAATCCAAATCCTTTACCGCTTCTTTTTCCTACTATTCCTAAAGGAGCTCCTATTAAAACCATAAATAAACATGCTGCTGGTATAGAAATAAATTTATGAAATTCTACATAATAAAAATACGGTACAGCTTCATCTATAGCTTTTTCTCTCAAAGAAGTTAATTCTGATGAATTAGTTTGTATATACTCATTAGAAAATGAAGTTATATTAACAGTATTAGTATCTACATTATTGTAAGCATTCACTATCATTCCATTTATTTGTTCATCTACCGATTTGTTTGCTGCCGCTTTTGAATCATTAATTTTTTTCATTATTTGCCAAGAAGGCATTTCTCTAAGTCCTCTTTCATGTGATGTTAATGTACTTACATTTCTCACAATATTTATATCCATAGAATCAAATACAGTATAATCATTAGATACAAAACCATAGCTAGGCATCTCCTGTACAACACCGTCATATAAAGTTAAAGTTACTACTTGCGCATTAGCCTGATTATTTTTCCAAAGTCCGTATTTGGCAGTAATTACTCTTTTAGTATCTGACCTGTCATATATTACAACGTTTGACATACCTACATCATTAGCATATTTAGAACCTATTGATAATCCCATATCTTGAATTTCAGTGAATTCCAATTTTCCAACAGCAATAGAAGGCTTAATATTTACCATGTATGAAATTAAAGTTCTGTACCTGTAATTAGATTCAGACATAACAACATTGTTAAAAAATAGTGAAAAACAAAATGTAATAGCGCCCAATATTATAATAGGCATATATATCCTCATATGAGGAAATCCCAAAGCACGCATTACTATTATCTCATTATCTGAAGAAAGCCTTCCGTATCCTATAATGCTTGCCATAAGTATGGACATAGGTATTGTTATGGCAATATTAAAAGGAAGCATATATACAAATACTTCTAATGACATTAATAAAGGAGCACCATTATTAACAATAAGTCTTATTAATTCAGGCAAAAGCTGTATTACAAATACAAACGTAAAAAATAAAATACCTGCGAAGAAAGGTCCTATAGTTTCAATTATAATATATTTATTAATTTTTTTCATAATTATATATAACTAATAATGCTTCCAAATATTAATATTCCCAATGATATGTAAGTTAAATAATCACATATTATAGGTGTAATTAAAACTAAAAATGCTTTAAATGAACTATCTATATTAAAAGAATGCTTTATATTATTAAACATCAATATAATATAATATAGTCCTAATATAAAAAACATCGCAACTTGAATAAAGTAAAGAAATTTAAATCTGCTGAATAATAATGTTATAGGAAGTATAAATATAAATATACCATATATACCAAAACAATTATTAATAAATGTTTTTATATTATTAGTATTATTTTTAAAAAATAATGATACTGTTAGATTAATAACAGCGATTTTTACTATATTGGATATTGCCATATATGCGGCTATTCCAAATGTCAATATTAATAAATTTAATATATTAGATCTATTATTAATAGTATATATTGCTGATATAGATATACTCAAAGATGCTAATAAATATACTAAGAAAGAATATTCAAAAGTTATAGATTTTTTTATAGCCTCTTTAGGTTTTAATAAATAATAGTATATAGCTTCATGTAACTGCATTAATTTGCTCCATTATAATTTGGAATATAAATATACATAGGAACTCCAATATATTTAGTATTCATTATCTCTTCATAAGGGAAAGGAAAGCTTGATTTAGGCTTAATAGCTTCTGAAATATTTGAAAAGAACAAATTAAGTACATCATTTTTTTCTTTAGGCTTTTTTATTATATAAGGTTCTTCATCTTCTATTCCGCCCATTTCTGCTGCATCTTTAACAGCATCATGCAAAGTTCCTATAGAATCTATAAGTCCTATTTCTAATGCTTTTTTTCCGCTGAATACTCTGCCGTCGAATATATCTTCTCTATTACCTTCTATTTTATCACCTCTAGACTGTTCAACTACATTTGTGAATTGTCCTACAAATTCATCTGTCATATCCTGCCAATATGCAAGTTCATCTTCTCTAGGTGCTCTGAAAGGGGAGAGTGAATCTTTATTTCTTCCGCTTTTTATAGTGTACATCTTTATTCCATATTTATCCATCAATTCGGATATATTAAAGAATTGGGATATAACACCTATACTTCCTGTAAGAGTAGATTCATTAGCATATATTTTATCAGCTATCATAGATATATAATATCCGCCGCTTGCTGCCATTGATCTGAAAGAAGCTACTATTGGTTTAGGATATTTTTCTTTTAATTCTTTTAAATATTTTAAAGCTTCTTCGCATGAAGTTAAAGAACCTCCTGGGCTATCAACCTGAAGTACAATGGCTTTAACTTTTGGATGCTGTAAGTAATATTCAAAATCCGAAACAAGCTGTTCTGTTACAGAAGGATACTCTATACCTAAACCATTTTTTCTTTTGGTATGAGTTATTATTCCATTCAAATCTATTATTGCTATTCCTTCTTTTAAAACCGAATATGATTTTTCAGAAGAATTAATGTTTACTGATATATTTTTATTTTCACTTTTTAAAAATATGCTTGCAGCACCAACTATTATTGATATTATTATAAGTAATGTAAATATTAACTCTCTTTTGCTGCTTTTTTCTTTTTTGATTTCAGTCTTTTTATCTGGGATGTATTCTTCTTCATTACTGTTTTCTTGATTCTCTTTTTCTTCTTCGTATGACATTTTTCTTTCTCCTCATCATTATTATTTTCTATTTCTATATTGTTTTTATCAACATTATTATTATTATTTTCATCATTACTGCTATGTGCTTGTTCTATATAAACATGATCCATATATAAGCATACAAATATTACAGGTTCTCTTCCTATTATTTGAATAAATTTTTTACGAAGAGCTTCCCTTACTTCATATTTTATAGTAGAAGGAGTTCTTTTATTTCTGTTTAATAATTTTCTCACAGCTTCTATTGCTGAATTTATTCCTTCTTCTCTTAACTGCTCAGTTTTATTTATAATTCTTTCTTTTTCTCCGCCTGTGTATGTAAAGCCCTTACTTTCCAAATCAACTTTTATATCGTATTGTCCTGCGGCATTTTTCTTTGCTACAACATTGGCAACTACCACTCCATTAAGTGATAATTGTTCTCTGTCATAGAATATACTTTCCTCTAAATCTCCTACGCCTTTTCCATCAACATATATATTTCTTATATCTATAGGATCTGTGATTTTCGCTTCTAAAGTTTCATCTATTTCAAGTACATCTCCATTATAAAGAAGGAATCCTTTTGTATCTAAACCATTTAAATTTTCAACTAATTTTATATGAGTGATTAAATGTCTTTTCTCACCATGTATAGGAATAAAATATTTAGGCTTTACTAATCTGTACATTAATTTTAAATCTTCGCTTGAAGCATGCCCTGATACATGAAGAAGTTTTTTATCCTCTCCAACCATTTTAGCACCAAGATCAAAAAGATTATTTATCATTCTAGTAACAGCCATTTCATTACCAGGTATAACGCTTGATGAGAATATAACCATATCTCCGTCTTCTACTTTTATATGTTTATGAGCCTCTGCAGCTATTAAAGATAGTGAAGAATAAGGTTCTCCTTGAGTTCCTGTAGTTATGCATACTATTTTTTCCCTAGGATATTTGTTTATTTTATCTATTGGTATTACTATATCATAAAGATTTAAATAACCCATATCCTGAGCAATTTTTGTGAATTTGATTAAACTTCTTCCAGAGAATGCCACAAATTTATTATTGACTTTTGCGGCAGTTACTAAATCTTGTATTCTTTCTATACTGCTTGCAAATACTGCAACAATAATCATTCCGTCTTCATAAGCGAATAGTGGAGTCATATTGTTTTGGACAACACTTTCACTCATAGAAAACCCATCTCTCTGACAGTTTGTCGAATCTGCCAGCATAAGAAGAACACCATTTTCTCCGTATTCAGCAAATTTATAAAGATCTATAAATTTATCTGTTGTCGGGTTTAAATCTATTTTGAAATCGCCTGTATGTATTATAACTCCTAATGGAGTTGTTATAGCTATTCCAACTCCGTCAGGTATACTATGATTAACCCTTATAAACTCTATACCAAAATTCATTCCCAATTGTATTTTATTTCTAGGCTCAACTTCATATAATTTTGTATCTTTGTATTCATTTTTATAATCATTTAATTTAGCTCTTAAAAAAGCCAAAGTAAGTCTTGAACCGTATATAGGAATATCAGGGAATTTTCTAAGGAAATGAGGTATAGCACCTATATGATCTTCATGCCCATGAGTAAGTATAAGTCCTATGATATTTTTATCTTCTAAATATGAAGTATCAGGAATAACATAATCTATACCTAGCATATGGTATCTTGGGAACATAAATCCGCAGTCTACTATTAAAAGTTCATTTCCATATTCTATAACAGTCATATTCATACCTATTTCTTGTACTCCGCCAAGAGGTATGATTCTTATTTTATCATTATTATTATTCATTCATTAACTACTTTATATTTAAATTACTATAAACAAAATTCAAATTTATTTTTTATTTTAACTATAATCGAAATTAAGTCAAGTTATAATTTTTTATAGGAAATAGGTTTAAAAACATAATGCGTAAACCTTATTAAGATTTACGCATTAAAATATAGGTAGAAGATTATAATAACTATTGTTGATTATTTACTATTACGCCATTTTTTATTATAAAAATGTTTTTTCCGTCAGATACTATTGATAAAGCATCTTCTTGATTATTATCCATAGCTGATACATAATCATATCCGCCGAATTCTCTTCTTACAGAGCTGTTTTTATTTAGTATAAAGTAATAATGTTTGCCTAGTCTTTCTGCTGTGAATGCAAATGAATCTCCTAAGAACTTAAATGAAGTTATTTTGTTATAAGAAGGGCTTTCAAAGTCATTTGCTATTATATATTCTCTTTCATTCATAGAAGCATTATAAACTAAAGTATTATTTGTAGAGAAATATATATCATTTATTTTATCAAAAGTTCTAGGAAGTCTTTTTCCATTAACTACTAAGAATGATACATTATTTGTCTGAGCAGAGTAGGCTAATATTTTGCTGTCATCAGAATATTTATAATTATGTATCATATCATAATTAGTAGTCATATTACCGCCTACATATAGCTGCATAGTATTATTGCTATTAATATTTATGAATACTAATGTTTTACCATCAGGAGAGAATGACATATTAGTTACTAAATTAAATTCTCCGTAATTTCTTCCATTAGCTATAACGCTTGTCATAATAAATTCATTACTTATAATTGAATTTGTAGAATCTGCTGCAGCCGGAAGATTAGGTAATTCATTATATCTTATATTTGTAATTACATTTGTTACAATCATTAAAGCTATAGTATTTGATTGTCCTTTTACTGTTACACCTTCTTCATTTGTATATACGCTGACATTTGAAAGATTATAATTAGTTATTGTTGTTGTATTTGTTATAACTTCATTAGTCATATCATTAGTATTTGTAATGAAAGTATTTGACATAGAATCATTTGAGCTAATCATATTTGTTGAATTAGTATCCATTCCCGGTATAGCTTTTACTGCATAGGCTATACTATTATTATTGAATGAAGCTAAATCATCTACTAATCTGAAACCTTCACTGTCAGTGCTTCCTGTAAATATAACAGCATTTCCTTCATTTTCTATAACATATACTATATTGTTTCCATCATTTGAGAATTTGAGTCTGTCTGCTTTAGCTGATACTTGTTTTTCTTCTCCATTAATATTAACAAAATATTGTCCGTCTCTTGAGTAAGAAAAAGCATAAGAATTATCATTAATAACACTATCATATAATTCAGAATACTGAACTTTAGCTTCCCCGTTTATAACAGCTATTCCATAATTCATTAATCTAGTGAATATTATAGAATTGTTTCCTGAGTAAATTTCTCTTTCTATAGAATCGAATTCTTGTTCAACATTTCCATATATTAAAACCCACATATCTTTACCAAGAGAAGTTTTTAACATAGTGGCAACCAAAGTACCATTAGGAAGTATTTTTATACTGCCTGCATCTTTATAACCAGTTAATCTGGCATCTCTATATATTATATCAAAAGTTTTTCCAGAATTAGCAGTATTTTTTTCTATTATTACTGCATAATTAGTTTCTGATAAAATATACGAATTATTTAGTTTTTCTCCGATTTGAAATGTGTATATTTGAGTGAAGCCTCTTGCACATAATAAAAGAAATACTATAGATATAATGTATAACTTTTTCATAATAATTCCCGCTGCTAATATTTATATATTTTTTTATATATTCGGAACTATTATACTCTAAAATTAATAATTATGTATAATTATGTACTTAAAAAAAATAAAATTTTGACGAATATTTTTTAGAGTTATTTTAAATTTGGAGGATATATGAAATACGGCTATATAATTATAATCATTTTTGCTTTGCTTGTATCATGCAAATCTGCTGAAAAAACTGTTTCTGCCAATAATAATATCAATTTTAATGAAGGCTGGGTTAATGAGAATAAATTTATAGCCACTTCTATAGGATATCCTAATGGTTATGCAGTAACTAAAGATGAGATTGAAACAAGTGCTTTTAATGCAGCATTAGCCTTATCAAAGGTAAAAATAGAAAATGCTTTTGCTAAGGAACTTCCAAATAGAAAATATGAGAATGATGAATTAAAAAATATAATAGAAAAGTATATAAAAGTGGAATATTCTAGCTTTGTAGATGATAGATACTGTCAAATAAAGACAACTGTAGAATATAATAATTTATTGGGACTTCTTAGAAACGGAAATATAAAAAAAATGTTAAATTAGTTTTACAAACTTTTTACTTTTTCTTACTTATAAAGTTTTAATAAGCAACTATATTAAAAAGGGTAAGATGTATGAGTCTTAAAAAAGTTTTATTTTTGGTAGTTACAGTTCTTTTTGCTGCTAGCTTATTCCTATTTGCTCAAGGAAAAATTGACTTGGCTAAGATACCTGACGGTACATACTTAGGAAATTATAAAGCTACTTACAAAACAGCTAAAGGTGACTATCAAGCTAAAGTTACTGTTGCTGGCGGTAAATTAACAAAAGTTGTATTAACAAAATGTGCACACAGCACAGGTCCTGCAAGAGGAAAAGCTGCTTATGACAAAATGATCAAAGCTAACAACATCTATGTTGATGGCGTAAGCGGTGCTACTTGGGTTGCATTAGTAGAAGATGCTTTAACTAAATTAACTCCTGCTAAGTAATTAAATTAATAAGAAATTCACTAACCCTGGCGTATCTAATATTTTTTAGATACGCTTTTTTTATCATATATATCTAAATAATTTTTTATATATTCTTTATTTAATCTATTGATAGTTTTGATATATTTATTATAATTTTTACAATTATTAATGTACTGTATTTGATGATAGGATTAATTTTATATGAGTTTGGAAAATAAGTTAAAATCTGCAATATTAGGACTTGCCATAGGAGATGCTTTGGGTGTTCCTTATGAATTTATATCAAGAGATATTATAAAAAATAATCCTTGTATAGATATGATAGGATACGGTACTCATAATAAAAAAGCTGGTACTTGGTCTGATGATACTAGTTTAACATTATGTTTACTTAATAATTTGAATAATAAAAATATAAATTATAATGATATTATGAATAGTTTTGCATTATGGTATGACAAAGGTCATTATACTGCAGACGGACATACATTTGATATTGGAATAACTACAAGCGATGCTATAAATAATTATAAAAGCGGAAAAAATCCTATAAAATGCGGATTATCTAATGAATACAGTAATGGAAACGGCTCTTTGATGAGGATACTTCCTATTGCATTTTATATAAAAAAATATTTTGATAGTCAATTATTTGAAAATAGTGAAGTGATAAATATAATATACAATCTTTCTTCATTAACTCATTCTCATAAAAGAAGTTTGATAGCTTGTGTAATATATACTGCAATAGCATTGAATTTAATAAATGATATGAATATTGAAGAAGCTATTAATAAAGCATTAAAAGATTCTTCTGATTATTATGAAAATGAAAAAGAAATTAATAATTACAAAAGAATATTCGATTCTGATTTTAAAAAACTTCAAGAAACAAAAATAGAAAGCAGCGGATATGTTGTTCATACCTTGGAGGCTTCTATATGGATATTATTAAATACTTCAAATTATAAAGATGCTGTATTAAAAGCCGTTAATTTTGGAGATGATACTGATACTACTGCGGCAGTTACTGGAGGACTTGCAGGTTTATACTATGGTATGGATAATATTCCAAGTAAGTGGATTGATACTTTAATAAATAAAGAATTGATAATAAATATTTGCTGTAATTTTTTTAAATAATTATATTTATTGGAGCTAATAGATTATGACAAAAACTAATTTTTCTATAGTATATAAAATAATCATAATTATAATTGGTGCTTTAGCGGTGCTTCATGGATTTTTCTATGATAATTTTAAACTTGATATAGAAACTGCATACTATTTCACATATCAAAGTAATATACTGGTAATAACTTATTTTATTTTGGATATTATTAATATTATAAAGAAAAAAGAAACATTTTATCCAAGATTTAAAGGTGCAGTTACAACATCAATAACTCTTACATTTTTAATATATCATTTTTTGTTGAGTCCTACAGCAGAAGATTATAAAGGGGTTTTTTATATAAGAAATATTATACTTCATTATATAGTTCCAATTATGACCATTTTTGATTATATAATTTTTGATAAGAAAGGCTTTTATAAAATAGTTGATCCTTTGATTTGGCTTATAATACCTATTATATATTTTACTTTCATGCTCATAAGGGCTAAAGTAGGAAGTCCTTTTTCAAATGGGAGTTATTATCCTTACTTTATTGTTGATATAGATCAATACGGACTTAAAACTGTATTAAGAAATATATTTTTTATAGCTTTATTTTTTGTGTTCTTGGGGTATATAGGATATTTTGTTGACAGATTTTTTAATAAAGTGTTTAGTAAACATAATAAATAATTTTACTTTTTTATTTAATTTTATATGATTATAAATACTATAATAGAAAAAGATGAAAATGGATATTTTGCCTTTGTGCCAGAACTTAAAGGCTGTGTAAGTGAAGGTGAAACTTTTGAAGAAGTTAAGTCAAATATAAAGGAAGCTATAGAACTTTATTTAGAAAGTATGAGCGAAGATGAATTAAAGCAATTAGAAAATAAAGACTATTCAATAACTCCTATAGAGGTTGCAGTTGAAAGATAAATTACCTAAATTAAACGCCAAAGAAGCTGAAAAACTTTTATTTGATAATGGTTTTATTTTAGATAGAGAAAAGGGAAGCCATAGAATATTAAAAAAGATAATAAACGAATGCTTATACCTTTTCATACTTCTAAAATATTGCATCCTAAAATAATAAAAGAACTTTTTGATATTATAGAATAATTTTTAAAGTGCCTGATTAAAAGCTGTAATCAAGCACTTTAATATTACTTAATTTTATTTATTAAATTCATCTTATATGGCATTAATTATATCTATTATTTTTGCTGCCATATTTTCAGGAGTTTTTACTTCTAATGATTTTAATTCATTATTGATACCGAAATAATATCCATCTTCTCCATCATGCCAAGCTCCATCGCAGTGATTTTGTAATATTTTATACATTGTATCATTATCTTTATCTTCACAATAATAATATATATGTATATCTTCTTTTATTCTCTTTTTATCTGCAAAAGAATATCTTATGTATAAATTAAAATATTTACAGTTACAAATATCTTTAAATCCAATATGGTATGTATTTTCATTATCAGTAATAATTTCTATATTTGTATATTTTTCTTTTAATTTAGCCACGAGATGTTTGTAAAAATCTAATTTTTTATTATATATTTCTTCACTTACAGCATCAAATAAGATTGCATATTCATTTATTTTATTTAAATCCATTTCTTTTTTAAAATCTTCATTTTTTTCTAAATGATTTTTTATAATTTCTTTTGACATATTTTTCTCCCTATTAATATTGCTTATTAAATATTCATTATCTCTAATCTGTATTAAAGCTGAATATAAAGATTGGTATTTTTTATTTGTTAAAGCTGGAAATTTTTCTATTATATCATTATTTAAAAAATCGCCTATATCTTCATGCGATAAACATATAAGCCTATTTTCTTTTAAAAGTTCTTCTTTTGCGTTGCTTTTCAAGGATTTTTCAGAAGGTTCTTTTCCGTCTCTTGTTAAATATATTATGAATGTATTTCCTTGATTCTCTAATAATTCTTTATAATATCTTTCTAATTGAGCTTCTTGGTCATCAGCATTTATTTTATTTTCTATGATTAATTGGAAAGAGGCATTTTTTATAAATAAATCAAGTCTTCCGCTTGATATTGCATATTCATTAAACACTGATATATGAGTATTGTCTATATTACTAATATACTTTTCAGCAAATTTTCTTGCTATGTTTAAATCTTCATTATTAATTTTGACATTGAATTTTAATAGATTAAACAATAATATGCTGTTATTTACCTCATCAAAACTTTCTTTTATAGAATTTATGAGATTAATTTCAGGACTGATTTTTTCTTTAATATCATTGAAAATACTTTGTTTTTCATTTAATACAAAGTCTAGTAGATTTTCTGCCGTCATTTATTATGCTCCTTTAATTTAAGAATATTATATTATATGCTTAAAATCAATATTATAAATAAAATATGTGCATAATAAAATCAATTACTATGCACAAAATAAAAACTGTTTGCTTTATAAAGCAGGTAAATGTCTTCCTTTATTAGGACCATTTGGATGTCTGATACAATTATTGTTTGTTAAAGCTGATATTGAATTAGCTTTTGTTCCGCAATATTTACAGAAATATTCGGATTTTTCATCTCCTTCATAAAGTTTGTGTCTCCCTTTATTAGGACCATTTGGGTGTCTGATACAATTATTGTTTGTCAAAGCTGATATTGAATTTGCTTTTGTTCCGCAGTATTCACAGTAAAAATTTTGAGCCATATATAAAGCCTCCTGTATTTAATATTTATTTTATATTATTAACATAGCATATTACTATGACAAAAATTGTCGCAAAATTTATTTATTATAAAAAAGTGATAAAAAAATTAAAAAAAAATTCTTCTATTTAATTTATATTCAAAAAAGTGTCAAAATTTGTCATGTCCATAAATTATAATTAAATTAAAAATTTAAAAGGACATAATCTTATGGAAGAATTAAACAGACAAAATAAAAAATATATTATACAAGATAAAAACGATTACTATTATACTAAACATTCATTAAATTATTTTTTAGAAGAACTTGATAAACTTATAAAGAAAAATAATATAGAAATAAAAGAAGAAGATAAACTCATAATAAATGATCATCATAATTGTTCAGTATATACTTTTATAAGAGTATTAGAAAAATATTTAATAAGAATTAACTTTGAACAGTTTGTGCATCCTGACCCAGAAACTCAGAAAGATTTATTGGATTGGGGTGAATATAAATGTTTATTAGAAAAGGATAAATTTCCAGATATTTATGAAGAGTATCATAATGATAAATTTCCTATACTAGATGATGAGTTTTCAGAATTGCATGTGTATGTAGAAGATGATGGAATGTATGAATTATTAATTCCTTCTTGGCATTATGAATATGATTACGGTGAGTACAGAGATTTTATAGAAAAAGAAGATGAAGAAGATTATAAAGAAAATAAAAAAGATAAAAAAGAAATGATTTCTGAAAAGTATAGGAAGAATGGATATATATATTTTGAAACTAAAGAATTAGTTGATGAGTTTTTTGAAAGCGGGGAAGTTGATTCAAGAACTTGGTCTAGCGAATGGGGAAGCGAAAATAAAAATGAAGCAATGAAGTATTTTGACGAAAGGCTTGATAAACATTGGGAAGAAGAATACCAAAGAGAATTGGATAAATACAATATCACAGATGATGATGACTGCATGAAAAGTTATATTATATATGATGAAGAAGATATTGATTATTATTTTGAAAATAGAGATTTATTTTCATTTCCATTTTTTATAACAGGATACAATGAATTATTTGAGCATTTTTATAAAAAGCTGATGAAAGACAGAGAAGAAGTTAATAATTCTATAAATGATGATATAAAAGAGAAATGCGACAAACTATTATATGATTATATTTTGGGTTATAGTCCTAATCATAGATTTGCTCCTAATAAAGCCCTTTATGTATTAAAAGAATATATCAAAGAAAATTACAAAGATAATTCCAAAGAGTATATTGATTTGGCTTTAAGGTACATTATGAATTATACAAGACATTTAGACAGGGATAAACTTATAGAAAGATATTTTAAAGGTGATAATAGATTTTTATATAAGCTGTAATTATTTATACTGATTTATTATTTAAAAACCTCCCGTGAAGCCGTTTTTTGTACCTCTATATAATTAAAAATAATAAAAATATAGGAGCTACACTATGAAAAAATCATACACTTTAGAAGAAATTGAAAATATAATAAACAAAGAGTTTTCTTATGAACTTGATGAAACTGATTCACTTGAAAAAGATTACAAGTCAGATAATAATGAAAATGATGAAGATTATCAAAACAATGATGAGAATAATAATGAAAATATAATTGATCAAGTTATAGAGGTATTAAAAGAGTATATTAAAAAAGATAAAAATAATACAAAAGCTTTAACTTTATTAGGAAGGGCATATTATTCTAATCGGGATAACAAAAAAGCAGAAAAGCAGTTTAGAAAAGTTTTGTTAATAAATCCTAATGATGACAAAGCATTATACTATAAGGCAGCCAATTATATATATTGTTTCAGTAGAAATGAAAACTATAATGAAGCATTAAAACTTATTAAAAAAGCTGTAGAATTAAATGCAAATGATTCAGCATATTGGTATATTTTGGGATATATTAATTATAAAAATGAAAATTATTATGCGGCAATAGAGTATGCTGAAAAAGCAGTTAAGTTAAATAAAAGTTATGTTTTTGATTATGATAATTATTTAGAATATTATCTTACTGTGATAGGAGAATCATATTTTAAATTGGGTAAATATGATGAAGCAATAGAAGTGTTTAAAGAAATAATAAAACTTCCTTTGCATGATGAAAGCGATTTTATGTATTTAGGATTATCATATTTTGAAAAAAAAGAATATGATAAGGCAATAGAAAATTATGAGAAGGTATTGGAAATTAATTATAGGTATTGGGGGGCAGAAAATATTAATCCAATAGATGCATTAGCTAAATCTTATATGGCTTTAGGAGAATATCAGAAAGGAATTGAAGTATATAAAAAATATATAAAGAAAGATGTTTCAGGTTGTTGGCGTTCAATAAGAAGCGATTGTTATAACAAAGATATTGAAGATTATAAATATATGATAGAAGCATTTAATCAGCTTATAGAAGAAGAGCCTAGTAATTTTGAATATTATGATGAGTTAGAAACTATATATTCTTATGATTTGAATATATGTGATAAAGCGGCTAATGTACTTGAAAAATATTTACTGAATAATAAAGATAATATTAATTATAGAGTTTATGGAACTTTAGCTGGTTTATATAAAAATATTTACAGATATGATGAAGCTATTGAAATGTGTAATAAACTTATGGAAATTAATGATTTTGATAGTTATTATTATTCTCTTTTAGGACATATTTATCAAGAAATTAAAAATTATGATAAGGCTTTAGAGATGTACGAAAAATATTTGAATTTTGAATGCAGAAGCAGTGGAAATGTTTATTGTAATATGACAAAATTATTGGGTTTATATGAGCAGATTTCAAAAAAGGATAAAAGAGATTTATTTATTAATAAAGCTATTAATTATTATATTGATAAGAATGATTATAAAGGATTATATAATTTATATTTGCATATAGGTGAAAAATATAAGGCTATTGAATATTATCAAAAATATATAAGTTTAGATGATAATAAAAAATATGGGTATGATTTTACAGCTATTGCAGAAATTTATGAAAGTTTAGGAGAAAAGGAAAATGCAGAAGAATATTATAAAAAAGCAATAGAGATTTATGAAAATGAAAAAGATAAAAATTCTTGGGATTTAGAGAGTATAGGAGATTTATATAATTCTATAGGTAATAAAAACAAAGCTATTGAAGCATATAAAAAAGCTATAAAACTTGAAATAAAAAGTGCTAGTAGTATGTTCAGAAGAGAAAACAGATGGGAGAGAAAAGAATTTAAAGGTTATTATTCAAGAAAGATAGGCGATTTATATATGAAAATAGATAATAAAAATAAGGCATTAAAGTGTTATAAACATGCTGTTTCATTAGAACCTAATCGTGAAGAGTATTATATATCAATTGCTGAAGTTTATAATGATCTTAATGAAAAAGACTTATCAAAAGAATATTATCAAAAAGCTATAGATATTGATAAAAAATATTTTGAGACTCGTCCATATAGATGTGATACTTTAAAAGAAATGGCTGAATTATATTTAAAAATTGATGATAAAGAAAATGCCAAAGAGTGTTACAAAAAAGTTTTAGAAATCAATATTTATGATAATGAAGCAAAAGAATGTTTAGAAAAATTGAATATATAAAATTTTTGACAATTATATTTTTGTTAGTATAATAAAATATATACATAATAGACTTGCTGTAAAGCTAATATTATAAAACATTATTTTTAAGAAGTTTTGCTGCAAGTCTAATATTTAAAATAAAGTATTGGATTTTATTATGGATTTTTATGATAATACTTATTCATCTAAAAGAAATGTAGTTTTTGGAAAAAATATAGTTTCTACAAGCAATATACTAGCTTCTCAGGCGGGACTTGAAATATTAAGGAAAGGTGGAAACGCTATTGATGCTGCAATTGCAACAGCAGCTGCACTTACAGTTGTTGAACCTACTTCAAACGGTTTGGGAGGCGATGCTTTTGCTATAATCAATTTTGAAAATAATTTGTATGCTATCAATGGAAGCGGATTTTCTCCAAAGAATTTAGATGTTGATAAAATATTGTCGCTTAATCTTGATCAAATACCTACTTATGGACTTTTGCCTATAACGGTTGGAGGGATACCTGCAACTTGGGCAACACTTGTAAAAAAGTTCGGTAAATTAAAACTTATAGATGTGCTTGAGCCTGCTATTAAATATGCTAATGAAGGTTATGCTGTTCAGCCTCAAGTTGCTCTCGATTGGAAAGAATCTTATTA
This sequence comes from uncultured Brachyspira sp., assembly GCF_944393015.1. Classification (GTDB taxonomy): domain Bacteria; phylum Spirochaetota; class Brachyspiria; order Brachyspirales; family Brachyspiraceae; genus Brachyspira. The sequence continues at coordinate 49,869 of NZ_CALXYQ010000018.1, forward strand.
TGTATATTTAAAAGAATCTGATAAATTAAAAAAAGAAGAGTTCAGATATTGGTTTGATACATTTACTTTCAATGGAAGAACTCCGGAACTTGGTGAAATAGTTACATTTCCATATCATGCAAAAACTTTAGAAGATATAGGAAACACAAATTCAGAATGTATTTATAGAGGAGAGTATGCTGAAAAGATAGATGCATTTATGAAAAAGTATGGAGGATATTTATCTAAAGAGGATTTAAACGAATATTATCCTGAATTTGTTACTCCTATAACAACCAATTACAGAGGATACGATATTTATGAGATACCTCCTAACGGACATGGCATTACAGTATTAATGGCTTTAAATATTTTATCTCATTTTGATTTAAAAGATTTGACACCATTAGAAAGTACTCATTATAAAATAGAGGCATTGAAATTGGCATTCATAGACACAAAAAAATATGTTGCTGATATTTATCACATGAAAACTTCTATTGAGGAAATGCTTTCAAAAGAATATGCTATGAAAAGAGCTTCATTAATAAGAGTAAATAAAGCATTAAAACCTATAAATCATATATTCTCATCAGGCGACACTGTTTATCTAGCAACTGCAGATAGTGAAGGAAATATGGTTTCTTATATACAAAGTAATTACTGTGCATTCGGTTCAGGTATAGTTATTCCAGAAACAGGAATAGCGTTACAAAATAGAGGAGCTAATTTTTCACTAGACCCTAATTCAGATAATTTTATAGCCCCACATAAAAAGCCTTATCATACAATAATACCGGCATTTATATGTAAGGATTCAAAACCTTATGCAGCTTTAGGTGTTATGGGAGCTTTCATGCAGCCTCAGGGACATTTACAGGTTATGAGTAATTTAATAGATCATAATTTGAATCCTCAAGCGGCATTAGATAAACCTAGATGGCAATGGGTAGGGGAGAAGAATATTGAATTAGAATATAATTTTGATGATATATTATTTTCAGAGCTTTCATCATTGGGACATAATATTACTAAAAAGCCTCATATAACAAATTTCGGATATTTCGGAAGAGGACAAGTTATACTAAAGAATGATAATAATGTTTATTGTGCAGGATGTGATGGAAGAACCGATTCTGGAATTGCAGTATTTTAAAATATATTTTTAAGTTTCTTTTTTATATTAAAGCAGTAGAGAATTTTTATTTAATTTATAATAGCAAGCCTTTAAATTAATAAAGACTTGCTTTTATATTTTGGAGATATCATTTTTTGTCTGGAAAAATTACGCCTTTTTTGAGTATAATATTTGCATATATTTCAAGTTCGCTTGTAGCTACAATAGCATAAACATTTTTACATCTGTCATAATATGCAAATCTCTCCAAATATTCATAATTTACTTTTTGATGTTTTCCAATAATGTCTTTATATTTAGCCCATACATCAGGTTCTCTTCCAAAATCAGCATTAGGCTGCATCAATACAACAGGGCTTTCTACAAAAGTATCTAAAGGAAATAATGGCATTATTGCTTTTAAAACTGTAGGTATATCTATACCATCAAGTCTTATTATTTTTTTTGCATTGTAATCATAAGAAGGGAAATTACCATCCGCAAATAATATTTCACTTCCATGACCCATTTCACATAATATTTTTAATAATTCAGGAGAAACAACAGGATCTATTCCTTTTAACATATTTAAATCCTTTAATTTAATTTTAATAAAAATCCCATTTAATATTGTTACATATTAAATGGGAGTAAAAAAAGATTGTATATAGTTACCTAGTTACTTTTCCAAATAAAGGTCCAAAATGTTTACAAGCTCTGAAATCAGCACCTTCTAAATCTTTTGTACCAAATGCTTTCCAAGCTTTAGGTCTGAATATTCTATCTTCACTAACATTATGCATGCTTACAGGTATACGTAACATAGAAGCTAATGTAATTAAATCAGCACCTATATGTCCATAAGCAGCAGCACAGTGGTTAGCACCCCAATCATTCATTACAGAATAAACATCTTTGAAAGAGTCTTTACCTGTAAGTATAGGAGCAAACCAAGTAGTAGGCCAAGTAGAGTCAGTTCTTTTGTTAATAGGATCAAATATACTGTCATCAATATTAACAGCATAACCTTCAGCCACTTGAAGTACAGGACCATAACCTTTAACTAAGTTAAGTCTGATTATAGTCATTGGCATTTCACCTTTAGTTAAGAAAGTAGATGAGAATCCGCCTCCTCTGAAATATTCTCTGTTAGCAGGAGAGAATTGAGTTGCATCAAGACATTTTTTAGCTTCTTCTTCAGTGATATTCCAGAATTCTTTTAAAGCAGGATTTCCATTAACTTTTTCTTCACCAGTCCAGTCTAAAGATGCAGCACCTGAATTGATTAAGTGAATAATACCGTCTTTAGCTTTTCCAGTAAGTTCTTTTCCTGTAACTCTTTTAACTGCTTCAGGACTCCAATAAGTTCTAACGTCAGCAAATAATTGAGATTTACAAGTTAATAAATGAGCGAATAGCATAGAAAGACCATTCAAAGAGTCATTTTCAGTAGCAACAACATAAGGTTCTCTTATACCGTTCCAGTCGAAAGATGAGTTAAGAATAGCTTCAGCAAAGTCGCCGTTAGGCATATAGTCAGTCCAATGTCTTTGACCTTGGAAACCGCCAACTATAGCATTGTGTCCTTGTGCTTCTTCTATATATCCCATTTCAGCTAATTTTGGATTACCTACCATCAAATCACGCATAATCATAGCCATTTTAATAGAAGTAGCCCATTCTTTTTCTTTTTCCTCATCAGAAGCTTTTACTTTATTGTTATCAGCACCGAATTTGCATTGTTTAGCCCATTCCCAAGCTTTTTTGAATTCTTCTTTATCATAGATTTCTAATTCTAATCTTCTTTTGATTTCACTCATATCTACAAATTCAGTTCTCATTCCTAAATAGTCAAGTAAGAATTCAGCATCAACCATAGAACCCATGATACCCATAGCAACATAACCCATACTTATGTATGATTGATCTTTCATAGTAGCAACAGCAAGACCAGCTCTTACGAATCTAAGTATTTTTTCTTTAACGTCATCAGGAACATTTTCATCGCCTGCATCTTGAACATCTTTACCATAGATAGAGAATACAGGAAGTCCTAATTGAGTATGTCCAGCATCAGCAGCAGCCAAGTAAACAGCGCCAGGTCTTTCAGTACCATTGAAACCCCAAATTGCTTTAGGTATAGCAGGAGTCATATCAATAGTCTCAGAACCATAACACCAACAAGGTGTAACAGTAAGAGTTAATTTAACATT
>NZ_CALXYQ010000019.1 GCF_944393015.1 uncultured Brachyspira sp.
TTCTAGCAATTTAAATTATAAGGGATACCTACTTTTTTTAAACTAAAAGTGTGCAATATCTGGGGCTCTTAAACATATAAATGATAAATTTATACTTGCTTTTTTTAATATACATGATACAATCCTTCCAATTTATAAAGAACAGGATAAAAAATGAAAAACATATTTCTTAAATCCAAGATATTTTTTTATTTGCAAACCTATTCTATTTATTTAAATTTACTAAGTTGGAATTTTTTAAAAGGGAATAAAGTTGTTATCTTTAACAATTTTATTCCTTTTTTTTATGCCAATTTTCAATAAAAACAATTAACTATTTTTTAAGGGAGAAATAATGAGGAACTTTATATCTATCAAAGAGTTATCAAAAGAGGAAGTTATTGAAGTATTAGATGTAGCTAAGGAGTTGGATAACACTGATAGTAGAGAAAGAAGAAAATTAATGGACGGAATGATAATGACAAGCATATTCTTCGAGCCTTCTACAAGGACAAGATTATCATTCACATCAGCTGCTTACAGATTGGGATGCAAAGAGTTAGGATTTGATAACCCAGATCAAAGTTCGATAAAAAAAGGAGAATCTTTAAGAGATACTATAATCATGGTTTCTGCCTATTCTGATATTATAGTTATGAGGCATAGTATTGACGGAGCTGCTAAATTTGCTGAAGAAGTTACAAACTGTCCTATTATAAATGCCGGAGACGGTGCTAACGAACACCCTAGTCAAACTTTATTGGATTTATACACATTAAGAGAAGAATTAGGAACTATAGAAAATAAAAAACTTGCTTTTGTAGGGGACACAAGATACGGAAGAACTGTTCACTCTTTAGTTGATGGTTTAATGATGTTTAATGGTGAGTTCTATTTTATATCTCCTGATGTTATACAAATACCTGATTATATATTAAAAGAATTAGATAATGCAAATATAAAATACAAAAAACTTAGCAATTATGAAGAAGTATTAAAAGAAATAGACTGTCTATATATGACTAGGGTACAAAAAGAAAGATTTGATGATATAAATGAATATGAAGAAGTTAAACATGCATTCAGAATATCAAAAGAGAGTATTGTTGGAAAATGTAAAGATGATATGATAATACTTCACCCTCTTCCAAGAGTTGATGAAATTAATATAGATTTAGATGATACAAAATACGCTAAATATTTTATACAGGCTAGAAACGGCGTTCCTACAAGAATGGCTATGATGGCTTTGGCTACAGATGCTATAAAATCTAAAGTAAAAAGAAAAGAAATGAATTATGAAGTTGTAGAAAATAAAGAAATAGTTTGTCCTAATAATAAATGCGTTACACATTTTGAAGAAACAAAAAATAGAGTTGTGAAAAAAGGTTATGGAGATTTCTGTTATTACTGCAACAGAGAAATAGGAAAATAAATCATTTAGGTAAATTATGATAATAAAAAATGCTAAAATTCCAAATAATGAAAAAATAGTTTCTATAATAATAGAAAATGAAAAAATAAAAAATATAGATTATGATAATAATTTTGAAAAATATTTATCTGATAAAAAAACAGATGATATATTAGATGCTAATTATAATTATGTGCTTGCAGGAATAATAGACCCTCATACACATATGAGAGATCCCGGACTTACTCATAAAGAAGATTTTAATTCCGGAAGCAAAGCCTGTGCCAGAGGAGGTGTTACAGTATTTTTGGATATGCCTAATACTGTACCGAACACTATTTCAAAAGAAAATCTAATCTCAAAAAAATCTATGATGATTGGAAAATCTTATGTAGATTACGGCTTTCATTTCGGAGGAAGCAAAGCAGATAATAGTGATGATATAAAAAATATTATCAATGATGCAGCATCTACAAAAATTTTCTTTAATGCTTCTACAGGAAATATGCTTGTAGAAGATGATAAAGTATTAGAAAAATTATTTGAAGTTTCAAAAATAGTTACTGTTCATGCCGAAGATAAAATGGTTGATAAGGCGATAAAAATAGCAAAAAATACTAATACTCCATTATATTTATGCCATTTATCACTTGAAAGCGAGATTGATTCACTAAGAAAAGCAAAAGACTCCGGAATGATAATTTACGGAGAAGCTACTCCACATCATTTATTTTTAAATACTGAAGATGTAAATAAAAATGATAGAAATAAAATGCTCCTTAGAATGAAGCCTGAATTAAGAGAAAAATCAGATAATAAAGCATTATGGGATGCAATATTAGACGGCACTATAGATACCATAGGAACGGATCATGCTCCTCATTTGATAAGCGAGAAATTAGAAAAACTTACATTCGGAGTACCTTCTGTTGAACATTCTCTTGAGTTGATGCTCAAAAAAGTTAATGACAATACTATAGATTTAAAATTACTTACAAAAATTATGAGTGAAAAATCTGCTGAAATTTTCTCTATGAAAGATAAAGGCTTATTAAAAGAAAATTATGATGCCGATTTGGTAATAATAGATTTAAATGACCATTCAGAAATAGAAGAAAAAGATATAATCACTAAAGCAGGTTGGTCTCCTTATATAGGTTTCAAAAGAGGAGGAAAAGTTTTAACTACTATAGTACGAGGAAATATAGTATATAATAATGGCAAATTCACTGATAATTTTATAGGAAAAGAAATAACTTATAGTAATTAAAACAAGCCGAATCCAGATAGTAACTAAAGTCACTAGATTATTACAGTCGCGAGTATAGCAATAATTAATAATAAAATATATCAACTTTTTATGGACTTTGTCAAAGTTGCAAAAGCACATATATAATAAATAAAATTGTAAATAATTAATTAAAAAACGATCCGAAACAGCTAGTAACTTTAGTCACTAGTTTATTATAGACGAAAGCAAGTATAGCAATAATAATAATTTGTTATTGATTTTAATTTTTATACATTATAATATCTATTCTATTAAAAAAATAATGAGAGGAATTCAAATGATAAAAATTAAAATCTTTATTACTATTTTATCAAGTATTATAATTCTAAACTGTTCTGCAAATAACAACGCAGAAAAAACAACTATTACAGATTATTCAGACAAAAATAATTGGCTTAGTATCCCTTCAACATCAAATGAAGTAGATGTATTTTATCTATACCCTACAACTTGGACAAGAGCAAATAGCAATGACAGTATAGTATGCCCAATAGACTATGAGCCAATGAGAAGTACAGTTACAAATTCAATGCTTGAACAAACAGGAATATTTGAAGAAGTTGGCAATGTATATGCTCCATTTTACAGACAAGCTGATGCTTTATACTTAATGAATACAAATAATAATATAAGCAAAGAAGAACAAAATAAATATTTTTATTCTTCACCTAAAGAAGATGCAATAGCAGCATTCGATTATTATATTAAAAATTATAATAATGGAAAACCATTCATATTAGCAGGACATTCTCAGGGTGCTATGATGATAAAAGAAATATTAATAGACTATTTCAAAACAAATGAAAATTTAAAAAACAGAATGGTAGCAGCTTATATATTCGGATATTCAGTTACTCAAAAAGATTTAGATGAAAATCCTCATTTGAGATTTGCAAACGGCGAATATGATACAGGAGTGATAATTTCTTATAATACAGAATCACCAGATTTTTACGGATATAACCCTGCACTTCTTGAAGGAGCTATTTCTATAAACCCTATATCTTGGACATTAGATGAAACTTTGGCTACTAAAGAACAGAGTTTAGGTGCTAATATATCACATAATTACGGAAACCCTAAAGCTAATATAGTTACAAATGCAGGAAAACCTTCAAAGATAGCCGATGCTAAAGTTGATAAGGCAAGAGGTGTTATAAGATGCAGCACTATAAATCCTGATGATTTTTATGTGAGAGGCGGCGGAGTTTTTGAAAAAGGTGTTTACCATGTTTATGACATCGCTCTTTATTATTATGATTTAAAAGAAAATGTAAGAAAAAGAGTTGGAGCTTTTTGGAAATAATTTATAAATGAATAAAAAATGGACAGGATAATATATCCCTTATTATCCTGCCCGCAACATGGTTTATAAAATATAAATATACGAAATTATCAAAAGTTAATTAGCAACAAATTCTTTGCCTCTTTTATCTAAAACATTCAAACTTATAGCATTAAGCTTTACAGTTTCATAATTATCTATCTCTAATATCTCTACAACACCCACAACTTCTATCCAATCCTGAGGATTAGGTATATTACCTTTATAATCGAATTCAAAACCAGCAACACCATCATATCCGCAGCATCCTGGTCCGTATCTGAATACAAAATTAAGTTTCTCACCTGTTTCTTTATCAGTAAATCCGTCATATATTCCCTGCAATTTTATTATCTTTCCTCTGTAATCATCAGGATTCAAATAAACATCATTGCATTGATTTATAAACATTCTCTCTTTTATCTCTATTACATTATTCATATCAAGTTTTGATGTATCTATTTTATCCTGTTTAAGCTCATTATTATTTTGAGAATTATTATCAGATTTACTTCCTACGCTGCTATAATCATATTTTTTTTGAGGTATATCCACATAATTTTTTTCTATATCAAACCAACCGTCATTGTATTCTTTTTTTGAACAAGAAGAAAATGCCAATAATACAGCAAATAAAAATAATACTTTTTTCATATACAATGTTCCTCCTTTTATTTTGCCCCTAATTTTATAAACCTTCCTACAATAGAAAAAATTAAAAGCATAGCTAAATTTACCATAACAATGCATGCTCCTGTAGGATATTCAAGCTGAAAAGAAACTATTATACCTATAAAAAAGCATAATACAGATAATATAGCCGATGAAATTACCACGCTCTTAAAAGTATTAAATACACGCATAGAGGTAAGTGCCGGGAATATTATCAAACTTGATATAAGCATAGCTCCCATCATTCTCATACCTAATACTATAATCAAAGATGTTAGTATAGATATAAGCATATTATAAAATTCAGCATTTATTCCAACAGCACGTGCGAAATTCTCATCGAATGTTACTAAAAATATTTTATTATAGAAAAGAACATAAAGTACTATAACTACAATACTTACAGCAATACTTATATAAACATCACTTTTGCTCATAGCAAGTATACTTCCAAACATATAATTACATACATCTGTATTTATACCAGTCTTTACAGTGATAGCTATGATACCAACCGCTAAAGATACACTTGAAATCAAAGCAATAGCAGCATCTCCTTTTATTTTACTGTTTTCACTTAATCTTAAAAGCAGTATTGAAGCAATGGCAACTATAGGTATTGAAAGCTGAAGAGTAGAAAATCCAAACATTAAAGAAAGAGATAATGCTCCAAATCCTACATTAGAAAGCCCAATACCAATCATAGAATATCTTTTTAAAACCAAATTAACACCTAAAAGTGCAGCACATAATGATACTAATATGCCGACTATAACCGCCCTTACAATGAAGGTATATGAAAAAAGTTCCTGAATCAAAGCAATCATTTCATATCCTCCCCTGATATTTTTCTGTATATATCGGTTTTTGTATAATCCTCTGTACTTCCGAAAAAAAGAATATTTTTATTTATATGAAGTATTTTATTAGAGTATTTAACTGCATTCGCTATATCATGCGAAACCATTATAATAGTTACTTCATCATTTAATTTTTTTATTAAATTATATAAATCAGCTGTAGCTATTGGATCAAGTCCTGTAGAAGGCTCATCAAGTATAAGTAATTCTTTAGTAGAACATAATGCTCTTGCTAATGCTACTCTCTGCTGCTGTCCTCCTGATAAATCTTTATATGACTTATTTTTTAAATTTTCTATATTAAGTTTTTTTAAATTATCTAAAGTGATTTTTTTATCTTTAGAAGTGTAAAACGGAAGAAACTTTTTCTTATTCAATCTTCCTGAAATAACAACTTCAAATACGCTTGCTGGAAATGATTTCTGCACTATTCCCTGCTGAGGCAAATACCCTATTTCATTTTTCTTTATACTGTTAAAAGATATACTTCCTTTCTTAGGTTTTATTAATCCTAGTATTGTTTTTATTAAAGTGGTTTTACCAGAGCCATTCTCCCCTATTATAGAAAGATAATCTCCTTTATTTAGAGAAAAATTGATATTAGATAATACCTCATTGCTGTCATAAAATACCGATAAATCTTTTATATTCAACATCAATTTAAACCCTTTTTCAAACTCTCTAAATTATCCCTCATAATAGATAAATATGTAACGCCTGAATTAAATTCCTCTTTGCTTACATTTTGTCCTGAATGAAGCTTTAATTTTTCTGCCCCTGTTTGTTCTATCAAAGTATTTGCTATTTTTTCATTACTCAATTCTATATAGTATAGATAAGGTATTTTATTGTCTTTAATATAATTCATCAAATAGGCAATAGTTTTTGGGCTTGCATCAACCTGACTGCTGCATCCTGTAAAAGGCGCTCTATATTCCAATCCGTATTCCTCTGCTAAATATCTGAATGGAAATCTATCTCCAAATACTATATTTTTTCTTTTAGATGTATTCACTGTATTTCTTATTTCTTCATCTAAAACTGTTAATTCCTGATTATATTTATCAGTATTTGTTTTATATATATCAGCATTATTAACATCAATTTCTGATAATGCATTACATATTGCTGTAACCATTAATTGAGCATTTTTTGGAGAAGTCCATATATGTTCATCATAAACACCTTCATGAGTATGGCTTTCTTCAATATGATTTTCATGCTCTTCATGATTTGCTTCTTCTTCATGATTATGATCTGTGTCATGCTCCATACCTTCTACAATCTCTTCATCTAATGCTTTTACATAATCTATCAGTCTGATTATCTTTTTGCCGTTAGTATCCATAGTATTCATAGAAGATATAATTTTTTCAGCCCAAGCCTCACTTTCACCGCCTATATAAATAAATACATCAGCATTTTGTATATCTATTACATCGGCGGGTGTAGTATTAAATGAATGAATCTCTATACCCGGTTTTATTATCATTTGAAGATTTACATTATCTACAGCTATATTTCTTGTAAAATCATATATTGGAAATATTGTAGTTACTACTTTTAATTTACTATTATCAACTTCTTTATTATTTTCATTACTGCTTTTATTAGCATTATTACATGAAACAATAATAATTGAAAATAATAAAGTTAAAAACATTAATATCTTTTTTTGCATTAAAAAATCCTTTATATTAAAATTATATAACAAATTAAATCATTAAAATATAAAAGATCTTAAATCAATTGATCAGCTTCACCTTCAGGCTTGTGGGGTTATTATTTAAAGAAAATATATACTTTCTTATTTTGACAAAAAATATACATGAAATAGATAAATATATTATCACAGAATTATATATATTATAAAATTTTATTATCTTACTTACCGCTTTCACCATAGAAAATATTTCCATACAAGTTTCACAATCTTCGCTTAAATGATGTACATGATGATGCGAATGATGAATTACATAAAATGCTGGAAAAACATATACAGATAGGATAAAAACAAGTAATATTAATACTAATCTCATAACATTGCTATTATAATTTATAATAAATAATTGTCAATTATGAATATTTATTTTTATTGTTCAATATGAAATACATATAATAATATTTTTTATTATAATTCAATATATAAAACAGGGTTATTCATACCTGAAAATATAGGAATTTCTATTAAAAATGCATCTCTTAAATCATAAACATTAACATCCTTTACATCATCATAAGAAGAAAGATAGCATGAACTTACAGTCGGTATATAAGATTTTGAAACTATTAATTTCATTTTCATAGAACTATACATAGATTCATATTCTTTATATTCAGATGTATTTTCAGAATCTTTAAAAGGAGTAAATAAAAATTTATTTCCATTTCTTACAGGCAATAATGAATTATCATCTTCTGTTATATCCTTTTCTTTTAAAACACCATTTACATAAAGACCTATTTCATTATCATTATTTATATGCTTAAATTTAAAATTTCTAGGATAAGAATCTCTAGCTTCACTTTCCATATCTCTTAATATATCTTCATAATAATAATCAGGAACTCCTTCTTCATAACCTTCTGAATAGGCTGCTAATTCTATTAAAGATTTAGACACTGTAACTATTGCCACAACTGTTACATTTTTATTTTCATCTACAGTTACATACTGAGTATAATCCAAACAGCTTACAAAAAATAGACAAAGAAATATAGAAAGTATAATATTTTTCATAAAAAAATCCTTAATTTTACTTCATATATAATACCATAAAAATAACAAATAACAATACAATATTATATTTTTACTATTGATATTTATTTTATGATATATTAAAATCAGGTAAAATAATATACAAATATTGTCGGAGTTATTATATATGTCAAAATTAATCGATAAAAAATTAGCAGATTATATCAATGATGTTGATAGTTCTCTTCCTGCTCCAGGAGGCGGAAGTGTTATGGGAGCTGTAGGAAGTTTGGCTTGTGCATTAGCTGGTATGGTTGGACATCTTACAGTTAATAAAAAAAAGTTTTTGGAATTAAGTCAAGAGGAACAAGATAATTTTAATAATGCTATAGAAAATATAAGAAATATAAAAAGCAGATTAATGGAGATAGTAGATAAAGATGCAGAAAGTTTTAATGCATTTATGGAAGCTATGAAACTCCCTAAAAATACAGAAGAAGAAAAAGCAAAAAGAAAAACTGCTATATCTGATGCTGCAAAAAAAGCTATAGATATTCCTTTCAGTGCTTTAAAATCTTGTTATGAATTAATGCCGTTTTTTGAAATAGTAATTAAATACGGAAATAGCAATGTTGTTACAGATATTGCTTCAGCTTATGTATTAGCATTTGCATGTGCTAAAGGCTCTGTACTTAATATCAATATAAATATACCTCTTATAGATGATAATACATTTTTAAATAACATAAAAATAAATACAAAAGAATATATCAATACTATAGAAAATAATTTTTATAACATAGAAAAAGAAATATTATTATTTAGAATATAATAATATAATAATATTTATTATGTTTCTTTTTGTATAAAATTATGTTATAAATATAAGACTTTTTATACAAAATTCTAATTTTATTTTTTTATATTGATATTTTATTCATATTATGATAATCTTTATCATACAATAAGGGTTTATAAAATATTTTGGAATAAAAATATATTAGATTATCTATATATTTTGACATAATTTACCTAAATTATTTTTTGATATTTAACAAATATATTTTATTCTTAAAAATCTCTCTATCCTTAATGTTAGTTATATGTATTCTTTTAATAGGAGGTTCGAATGAGTATAACAACTAAACACATGATATCCTTAAATGAAGAGGAGAAAGAAAAAATCAAAGAATTTATTAAAAAGGAAGGAAAATCAAAAAGACTCATTTCTAGAGCAAATATCATTTTGGCATTAGATGAAAAGAAAAACACAGGACTTACTCATACTGATATAGCAAAACAATATAATGTTACTTACCACACTGTAGTAAACATTATTAATGAATATGTTAAATCAGGATTAGATGAAACTCTAACATATAAGAGAAATCCTAACAGTAATAGGAAAAAGAAACAAGCCAATTGAAATTAATGATATTTCTATGTGCGGGATTTAGTATTTTCGGAAATTATCTTTAATAATCTCGCACATGAAATGATATCAGCATCTATATCTTCAAACATATACTCTACATTTTCATATACATTACTTATCAAATTAATACCAAAATTAATACCTTTATCAATGCTTCCTGTCATAGCCAAATCATCTGTAATAACTACACCATTAAAGCCTAAATCTTTTTCTAATATATCAGCATATTTTTTTGACATACTAGCCGTATTTTTATTGTCTATATATTTATTTTTTATATGAGCAACTAAAACCATTTCTGCTCCTGCATCTATACCGCTTTTAAAAGGAATAAACTCATTTGATAATAATTCATTTGTAGTTTTATTAATGCTTGGAAAATCATTATGAGAGTTTACAGCAGTATCTCCATGCCCTGGAAAATGTTTTAATACACTTATTATTCCTGCATCTCTTTGGGCTTTCACTGTATTTGAAACCATTTCCGCAACTATATTAACATTTGTTGAAAAACTTCTATTATATAGATAAGAATTTGTATCATTAGGAATATCGCATAAAGGTCCTAATATCATATTAATACCTAAATCTAATAAGAACTTAGATTTTTGATAAGCTATTTTATATGCATATTCTGAACTGTTTGAATCTCCTATATTCTTTGGAGATATATTTTTTAGCTTATCAAAATTAATGCGATTAACCTCTCCGCCTTCCTGATCTATAGAAATTAACATATTTGGGTTAACATATTTTCTTAAATCTGATGTTAACTTCTTTAATTGTTTTTCATCTGTGATGTTATAATCAAATAGTATTACTCCCATTATATGATTATCTTTAAGAGTTTTAATAGTTTCTTCAGAAAGCACCTTATCTTTTATACCTACCATTAAAAGCAAACCTTTTCGCTCTTTATCACTCATTTCTGCCGCTTTATCTATATAATCAGATAAATCAGGATAATTTTTTTTCAATTCAGATATATACATGCGATCTCCAATTGCGTTTGAAGCGGTTTTGCATGCATATATAAACAATAATATCAAAAATAAATACAATACTGTTTTCACAACTTTTTTATTAAATTTAAGACTTTTGAACATACTTCTAGATCCGTTTCTTTTATATTATTTTTTATCATATTTTTTATATTTTTATTTCTATAATAATTATAGGAAAAAACATTTATTCCATAACCAATTATATTTTTATCGTCATTAATATAATCAGTCATTATAATGCCTTTAAACTTCATATTGTTAATAAGAAAATCTCTGTATTTATCAGTATTTTTTATATGCGACATCACTATAATATCAGCATTGGCCTTTATTCCTGCTAAGAATGTTTCTCTATTATCCAATACGCTTTCTACATTATCTATTTTTTCATCTATATATAACTCATCATCATAGTATTTTGGAAAATATTTTAATGCAGTTATAATTCCTGCATCTTTTTGTGCTTTTACAGTTTGATATATAAGTCTTGAAGCAAGTATTTTATCATTTGTAAATATATTCTCTTTTAAATGTGATTTTTCATTACAATAGGTATTGCATATAGGAGATAAAATCATATTAATACCTAAAGACTTTAACTTTAATGCTCTTTGATATGCTATTTTATAAGCATATTCTTCGCTTTCTCTCTCCCCTATATAACTAGGATAAACTTTAAACTTCTGATGATATGCTATACTATAAGTGGATCTATAATCCTGATCTAATGCTATGAATATTTTTCTATTAATATTTCTTTTAATAGTTTTTATAATATTAGAAACTGTATCAATATCTAAATTATCAATATTTATTATAATGCCTGATATTTTAGTTGTATTTATTATGTTAATTAATTCATTATCATAATTCTTTACAGATATAAAAGTTAATATTTCTTTATCATTATCAATATTATTTAAATATGTTTTTTCCTCATTATTAAAATGAGTGATAAATAAAAAAACTAATAAGGAAAATAGCATTATAGTAATTATGATAATATACAGCACTATTATTTATAACAACTTTCAAGAATATTTATTTTTTATAATAAATTTGTTAGTAGTTTATATTTAGAAAAAATTAATTAATACACACTCACAAGTTTTCTATTATAATTTTTCTATTTCTTCTATACTCAATCCTGTATTTTCACTTATGAACTTTATATCTAAACCAGATTTTTTGAGATTTTTAGCTACTAATATTTGATTTTCTTTAATACCTTCTTTAATACCTTCTTCTTTAGCCTTCTTTATATCTAACTCCATACTCTTATTAAAGAAATATGTATCCACTTCTCGTTTTTTATATTTATCCATTACAGGACTGTCATTAACAAAAGTACGGCATTTCTTTTCTACTTCTTCAAATATAGTATTTTCTTTCATTAAAATAGACATATCTTCCCCCTTAAAAAATTTAACCCAAGAAATGAATTCTCTATGTATATTATCAATATTTTCTATTTTATTAATATCGTTAAAATTGAATTTAGGAAGCTCAACAAAATGTAATTGGCAATGATCTGTTAGAATCTTATTATTATTTAATTCTTTTAATATATAACAGCTATGAACCTTATCCTCATCTGTTAGTATAAAGTTTGTAATATTGATACTTACAGTTGGCTTTAATTCATCATAAAAAGAACCTCTATTTAAACTAGAACTATAATTATAAGCCCAATAATATAAAGCTCTTTTTATAAAATCTTCATTTCCTCTGGATTGTATTTCTATTAAAACTGTTATTCCTGCTTCTGTAGTAGCTTTTATATCAACAATACTTTCTTTTTCACCATAATTTTCTGATATGTTAAATGGATTAAGTATTTCTATTTTTTGAAAAGTTTCAAAATTTAAATCTTTAAATACAGCATTAATAAAATTTAAAGCTATATTTTCATTACCAACATGCGAAAATAAATAGTGTACAAAATAATCATTGATTCTATTTAAATTTTCAATTGTAACAGGTTCATTTAATATTTGTTTTAATTTATCTAAATCTTTCATAACATTATTATACAAAAAATAATTATAAAAGTAAAGTTTTAATTATTTTCTTACTTTTATATGTAAGTTAAATAACAATTGATTAGAAATAATATTAAATTTTAATTGATTTTGATATAGAAAAAGTTCATAACAAATAAAAGGCTCTAGTTTTTTAATTAACTAAAGCCCTTTTATTTTATAAATTAATTATAGTTTATAAAACTTTTATCATATATCAAAATTCATTCAAATACTTAATTATGTTAAGTGCAATATACTCAGCATCTTCTTCTTTTAATGTACTGTATAAAGGCAATGTTATTTGATTTTTATATAAATTAAATGCATTTTTATAATCATCCATTTTGTAACCTAAATCTATATAAGCCTTATGTGCAGGCAAAGGCAAATAATGAACATTTAATGTTATACCTAATTCTGACATTTTATCTATAAATAAATCTCTGTCTACTTCTTCAAAATCCTGTATTCTTATTAAATATAAATGATATGAAGATTCACTGTAATCATCTTTGAAATTAGGCAAATGTATTCTTTTATTTTTACCCAAAATATAATTATATATATCTACTATTTTTTTTCTGTGATTAAGCATTGAATCATATCTCTTTAACTGCGATAAACCAATAGCAGCATGCAAATCGCTCATATTGCATTTATATCCAGGCAATTCTATATTATATCTCCAAGCTCCTTTTCCGCCTCTGTTTTTATCGAAAGCACTTTTATTTTGTCCATGTAAAGATAATACAGAAAGTTCTTTATATATATCATCAGCATTTATACTTCCTATATCATTAAAAGACAATGCTCCGCCCTCTGAAGTTGTTATATTTTTTACTGCATGAAAAGAGAAAGAAGACATATCAGCTTGAGATCCAGTTCTTTTTCCTTTATAAATTGCACCTATTGAATGAGCTGCATCAAGTAAAAATAATGGTCTTTTTAATTCTTTTTGATATTTATTTTCTGATGCATTAAATAATTCTTTTTTACTCTCTAAAATCTTTATAATAGCATCATAATCGCAAGGCTTTCCTCCAATGTCTACTGCAATAATAGCTTTAGTTTTACCAGTAATAGCTTTTTCAAGTCTTTCTGAATCTATATTAAAATCATCTTCTTTGGCATCTATGAATACAACTCTAGCACCCAAATGAACTACAACATTAGCAGTAGAAGCATAAGTATAAGCAGGTACTATTACTTCATCACCCTCGCCTACTCCGAATATTTTTAATGCCAATTCCATAGCTGAAGTAGCACTTGAAAATAATTTTACTCTTTTTAC
The DNA here is from genome assembly GCF_944393015.1 of uncultured Brachyspira sp. Taxonomy (GTDB): domain Bacteria; phylum Spirochaetota; class Brachyspiria; order Brachyspirales; family Brachyspiraceae; genus Brachyspira. The sequence goes on from NZ_CALXYQ010000019.1 coordinate 13,993, forward strand.
ATCTATATATTTACAAAGTTCTTCTTCAAATTCTCTATTTACTGGTCCTGTTGTAATCCAGCCTGATTTTAATACATTAACTACGGCCTCTATTTCACTGTCTGTTATATCCGGAGGTGAAAAAGGTATTTTCTTATTCATAGTTTATCCCTTACATACAATATTATGTTTAGTTTACATATTTAAAAATTATGTTTACTAAATAATTACTATATAATATATAAAAAATAAATCAATAAAAATTCATATAAATTATTTGACAAAAAATCATCAAGGATATAATATCTATTGCTAATAAAAATTGCTTTTAAAGCTATGTTAAATAAACTTCCAGATGCCTTCAATTTTTATAATGACTTTATAATAAAAATAGTGATTCTGATATTATGTTGGGTATAGAAAATTTGATAATTATAATAATAGGCTGTTCAATAGCAGGTTTTGTTGATGCTGCTGCAGGAGGCGGCGGACTTATAAGTTTGCCTGCATATTTAATAGCTGGTATTCCACCTCATACTGCTTTAGCTACAAATAAATTTACTTCTACATCAGGAGCTGTAGTTTCTGCTTTCACATTCTTCAAAAATGGAAAACTTACAACCAAACTAATAAAGTTTTTGATACCAATGACAATATTAGGCTCTATTGTAGGTGTTCAGGTTATTGTACTCATAGATGCAAAAGTATTGCAGCTTTTGATAATGATACTTATTTTAGCAGTTGGTATTTATACTTTATTTTCAAAAACTTTCGGTACAGAAAATCAATTCGATGAAAATAATCTTAAAACTAAAAACTATGTAATAGGAATGTTTTTTGCTTTCCTTCTAGGTTTTTATGATGCAGTATTCGGACCTGGTACAGGAAGTTTTTTAATAATGTTCTTTGTGCTTTATTATAAAATGGATTTTCTTCTTGCCTCTGGTAATGTTAAGGCTTTGAATCTTACAAGTAATTTATGTTCATTAATAATATTTGCTATAGAGGGAAAAGTTAACTATATGTCTGGTGTATTCGTTATACCTTTTATAATGACATCAACATACTTTGGTGCTAAGTTCGCTATAAAGAAAGGAATAAAAGTTATAAAACCAATATTTGTAAGTATTTCCTTACTAACTACATTGAAAATATTAATAGATATAATAAGATGATAATATAGTATATACCTAAACAACTATATTTTGTCAATTTTTATATTTTGTAAATATATTATCAACTTTTTTGTCGCTCAAAAAAGTTGCAAAAAACGCATATACTACAGCATTATATTTTAAAAATATATATTAAAAGTAGTTTAATACCTTAAATTTTAGTAAAAAACGTAGTCCTTTTGCTTCTTTGGGTCACCAAAAGAAGTAGGGGTTCGGGGACTAGTCCCCGAAAATAATAACAATATAAAAACTAATTTTAACAAAGTTAAAAATTTTCAGTATATATCAAATAATCATAAATTCTCTTTCAAAAGATTATAAAGCTTCATCATAGCTTCAGCAATTTCCTCTGGGCTGTCTTTTTCTGTATCTATATAAGCCCAATAAATCCAATGAGAATCATTCCATTCTTCTATTTTATTAAATATACTTTTTATGTCAAAATTTGAGTTTTTAATTTTACTTTTCATTTTATCAGATTTATCTACTATACCAAAACCAATATAATTTTCACAATTATTAGATTCCATTAAAATATATAAATCATCTGATACACACATCTTAATATGTGGAACATAATCATTATTTTTGAAAAGACGCTCAAATTTATCATACGGTAATATACTATATTCATTCATTTTATTATTTTTTAAATAAGTTTCTATTTCTTGAGTAAATTGCCAATATTTATTTAATTTATTGACCATAGATATTACTTCTATTTTTTTATTAATAATATCTATAACACTATTAAATATCTTTTTATATTCTTCTGCGTCCTCTACTGTTTGTATATCTTGAAAAATATTGTCTTCCAATAGTTTTTGTATTTTTGCTTTTGTCATATCAAGCTCCTTTGTATTATTACTTATCATATTGGCATTATGTATAGTCTGTATCATAGCAGATTTCAAAAGCCTATAATCTTTTATATATTTATTATCATTATCTTTAAATAAAATATTTGAATCATGAAGAAAAGAATATTTTTTATTTTCTAAAATATTCTCAAGCCATAAAGCTATATCGCTATGCTGTAATTTTTGGAATTTATCTTTAAGTTTATTTCTTATATCTGAAGACAAACTATTTTCACTAGGTTCTCTTCCATTAGGCGTTAAATAAATAATATATATATTTTTTCCATAATTTTTTTTATTATTAGTATAGTCATAATAATCATTTAATTGATTAGGCTGATCTGAAGCATATATTTTATTTTCTATAATAATAGCAAATTTATTTTCACTATTTTCTATATTGTATTCAATAAATAAATCTATTCTTCTGCCATCGGCATATTCCTCTCTTTTTATTCTTATATCCGAATGATTTATTTTTTCTAATTCTTCAATACTCTTAAACCCATAATAATCCCATTTAAATTTATCATTTAAATAAATTAGAAAATCTTTAACAAAACTTAATTCAGTATTTTCTCCATACTTTATATTTATTTGAAGAAACTTGGCAAGTAAATTACTATTATAATTCTCATGTCTTTGTAAATTTATTACATCAAATATACAAAACTGAGGAGGAAATTTTTTCATTTCCTCTTTTACTTCTTTTATTATTATTTTAATTTTAGTGAAGATTTCATTTAATCTATTTGTTTTTAATTCTTCTTCATATAAAAATGATTTATGTATAGATTTTATAGTATTTTCTACTGCATTATATTTTTCTTCTTCATCTTTTTTGAATTCATTTATTAAGGTTAATAATGTGTATTCAATATTTTCTGTATTCATATATTGAGTATAATAAACAAGAATAAAAAAATCAATTAATTTAATATTAAAAAAATTATTTACACACCCCGCCCTCTATCTTTATTATTTTGTTTTAAATTTTAATCTTTATTTCCTTACTGCTTCAAATAAAAAAGCATGCCCGCCCAAGTTTTGATTAGATTTATAATTAACTAAACGCGCGATTAATAAAATATTTTTAATATTAATAATATTGTGTATTATAACTTAATTTATATTTGTTATTACAACTATATCTTATCAATTTTAGTTTTTTCAATTTTATTGTTTGTGGGGCTTTGCCCCCACACCCCCAGTTCTTTTATTGGTATAAAAGAACCAAAAGAACTGCATTTTTAATTAATTTATATTATACCACATTTAGTACATTTCAAACTTTTATATTTTACTTGCACTTTCGCGAAGCGTATCCAAGTTTATCGAGGATATAAGGTTATTTTACGAAGTTTGCAGAGCGTATGCGGAGGGAAAAAGAACAATAAAAAATTGACAAACTTAAAAATTCTTAGTATATTTACCGTGCGGTATTGAATTTGTTAATTAAATAAAAATAATGATTGACATTTTGTAGTTTTCATAATAAAGTAATTGACTATGCGGAGCGGGTAAACGCGGTATTTAAGCAACTAATACTGAGGAAAGTCCGTACCTCTAAAGGGCTTCATGCAAGCTAACGGCTTGAAGACGAAAGTCTATGGAAAGTGCAGCAGAAAATATACCGCCAATTTGGTAAGGGTGAAAAGGCATGGTAAGAGCATACCGCATTTATGGCAACATGAATGGCAGTGTAAACCCCATGAGAGGCAAGAGCAAATAGAAACGGATTGCCCTTTTCCTATGTTTCAGGTGGCTCGCTAAAGCATTGTAGTGATATAATGCACAGATAAATGTTTACCTTAAATGACAGAATACGGCTTATAGCTCCGCTTATTTTTTATAATCATATTGTTATTTTTTTATTATGAATATATTATTTATTAATCATAAATAAAAATTGGTAAATAAATGGTAAGTATAATTATAACTACAAAAAATTCAGAAAATTTCATTGCTGATTGCATCAATGCAGTAAATAATTCTAATTATAAAGATACAGAAATAATATTAGTAGATAATAACTCAACTGACAGAACTGTAGAAATAGCTAAAGAATTGGGAGCAAAAACTTTTATTAAAGGCCCTGAACGTTCTGCACAAAGAAATTATGGAGCAGAAATGTCAAGCGGCGAAATAATAGGATTTTTAGATGTTGACATGACTCTATCAGAAAATGTTATAACAGAATGCTTGGAAATTTTTGAAAATAATAAAGATGTTCAGGCTATTTATATACCAGAAAAAATTTACGGAGACAGTTTTTTTAACAGAGTAAGAAGTTTTGAACGTTCTTTTTATGATGCCACAGTCATAGATGCTGTTAGATTCTTCAGAAAAGAAGCATTTATAAAAATAGGCGGTTTTGATTTAAATTTAAATGGTACAGAAGATTGGGATATAGACAGAAGAATAAAAGAAATAGGAAAAGCAGATATAATAAAATCGCCATTATATCATCATGAAAATCATACTTTAAAACAATATATAGTAAAGAAAAGTTATTATGCTTCAAACTTTGATAACTATTTCAAAAAATGGGGGCATGATGCAACAACTAAAAAACAATTTGGTATGTTTTATCGTTATATAGGTGTATATATAGAAAAAGGAAAATGGAAAAAATTATTACAGCATCCTATATACTCAATATCAATGTACTTCTTAAGATTTTTAATAGGTGTTGTTTATATACTTTCAAAATTTAATATATCAAAGAAAGAAAATGTTTATAAGGATAAAAATCAATAAATTTATTTTTTATTCTTTTTTATAAACAATATAAATATTATTACTTGATATTATAGGCAAATTAATAATATTTGTATTATTTTGAGAACTTTCTAAATGATAAACAATATTAGCATTATTTGTAACTTCATTCCAATAACCTTTTTTATTATAAACAAATCCCATTTGACTAAAATAAGGTGAACCATTTTCTATAATAAATTCTTTGCCACCAGCATCATTAGCTATATTCTGAACTGTTTCAATATAACTTTTCCATCTATATGGTTCCTGATAATTTTTATAAAATATTACTATATTAAAAGTCATAGCTACAGCACTAAATATATAAAATATAGAAAGATAATTTATATATTTATATTTTAAATTAATTTTTAAATTATATAATAAATATAGCATAGGTACAAAAGATAAAGCAAAAGCACCAAAATGATATCTAAACTGACCTGCTATACCTCTACCTAAAAATGTTACAACTATAGTTACTGGAAAATATAATAAAAATATAAGCATTAATTCTTTTGTTAAAATCAATATTTTATCATTGGTTTCTATATCATATTTATACCTTTTATATTTAAAAAAAGTTATTACAGAATAAAGAAAGGCAGTAAATATTACTAATATAGATATTATAAGTACAGCTAAAGTAAATACAAAAAAAGGATTATTATTTAAATAAAAATTCATTATTTTTGCAAAATTATTTGCTGAATACATAACAGAAAATTCATTTGTAGGAAACATTAACAAAGAATGAACCTGAGGAAAAGGAAATACCCGTCTTAAATCACTGTTAGCAGAAAAAGTAAGCATTTTATTTGTATTATAAAAACCATTTTTTATTTCAGATACTAAATAAGGTAAATAGCTTAAAAATGCTAAAAATACACCTATGGCAAGTGCTTTAATATTTTTAATAGTGTACTTATATCTTATAATAAGATAAACTATTATTGTAGGAACAATACCATAATAAACCGCAAAATGTGCCTGCCCCATTAGTGCTAATAAAGGAAAAAACATCATAGCCGGAATATACGGTTTATCTCCTATAATATATTCACCAAGTAACGGTATGAGAAGAAAAGATAATGAAAGAGTAATATTCGGATTATAAAATATATTATTTGTATATACAAAATATATATTAAACAATGTTAATACAGATAATATTGACATTATAGATATACCAAATCTTTTATAAACCCATAATAAAAATATTAAAGATGGAAAAAACATTGTAATAAAATTAAATACTCTTGCTAATTCTATATTCTCATTAGCTAATTTATAGCAAGTTAAATAATGCAAATAAAAAAATCCTCCAGGAACACGCGGTGCTACTTCTTCGGTAAGCGGTCCCATTTGAAATCTAGCACCTACTGCCGGCATAGAATTATTGTCATAATATCGTTTCATATCATAAAAATGTGTAAGAAAATCTATAAAATCTGTACCCGCTTTTGGAAAAGAATAGATTCTTGTGAATATAGTTAAAGAAATAGATATTATTAATAAAAATATAGAAATATAAAGTGTTGTTTTGCCATTATTCATAATTGAAATTATCCTAAAAAAATTATGAATTATAATATCATATAATCATATTTTTACAATACAAGCATTAAAATTCTATTACACCATTAAATAATTGTTTATCTCTCCATTTGATAAAGTCTTTATAGTTTGTAATATTATGTTTCAAAACAGCTTTATAATATTCTATACCCATTATTTTTATATCATCAGGAGTTTCATATTTTAATTTTAATATAATATTTCTTTTTTCTTCTGTAAGCATATTTATTATATCATCAGCAACTTTTTCAAAATATCCGTCATAATAAGAACCTTCTAATATATGAATAATATCAATCTGCCAAACTTCATTATCATTATTATCTTTATAAAATAAATGCCACTCTATACAATGTTCATCTGTGTCTATCAAATTTGAATAAGTAATTTTTTCTATTTTTTTATTTGAAGCTATTTTTGATATTGCCGAAAAACTTTTTTCTATATTTAATTCAGGAGTATAAACATGAAAATCAATATCTCTATTTTTCATTAATAGTCCCATTTTCAAAGAGCCTACTAAATTAATTCTTGCTCCAATACTTTTAAAAGCATTTTCAATATCAAGCTCTTTTATAATACTAAATGCTTTTTTCTGATTATTATTAGAAATTTCTATAATTTTATTAATATCATTATTCATAATTTAAACCTTCTCTAAACACTAAAAAATAAAAAAGAAATAGTCATCTGTATTAAAGATAAACTATTTCTTTTTATTATTCAATAAATTATAATATTTTGTTTTATTTCGTTCTTGGTCCGAATTTAAATCCTAATTGTAAACCTATATCAAAACTAGAGTAATTAACTTCGTCAACTACTAGAGCATTATTACCTAAATTCCAATTTGGAAGTCCTGTATTAACTGAATATAAACTAGGCTCTACTCCGAAATCATATCCAAGATATAAACCTATATTAAATGCCATTTTTTCTATAAAGAAAATAGAATAATCAAAAGTAAATTTGATATAAGGAATAACAGATGTTTTAAAATTTCTTTTCATATAATCTGAATCTATTTTTGTGTCAGTACTAATTGAGCCAATTTTTGAATGATAATTTCCAGCCATAGGAAATTTAATACCTCCTCCAATTCCTACAGAAAAATTAAAAAAGTTAAATTTAGGGAGTATTCCTAACTGTATGCTCTCAAAAGAATATGTATATGAAATATTTTTATCAAGTTTACTAATATAAGAATAAGTATCATGACTATAGCCTATTTCACCAAGAACGCTTAATCCCAAATTATCAGTAAACTTAAACATATAACCAAGCTGAGCAGTTATACCTATATCAAAACCAACTCCGCTATTTTTTCCTACCGTATCCCGTATTTTACCATTAAGCCAAACATCAGCATCTTCAGCTCTATCAGTTAAATCATAATCATAAATACCAATACTCATTCCGATAGGCACATTTAATATAAACTCAAAACCGCCATTAACTGCAAATGATGTAGATGCAATAGCAGTAAACATTATAATAGATAGTATTATTTTTCTCATAAGTTTTCATACTCCTTAATAATTTATACGTATATTTAAACTTTAACATTTTAAATATATTTTACAATACAAAAATTATTATTTTACATATACTAAATATGAAATATTGATACATATATAGAACAATTTTAATAAAAAAACAAACTGCAAAGATGTTCAGTTTTAATAATATTTTATATTCTTGACAATTTAAAATTTTATAGTATAAAGAATTAACATAATATTAATTCTATAGAATGATAAGGAAAATAAATGAAAAAAGGTAAAAAGTCTGAAATAAAAAAATTAAGAGTGAAAAAACATAAAAATCTTTTACTTGTAAAAAGCGACAGCGAAGAAGATAAAAAAAAATTGGAAATAATAAAAGATATACTCATAAATAAAAATGAAGATCAATCTAAATATTATTTGCATAATTACTTTTTGAATAATAAAGGAGAAGCTATTTTCAAACATCTGCCTTTTTTTGATATATATGAAAGACATTTCTCTAAATATAGAGGTAAAGATATTAATATGATGGAAATTGGTGTGGGAAGCGGTGGTGCTGTAAAGATGTGGAGAGAATATTTTAGAAACAATAATCCTAAAGCTAATGTCAACATATATGCAATAGATAGAAATCCAAAATGCAAACAATTTGAACAGGATAATATAAAAATATTCATAGGCTCTCAAGATGACAGAGAATTTTTAAAAGAAGTAAAAAGCCAAATTCCAAAACTAGATATATTAATAGATGACGGCGGACATAGAATGAATCAGCAAATAACTACTTTTGAAGAGATGTATGAACATGTAAAAGATGATGGAATTTATTTATGCGAAGATGTTTATACTTCATATTGGCCTAATTTCGGAGGCGGTTATAAAAATCCTAATTCATATATAGAATACACAAAAAATTTAATAGACTCACTTAATGCCTATTGGGCTACAGAAGAAGATGATTTATACCCAAATGCTTTTACAGACAGCACCTACTCTATTCATTATTATGATGGTATAGTAATAATAGAAAAAAGAAAAAGAGACACTAGATATAATGATATATGTCAGCAGGCTATAATAGGCAAAACTAAAGAATGATTAATAGCAAAACTAAAATAAATTTTTAAAATATTATATAAAAAATAAAACTATTAAATTCTATTTTCCTTTTCTTTTTGCCAATATATAAGCAAAACTGTCAAAATATTTCATAATACTTTCATCTGTATTATATTCATTATCTCCAAGCAAATAATCACATAAAACTTCTCTAAGTCTTGTAAACTCTTTTATACTATGTTTTTTGTATTGGGATAATATAGTCAAGTCAATAAGCTCTAAAGCTCTGTACGCAGCATTTTTAGAATATTCAAAATTATTTTTATTTTTAAATTTTATTGCTCTGTAAACTTCACTTCCAATATTAGCCATCTGTTCGGCAAGACTCAAAGTATTCCATTTTCCATTTGCTGAATCTTTATGCATATAACTCATAAATATACCTATTACTTAATTATTAAATTATTTAATATTTCTATTATTTTATTTCTAATATTCTCATCTTCAACATATCTGCTTCTATTATTATCAGAAGGTCTTATATTAATTAAAGAATCAAATTCTATAAAATCTTCATCATCTAATTCAGGATAAATATTAATCCCCCATAAATCCTTTTGTAAAGAACCATTTTCTATTAGCAAAGATTCCAAATCACTATGAAGCTCTGCATCTAAAGCTAATTCATTTTTTTCTATATCAACAACACCTTTAACCATATCAGTAAAAAAATTTCCAAGCATATTCTTAATTTCTGAAACTTCAATGCTTTCTTTTATAATTATCATATAATATTAATACTCCATAAACATATTTAATTAACATAATATTAACGGAAATGTAATTTTTTTATAAAGTAAATTTAATATCATATATATGTATGTATGAATGTTTTTTATAATTTATATTCCGATAATAAGAATAGTTTTTATTATTGTTATAAAAATAATAAAAATTTAAATGATATAATTAATGCTAATTTTAAAGCTATAAACGAGCAGCTGATAACTGACAAAGGAAGTTGTCAGCTTATTAAAAGCGAGTTTATAGCTAGCAATAATAAAAATTGTGAGCGTATAGCAAATTTATTTGCTATACTTTTTTGGCGAACAATTTTTATTAATAATAGTAATAAAAAAATAATAAAAGAATTTTAGATTATTACGAAAATGCAAACGATATAATAATCATTTCTATATTAAAACAGGAGATAAAAAATGAGAGTTACTGAACAAGCCCAATTTAATAGAACAGTTAGTACAATAAAAAGAAACTATAATGAGATGGAAGCTTCTCAAACTAGATTATCTACTGGTCAAAGGGTGCAGTACCCTCACCAGAATGTTACTTCAACTATTAATTCTATATATTATAGAACTAGAATGTCTTCAGTAGACAGATATCAAAGCAATATAGTTGATGGTAAAGAAAAATTAAGCGTAGCACATGATTCTATGTCAGCTATCACTCAGGCTTTAAATAGAGCAAGAGATTTAGCAGTTCAAGGTGCAAACAGCACTTACGGAGCAGATGACAGAGCAAAAATGGCTATGGAAGTAGAAGAAATGATAGAGAGAATATATGATATATCAAAAACTCAAAGCAAAGGCGAGTATATATTCTCAGGAACAAGTATAAAAACAGCACCTTTCAGAGCATTTTACGGATATGATGAAAAAGCAGGCCGTTCTATAGTAAAATCTGTTATGTATGAAGGCGATGGAAATGCTCAAAACAGAGAAGTAGAAAACGGACAAGTTATCAATGTAGCTACTCCGGGTAATTATGCTTTCTGGGGTACTGATATGGAAATAATATCTACAAAAGATGCTTCAACTTATGTTGCTGCTGAAGATCAGGACATTATGATAGATGATATGGTTGTAAATATTAAACAAGGCGATAATATTGAAGCTATAGTTCAGAGAATAAATGATGCTAATGGTAATGTAAGTGCAAGTATAGGAGATTTAAGAGGCGGAGAAAAAGTTATACAATTAAAAACAGGTTCTCCTCATAAAATACTTTTACAAGATTTGGCAGGCGGTACAGTTTTACAAGATATAGGTTTAATAAGAGAAGGTGCCGCTAATAATCCAGAAAATAACTATGAGCCTAGTGCTTTAGTTACAGGAAAAAGCGTATTTGAAACTCTTATTTATTTAAGAGATGCTATGCTTAATGATGATGTAAGAGCTATAGGCGGCGAGGCTTTAGGTTATATAGATAGTTCTTTGGATAATGTTGCTACTGTTCAGGCTAATGCCTCTTCTAAAGTTACAAGACTTGATATGGGTTATGCTAGCTTTGAAGATCAGAAATTAGCTATTGAAGAAGCTTTAGCTAAAAATGAAAATATTGACTATGCTGAAGAAATTGTTAATTTCAATATGTGGCAATATGCTCATAATGCTTCATTACAAACAGCAGGAAGATTATTAGGCAGAACTCTTATGGATTATTTAAGATAATATAAATAAGATAAAAAATAAAATGCTGACAATATAAAATATTATTAATGTATAAAAGGAAATAATTATATGCCGGAAATAGAATCTAGGATACTAGGAAAAATAGAAGTTTCAGATGATTCATTATATCACTTAAATGGTACTATATTAGCATTTGAGGCTTATGATGAATTTTATCTTGTCAATATGGACGAGGAAGGAACTTTTAAAATACTTCAGTCTAAAGATGATAAAAATGTATGCTTTATACTTATAGATCCATTTTTAATATTCAAAAATTATGAGCCTGATGTGTATGATGATGATATAAAATATTTAGGTATAGAGAATAATGAAGATTTATACCTTCTTACTATTGTCAGCATTCCAAATAGTGATTTTAAATCTATGAGTGCTAATTTAGTAGCTCCTGTAGTTTTTAATATCAAAAATCATAAAGCTAAACAATGTACCGTTTCAGGTGATAAATACACAACTAGACATTCCATTCTTTTAGAAGATAATAATTCTGGCAATACCAATACAGAAGAAAGGAGTTCATAATAATGCTTGTACTTTCTAGAAAAATCAATCAAAGCATAGTAATAGGAGATAATATAGAAATAATGCTCGTAGATATACGAGGCGATCAAATAAAGCTAGGTATTAATGCTCCTAAAAATGTAAAAATATTCAGAAAAGAAGTTTATGAAGAAATAGAAAGCCAAAACTTAGAGGCATCAAAAGAGGCTACTGCTGATAAATTGAATATTTTAAGTAATTTTGTAAAAAATAAATTTGGTAAAAAACAATAATAAACAATCTTATTTTTTCTTAAAACTATTCTAAAATCTAATATTAATTTATATTTATGTTTTGAAATCAAAATAATAATAATTATATAAAGCTTACTAATTAGCTTGTAAATGGATTAATTAAACTTCTATTTTTTATTAAATTAATAGGAGTTAAAATTATATATGATATTAGAAAATTGAATAATGATATTATAGCCGAAAATATTAAAAGCATATTATATGTTTCTAGAATTCTATTAAAAAACTGATTTATAAAAATAGGAATATCCAATTTAAAAAACACTTTCATTATAATAAATAATGTATTTAATATTAATGATAAAGCAAATATAACTATAATACCTTTTGAAGCATGTGAAATATCAGCAGGACTTAACTCCATATGAGAAGCTATTGATATTGACAAATACAAAAATATCCAAAAAGTAATATTTTTAAAAGAAGAATACTCTATTACATTTTTTATGATATTTATAAATATATTATAGGTATATACAAATATATTTGATATTGTATAGTAGAATATTGAAAGTATATCTGAATTAAATACTTGTTTATATTTAATGACAGGTATTTCAAATACATTATTCTTTAATTCAGGAGCTAGTAATATAAATAATAAATAAACGATTAAAGTTCCAATAATAATCGGACCTACCCCTATAAAAAAATTGCCCATTTGCTGATACCAACTTCTTGAATCATAGCTATGAAGAACATAACCTATAGTATCAGATTTTGTATTGAATAATTTTATATCATTAATTTTATGTTTAAATAATAAACAAAATAAGGCATGTGATAGTTCATGTATTGGAGTACCTATCCAGCCTGTAATATACACTTCTGTTTTAGAGCCTAATGTTTTAGCAAATATTCTTCTAGTAATAGATGATAAAACATATAAAATAAATCCGAATATTATAATGCTTCCGAATGATCTAAATAAATCTATTATAGTTTTAGATAGTATAATAACTATAAAATAAAAAAAATCTTTTATCATTTTTAATTCCGTATGTGAATTTATCGGAAGAAAGCACCTTTTAATTTACTTTTTGAACGATGTAAAAAATATGTATAAAATATGCACTTGAAAAAATAGTATTTCTGCTATAAACTAGTATAGCAATTAAATTATATAAAATATATAATTACGTTTACAATATTTACATTATTAAATAAAATCTGTTTTGTAATATAATATAAGACAAGTGGAGAAAAAATGAAAAAAATAATATTCCTGATGCTGTTAATATTAAATTCTTTTGCTTTTGCTATAGATGATATAGTAGATAAAGATAATTTACATAATTTAATAGAAGGTGTAACATCAACAAGATTCGGATCTGATAGAGTAAGTACAATATACGATTTTGCTCCGCTTATGAATCATAATACGCCTTTCAAATTAGGAGTATCAATATTAGATTTATCGCATATAGTAGATAATACTTATACAAATAAAGATGGAAAAAGAATATTAGCATTTTTGCCTAAAGGTTTCGTAGGATTAAGTTACGGTATATTTGGATTTGGATATCAATTCAGTTTATATAATGATCTTAGTGATAAAAATGCTCCTATTGCTCATAGCCATTCATTTTCTTTTGGTTTTGCTTCAGAAAAATATAGATTTACTTTGCCTATATCATTTTCTATTGCTGATCAAAATTATTATGGCGGAAAATTATCAATAAGTACAACACCTAAATTTTCATTTATGTTCAGAGGCGGATTATTAGATGAATTTACAATGTCGCTTCATTATGGCATACAGCTTTCAAGTGTTACAAATGATGTAGGCGGAACAAAAATAGCTCCTATGGTATTAGGAGGCTCTCTATATGGAAGCATAATGCTTACAAGATTTGATAATTATCCTGTACAAATAAGTCTTCCTGTAAAATTAGCATTCTATTATGGTATAGGAGCAAGATGGGCTACTATAGATGCTGGATATGCTGAAGATGCTGTACTTAATTATCTTTATGATGATGACGGAGGAAGATCTACTGACAGTATGTATTTCTATGTATTATTACCGGCAAAATTCGAGGCTAAATTAGGAGCAATATATACCTATGTAATGCCTAGACTTATGTTTGAGGGTAAAATATATAAAGTAGATGGTGAATATAATTTGCATTATGGAGTTGAGGGAGAAGCTCGAATTACTTTAGTAGAAAATTTCACTTTTGGTTTGACCGGATATGCCGAAGGTCAGGGAATAATGAAAAAAAGTGCTGACTTTAATATATATAATGCATTCGGCGGCGGAATAGATATTTGGGGAATTTGGCGATACTAATAGACTATAATAATTAAAAAATATATAAAGCAATGCATAACAAAATGCATTGCTTTTTTATATGCATCATAAAAAACTTTGTTGGTATTTTATTTAAGTAAGTTTACTTAATTTTTTTATTATTGCTATTCTCCCCCACTTTTAACTATTATAGATAGTACTCTATTAAAGTAAATGAATTATTTCTAAATATCTAAAACTATTGAACTTGCTTTCTATATTAATAAAGATTTAATTTTGATATTACTTCAATATAATTATAGTACGGAATTATATTTTCTTATTTTTTGTTTTAACTAAAATTAGATACTTATAAATAATTTTCAATTTAATCAATAATTCTAAATATAGAAAAATTATTAAAAAAAATTTCTTGCTTTTATCATACAAATTGTTATATTATTAATAGATGGTTGTGATAATTAATTACAATATAAGATTAATATATCACATAAAAATTAAGGTTTATTTATGAATGAAAAAAAGGAGGTATATTATGACTAAATTATTTAATATCTTAAATAATGAATGTACTTTTCTTAATGATGAAGATTATAGGCTATTAATAAGTGAATATTACGAAATAATGAGGAAATATGAAGAATGAACGATATTATTTGTTTCTCCTTAAGCCTATGCCATAACTGTATAGGCTTTTTTATTATCTATGGTAAAGATTCATTAAAAACACAAATAAAAAAGTTATTGCCTTTCCATATTAATTTATTATATTATTAGTACAAATCGTGATTATAAACTACAATATAAATTCAATGTATCACATAAAAAATTAAGGTTTATTTATGAATGAAAGAAGGAGATTTACATGAGCAGATTATTAAACAGTTTGAATAATGATTGTATTTTATTAGATGATGAAGAATATAATTTATTAATCAGCGAATATAACGACATAATAGAAAATGTAGAAGAATAAGCTTTATTTTTTCCCACTAAGCCTATGCATTTATTGCATAGGTTTTTTTATTATAATTTTATTTTTTGTATTTTTTAACGCACGGTTAGTCAATTCTATTTTATGATTAATATTTGATTTTTTATTATTCTTTATTTCTTGTTTTATTTTTTCGTGCGGTAAATAAACTAATAACTTTAAAAACATTTTGGGTGGGCATGCTTTTTTAATTGAGGCAGTAAAGAAGTAAAAACTAAAATTTAAAATGGAATAATAAAGCAAGAGGGTGGGAATATGTAATTAAACTTTAAAGTTTTATTTATATTCCCCGCCCTTTAAACCTTGTTGCTTTGTTCTGTAATTATAATTTAAATTGTTTTGATGCTTTATTAGAAATTACAGCACCCACCCAAGAAATTATTAACTTTAAAAACTTTATTCAACGCACGGTAAATGCATTATCATTTATGATATAAATTGTATGATAATATAATTACATTTATGATTTATACTGCGTGCGATGGGGCTATGTTGGGTAAATAGAACTTAAAGAAGTTGACAATAAATAAAAAATATATATACTATACATTAATATAGATTAATGATAAGAGGTGAATTTATGGATTTAGAAAAAAAACTTGAATTATACTATGCTAAATCTTATATAAAAGATGACATAAAGAAATGCGAAGCTACAAATGATTTCAGCAAAATAGCAAAGTATCCTTATGATTATTTTCATGGAGGAGATGAATTTTTTAAAGATTATTTTTCTATAGAAGATGAGGCATTAAAGAAAAGATATGAACATTTTATGAAGATACTCATTTACGGAAGAGATAAGGAAGGAGAAGGCGGAACTAGATATGTTATTTTTGATTATATAGTCAATAGAGATTTTGAAAAGTCACTCAGATATCTTGTTTATGGATATGAGAGATATAAAGATCATGCAAGAACTTTAAATGGTGAAACTTTAATATATACAGTTTTTCAAGATTTTAATAAATACTTCAGTAAAGAGTTTGAAGAATACACAGATAAATATATTAATATTATTAATAACAATGATAATAAAAAAATATTAAAAAAAATGGACAGAGATGCTGTAATACCATTGATTGCAATATGTTCTGTTATAAAAAATAATAAAGAATGCGATGAGAAATATATAAATGCAGCTATAAAATCATTCGATGTTCTTCCTAATCTTTATGATACTTTGAATGTAATCGCTGCTATTTTAGATCAAAATGAAGTTGTAAAAAATAAATTTATAGAAGTGCTTAATAATAATAAAGAATATATTATTGATATGAATATTGAACTTGGAAAGTATTTAAGATTACTAGATTATACAAATCCTTATAAAGTTAAAGATAAATTTTTTAATGCAATAAATTATCCGAATGATTTCGGATTTATAGCAAAACATTTTGAAGATTATTATCATTATGAGTTTATTTATGGAGCAAGAGATTTATATTTAAATCATAAAGAAGATTTTTATAAAATTTATCATTTAGTAGGAAATAACCTAAATAATAATAGAAACAAAAGAATATTTATAGTGCTTAGCGGCGTTTTACTAGAACATAATGATAATAAAATAGATGCAAATAATTTAAAAATATCTTTAACTGTATTACAAACTATAACTAATAAATTTACAGAAGATAATTCGGAAGGATATAATACAAGACCTGTTTTCACCTCTACAGAAAAAATAGAAGAAATATTTGATAAAGATAAAAATAAACTCTTTGATGAGCTTATAAATTATTATACAGACAAAAAAAATACATACCGTTTATACAGCAGAATGGATATAGCTCCTGGAGTTAGACTTGATATAGAACTTTATTATTTATACTCTTTATTTAATTATGACATTCCTGAAATGAAAAACTATAAAAAGTTTGCTCTTGATATTTTTAAATATCTGCCTGTTCAATTAGGTATAAGAAGATATATAGAAGTGCAGGCATCTATAGGAACTAAAACTTTAAAAGAAGTTATTGATAGTTTATTAAATAATAAAGAATTAAATATTACATTAAAAGAAATTTTATTATCATATTATTTTGATTATGCAGGAGATTTTTCAAATTATTATTATGACTATGGCGGAAAATATCTTCCTACTCTATATAAAGAACTTAGATGCATAGATGAAAATAATAATGTTATTATAAATAGTGTAAAAGATGAATTATTTAAAAGCTATTTTGATGAAGTATTAAATATATTAAATGATGATAAGTTTATAAAAGATAATATAGCATTAAATAAAAATACAGCATTAGATATATTAAAGACTTTGTATAATAAATGTCATTATAATGATTATCATTTAGTTTATACAGTTCTTGAAAATACAAAGAGAGCCGAAGTAAAAAGACATTGTATTAAAGTTATTTCTGATAATGAAGCTATTACAAGACCTTATGTTGAGAAGATGTCAGAGAAAGCGAGATCATCAGAACTTAAAGGAGCATTAAAAAATATTATTAAGAATTGGAATCTTAAAAAATACGGCGACTATTTTAAAAGTATTGATGAGGCTTTGGAGTTTATTGACACTTACTACAATACAAACTATGAAAAAAATATAAAGTTCTTAGACGATGTTCATTTGACAAAAGTTTTATACAATAATGGAACATTAGCTGATGAGAGAATATTTAAATATATCATTATGGAATATATGAATTTAGTAGAGCCATCAAGATTAAAAGACTGCGACATGCTTGCTGAAATTCTTGATACTACTTCATTTACTAATGCTTTGGAAATGCTATATATTCATTGGAAAGATTCTAATTATGAAGCTACAAAAAAGAATATTTTAATACCTTATTTAATATATTCTGATGATTTGAAAATAGATAAAGTTTATCCTCTTATAAAAGAATTTGCTAAAGGTTCACGTACTGTTATGGCAGCATTTATTGTAAAATGTATGGCATTAAACGGAAAGAACTATGCATTAATACTAGTAGACGGACTTACAAGAAAATCACCTACAGCAAAAATAAAAGAAGTGGCAATAGAAACTATGGAGAACGCTGCTTATATGCTTGATATGACAGCTGATGAACTTTCAGACAGAATAATACCTAATTTCGGATTCAGTCAAAAAGGTGAAAGAGTTCTAAATTACGGCGGAGAAGCAAGAAGAACATTCACATTATCAATAGACAATAATCTTGAACTTACAATTACAGATAATGAAAAACAAAAGATAATAAAATCACTTCCAGCACCAAACAGCAAAGATGACAAAGTAGAAGCTGACAGAGCTAAGAAAGAATGCACTACTCTCAAGAAAGAAATAAAAACTTTGATACAAAACCAAAAAATAAGACTTCAAAAAGTTTTATTAAACGGCAGAAAATGGACTTACAATAATTTCAAAACTGTATTCGTTGAGAACCCAATAATGAACATATTTGCTTTGAAACTTATTTGGGGTGCTTATGATGAGAACAACAATTTAATACAGAGCTTTAGATATATGGAAGACGGCACTTTCAATACAGTTGATGAAGAAGAGTACAGTTTACCGGAGAACAGTTTAATAACTTTGGTTCACCCTTCAGAATTAGATGCTGATACTATAGCCAAATGGAAAACTCAATTATCAGATTATGAGATATCACAGCCTATAGAACAGCTTGATTTCAAATATGAAGAGATTAAAGAAGAAGACATAAAAGAAGATAAAATTCATTCTCTTGACTCTAAAACAATAAAGGCTGGTGTATTGATGTCATTAGCCACTAAGTATGATATGGCTAGAGGAGAAGCTATGGACGGAGGAACTTTCTGCGAGTACATATTAAAAGATACTTATCTCAATATTGCTGTTCATATATCATTTGATTATATGTACTTTGGAATGGACGCTAATGAAGATATTGAGTTTGGAGATATAGAGTTTTGCGAGATAAATGACGGCATTGAAACTTTGATTAATCCTTTAAAAGTTAATAAGAGATTTGCTTGTTCAATTTATAGTATAGTGAAAAGTGTTTTTGGAGATTAAATTTTATCATAACGCACGGTAAATAGATTAAAAAAATTTAAACTAGTTAATAATGCAGTTAGTGTTATTAACTAGTTTTTTATTTATCGTGCGGTTTATTCTCTAAAAATTTAAATAACATTAGGGCGGGTGTTTTTAAATTCTGTTTAAGCAGATAAGAAAGAAAAAATTAAAATTGCAAATAAAATTAATAAAGAATAATGGGCGGGGTATGTAATTAAGTTTTAAAATTTAATTACACTTGCCCACCCTTTAGACTTTCAATCTTTTCTCGCATTTCTATATTATTTTTCTTTTTTATTTCTGATGTTATACCTAAACAAATACATTTTGTCAAAAATAAATTTATATTTTTGTTTTTATATCTGGGGCTTTGCCCCAGACCCCACTTCTTTTGTTGCCACAAAGAAGCAAAAAGGCTATATTTTAGATTAAATTCAATATTTTATCTTACATGTAAAACAAAATTAGTATGATTTAATACTAATTTTCAACTTGCACTTTTTGGTTCTTTTTGCGGCGGGAAAAAGAACAATAAAAAATTGATAAACTTAAAAATTTTTAGTATATTCTAGCTGCCCACCCAAGATTTTTTTAAATTTAGAATGCCTACAACGCACGTTAAATCAAACTAAATAATAAAATAAATTAATAATACAACGTTTATTATATTAAAAAATCAGCTCACCGTGCGGTATGTAAATTTTAAATCTAGTTAAAACAGGTGTTTGATCTCATTTTTTATACTATACCTAAAAAGTATAGTTTGTTATAAATAATAAATATTTGATATATATAAATATTTTATTATAATAAGAATAATTATAATAAAACGGAGGACATGCTAATGATAAAAACTTTTTTAAAAAGAGCTGTATTAATGTCAGTATATATGCTTTTTCCTATAAGTACAATTATGGCACAGAATAATACATTGAAATGGGATAAAACATTTAAAAAAAGCGATAAAGTAACAGTAAAAAAAGTCTCATTCTATAATAGATTAGGAATAAATATAGTTGCTGATTTGTATACACCTAAAGATATTAATACCAATCAAAAATACAAAGCATTAGTTATAGGCGGACCTTACGGAGCAGTAAAAGAGCAGGCAGCAGGAGTATATGCTCAATCTATGGCAGAAAGAGGATTTGTTACAATAGCATTTGATCCTTCTTATAATGGAGAAAGCGGAGGTTCTCCTCATTATACTGCTTCCCCTGAGGCATTTGCTGAAGATTTTAGTGCGGCTGTTGATTTTCTTGGAACGCTTAATTATGTTGATAGAAATGAAATAGGGGCTATAGGAATATGCGGAAGCGGAAGTTTTGTTTTGAGTGCTGCACAAATTGATACAAGAATAAAAGCTATAGCAACTGCAAGTATGTATGATATGGGAAGAGTAGCCCGTCAGGGATTATATGATTCTGTATCTTATGAAGATAGAAAGAAAATGATTGATGATATTTCTATGCAAAGATGGAATGAATATGAAGGAGGTGAGAAAAAATACCAAATAGGAACGCCTGAAACTATAGATGAAAACTCACCAGATATAGTAAAAGAGTTCTATAGCTATTACCGTACAGAGAGAGGCTTTCACCCTCGTGCAACAACTACAATGTCTATTATAAGTACTGTAAGTTTGATGAATTATTATCCTTTGGAGCAGATTGATTTTATATCACCGAGACCTATACTTTTTATAGCAGGAGAAAAAGCTCATTCAAGATATTTTAGTGAAGATGCATACGAAAAAGCAAAAGAACCTAAAGAATTAATAATAATACCTAATGCTAATCATGTTGATCTTTATGATAGAACTGATTTAATACCTTTTGATAAATTAGCTGATTTCTTTAATCAAAATTTAACGAATAAAAATTAACAAATTTAAAAAGCATAAATATATATAATAACTTTAAAATTTTATTTTTTTAATTATAAAATATTATACTAGTTAATAATTGAATTTATATTATTAACTAGTTTTTTATTTATCATGCGGCTTTATAATCTAAAAATTTAAATAACGCTATAGCAGGTGATTTTAAATTCTCTTTAAGCAAAAAAAGAAATAAAAGCTAAAATTACAAATTAAATTAATAAAGAATAATTGGTGATGTGTATAATCAAAGTTTTAAAATTTAATTACATTTGCCCGCCCTTTAGGCTTTTAGTTTTTTTCTCTCATTTCTATATTATTTTTCTTTTCTACTTCTACTGTTATTTTAGCTGCCCACCCAAGATTTTTTAAAATTTAGAATGCATACAACGCACGCTAAATCAAACTAAATATATAAATCTATTAATAATACAATTTTTATTATATTTAAAAATCTTGTCACCGTGCGGTATATAGATTTTAAATCTAATTAAAACTAGGGTGGGTGCTTTTAAATTCGGTTTAAGCAAATAAAAAAAGAAAAGTTAAAATTGCAAATGAAATTAATAAAGTATAATGGGCGGGAAGTGAAAATAAATTTTAAAATCTTTTTAACTATCCCTACCCTAATTTATACAATTACTCTGAAGGCTCTATTACAAACATAGTGGCTATCATCTTGGCAAGCATATTGTCCTCTTCATCTCTTACAGTAGTTTCCACTATAATTAATCTTTTACCAGCACTTAAAACCTCTCCTGTAGCTATTACCTTTTTTGAAACAACCGGCTTCAAGAAATGTATCTTCAATTCAGAAGTTACTGTTTTATAGCCTTCTTTAAGCATAGTACCAGCTGCATGTCCTCCGGCAGTATCTGCAATAGCAGCAACCATACCGCCATGCATATATCCTAAATATTGGGAAAACTCTTTCTTATTTTCACATGATATTACAGCCTTACCTTTATCTACATGCTCTAGTTTCATTCCAACAAAAGATAAAAAATCTTGAGAATCAAATCTCTTTTTTATCCTTTCATAAACTTCTTTTTCCAACATATTAATACTCCTCTATATAAATTCATAATAATTTCAAACAATCATTTATCTTATAAAGTAATAGATTTCATAGTACAAGATAGCATAAAATACAATTATAATTTGCTTAATCTATTATTACCATTATTTAAATTTAAAGTCAAATTTTATATATAAAATAACAAATACCTGTAATAAAAAATTATAAAAACAATTGCATACAATTATAATATAATAAACTTTTTATAAAAAAGCCAAGTATAAAAATACTTGGCTATGAAATCTAATCTAATATTTTACAGGAAAAATTTATATATGTAATTAATAATAAATATAGCAAATAATATTATAGGAAGAAAATAAGTTATATATATTCTTGAGAATTTAGGAAATTTTATTCCAGACCCAGAATCTACTTCCTTAATAAAATTATCCCATCCCCATCCATATTTAGATACGCAGAATATTATTATATATATACCTCCAAGCTCAACTAAATTATAGCTTATTATAAAATCAAATAAATCTAAGAAACTAGTATTTTCTCCCATAGGCTGTATGAATGATAATACATTAAATCCCAAAGCCGTAGGAAGAGAACATATAAATACAACTATTCCCACTAATATAGAAGCTTTATTCCTAGGCATATCAAATTGAGACATAGTAAAAGCTATTAAATTTTCAAAAACAGCAACAACAGTAGTTAATGCAGCCATAGATAAAAACAAGAAGAACAATGTTCCCCATACTCTAGGCATAGGCATAGAATTAAATATATTAGGCAATGTTACAAATGCTAAACCGGCCCCCTCTCCAGGATTAACCCCAAATGCAAAACAAGCAGGAAATATAACAAGCCCAGCAAGAAAAGCTATTAAAGTATCTAATATTACTATTATTATAGATTCATTAGTTAAAGATTTTTCCTTTCCTATATAGCTTCCAAATATAGTCATACTTCCAACACCAATTCCTAATGTAAAAAATGCCTGTCCTAAAGCAGCATACATAACTTCAAAAACTCCGCCTATTCCGCCTTGAAACATTTTAGATACATCAGGAAGCAAATAAAATTTTAGTCCCTCTACAGCGCCGTCCAAAGTAATAGATCTAATTATTAATATTACCACTATAACAAACAATGAAGACATCATAATTTTAGATGCTCTTTCAACACCTTTCTGAAGCCCTTTAAAGCATATTAATGTTCCCAAAAATACAGCAATAAATAAACTTAAAAGCATTATAGGAGGATTAGAAAGCATTTTTCCAAAAAAATCAGCTATTCCGTCAGGTGTAAGTCCTAAAGTAGCACCTGTTGCCATATAATATGAATATGTTATAGTCCAGCCTGTAACACTAGTATAAAACATCATAAGTATTAAACAGCCAAGCATTTGAACATAACCTATTAAATGCCATTTAGTACCTTCTCTTTCTATAACCTTATATGAACCTGCAATATCTTTTTGTCCGGCTCTTCCTATACTGAATTCCATTATAAGTATTGGAAGCCCTATAAGAGCTAAAAATATTAAATATATAATTACGAAAAGAGCCCCTCCATATTTTCCTGTTATGTAAGGAAATCGCCATATATTACCTAGACCTATAGCACATCCTGCTGATACAAGAATAAAACCAATTCTGCTAGATAACCTCTCTCTTTTTTCATTATTCATATAGAATCACTCCATAAAGTTTTATTAGCCTTAATATTATACAAAATTTATAAATTACTTCAAGAAGTAATAATTAAAATATTAATTTTTTATTAATTTTTTTATCTTTTCATATTAAAATATAATCAGCAAAATATATGTATTATAAAATTCAAATAAATATAACATCTTATTTACACATTGAATCCTAATTTATTTATATCAACATCTTTAAACTCATTATCTATTAACATTTTTACAGATTCAACACCAAGCTTCTTTAATTCATCAATAGTTTCCAAATAACAATTATCTATATTATTACATTGATGAGCATCTGAATTTATAGTGATAGGAATATTTTTTTCTAATAATTTTTTTATAGTTTTTTTATTAGGGTAATGAGCATTCAAATTATTTTTGTTCATAAGTTTAGTATTTACTTCAACTATACCTCCATTTTTCTCAATAACATCTATAACTTCATCTACCTTTTTTGTATACCAATCTTCCTCTTCAGTAAAATATTCTTTATTCAAATTATATTTTCTCACCAAATCCAAATGACCTATAATATCAGGTTTTTGAGTTTCTATCATTTTTATAACATTATCATAATATCTAAAAATAACTTCTTTAATATTACAAAAATGTCTTATCGTTTCATTAAAACTTTCTCTAGACATATCTATAGGAAAGTAAGAA
Source organism: uncultured Brachyspira sp. (assembly GCF_944393015.1). Classification (GTDB taxonomy): domain Bacteria; phylum Spirochaetota; class Brachyspiria; order Brachyspirales; family Brachyspiraceae; genus Brachyspira. The sequence continues at coordinate 38,750 of NZ_CALXYQ010000019.1, forward strand.
TTATGATCATCATCAATATAATGTACAGAACCTATTCTATAATCAAGTCCCATTTCTTTATCAGTATCTTTATTTAAATTTGAATAATAATCTCCTTCTATTCCTAAATAAACCTGTATCTTATCTTTATAAATATATTTTGCTTTTTTTATATTCTCTAAATATTTAATAGTATTCTCTTCTGACATAGATGTATCATCTATATAAAAATGAGAATGCCCTGAAAAACCTAAACTTATTAATTCTTTATCTATAGCATATTGAATATTTTCTTCTACTGTATTTTTGCCATCGCAGTATGTAGTATGTGTATGCAGATTCGATATATATTTCATTTATATTTCCTTATATCATAAAATAAACAATTATATAAATATATATTAAAAAATATTTTTTAAATACAAAATTGAAAATAATAATATTTGACAAAATAATAATTTAATATATAATTGTCTTCATTAATATCTAAGCTCGGGTGGTGGAATAGGTAGACACAACAGCTTGAGGTGCTGTCGGGTAACACCGTGCTGGTTCAAGTCCAGTCTCGAGCAAATCCTTTTCTAATATATTATAATACTATTCATTATCTGAATTATTTTTATCAGTCTTTTCTATTTTGTTTACTATAACTTTATCTATTCTAGCTCCGTCCATATCAACAATTTCTAAATTTAAATTTTTCCATTCTAAAGACTCACCTTCACTAGGCACATGCTGAAGTAATTCTAAAATTAAACCGCTTATAGTATTATAATTATTAGAAGCATTTTCATCTTCTATTTCAAAATACTCTAAGAAATCATATATAGGACACTGACCATCCACAAACCAACCTCCACTCTTTCTCTTTCTAATATCCTTACTATCTTTTCCTTCCGCTACAGAACCAACTAAAGCCTCAAATATATCGCTTTGAGTAATCATTCCGTCTATATTACCAAACTCATCTGATACAAGCCCTATTTTAGTATTATTCTTTTTCATCTCTTCAAGCACCAAATAAACTTCCATATTGTTATGAAAGTAATTAGCTTTTTTAACAAACTTTTCTATTTTAGCCTTTGAAGTATTTAATTTATCAAATATATCAGTTACCCTCACAACACCAATAACATTATCCAAATTTTTATCAACAACAGGATAAGCAGAAAAAGAATGTTTTGATACTATCTTTTTTATCTCATCATTACTCATATTAATATCTAAAAATACTATATCATTTCTATGAGTCATTATAGATTCTATTTTTCTGTCCCCCAAAAAGAAAGCCCTCTCTATAATATCCTGTTCTATCTCCTTAACTTCCCCGCCTTGTCTGCCCTCTTCTATCATAGATTTTATTTCTTCTTCAGTAACAGGACTTTTATCATCTTTTATTCCTAAAACTCTTGAAACTAATAATGCACTATTAGATAATATCCACACAAAAGGAGCACCTATCTTTGCAAGTATTGTCATTGGAGCAGAAACAACTTTTGCTATTCTTTCAGGCATTACCATACCTATTCTTTTTGGTACAAGTTCTCCAAATATCAATGTAAGATATGTTACTAATGCCACAACTAATACCTGAGCTATTAAAGAAGCATAAGATAATGGTACATTTATTTTTACAAGTAAATTTGAAACTTCTTTGGCAACTGTATCACCTGAGTAAATACCAGTCAATATACCTATTAAAGTTATACCTATTTGTATTGTAGATAAAAATTTATCAGGATTATCTGCTAAAGCTAATGCAGTCTTTGCCCCTTTATTTCCTTCTTTGCTGTCTTTCATAAGTGAAGACTTTCTAGCAGAAATTACTGCAATTTCCGACATGGCAAAAATACCATTTAAAAGTATTAACACTATTATTATAATTATATCCATTTTGATTTATCCTTAAAAATAAAAAAATATTTATTAGATTTAAAAAATTGAAAAAGAAAATAATACGATTTTACAGAGGGAAGTATTAAAATATTTGTATAAAAAGAGTAAGTACTGAAAGTATTATCCTTAATAATAATTAATTTTTGTGATATTTATTATAATATAATTTATATAAAACTTCAAGTATTTGTAAATAAAATTTTACTATATAGTATTATAATATAGTCATTTTTTTATTTATTTCGTAATTCATATATTATAGTATTTGCACTTTCGCGGAGGGAAAAGTTGATAAAATATATTTTAGATCTATTTATATACCTAAACAATTATATTTTGTCAAAAATTATTTTCTTAGTTTTATTATTTGTGGGGACTAGCCCCCACAACCCCAGTTCTTTTGTTGGCACAGGCGAAGCCCGCCTGCGGCGAGAACCAAAAAGACTGCATTTTTAGGCTATATCCTATATTTAATAGGCATGTTTTTAATATAAAGTTCTAGCAATTGCGTTTTCGCGAAGCGTGCCTGCGGCAGCAACTTTGACGAAGTCCGTAGAGAGTATGCGGCGGGAAAAAGTTGACTAAAAAAATGACAAACTCTAAAATTTTTAGTATATACCTAAACAACTACATTTTGTAAATTTTTGATTATTTTTGAATGTAATTATAATTTATAAAATATTAAGACATAGTAGTAAAATATGTTTTATCTGTAATATAAATTGTTAATTTTATACAATAACAAGTAATAAGCCGCACGTATAGCGGACGTTTGATAAGAGTAAGCAATACCGTGCGGGAAGGTGCCGCAGCTCGCGGTTGACAAACTTAAAAATTTTCAGTATATTATAAAAATTGAATCCATAATAAAAGGAAAATTTGATGAGCGATAAAAAAGCAAAAGCTATTTTACTATTATCCGGCGGATTAGACAGTATGCTTGTAGGAGCTATACTAAAAAGAGAAAATATTGATGTTCTTGCTTTAAGATTTGTTACAGGATTGGAATATGCTGTTATAAAAGAAGAATTACTTGAAATATATAGTGAAGATCCTGCCAAAAAGGCTGCTGATTTTCTTAATATACCAATAAGATTTGTATCATTAAAAGATGTTTATTTAGATATGTTTTTAAATCCTAAATACGGATACGGAAGTGCAATTAATCCATGTTTGGACTGTCATATATTAATGCTTAAAACTGCTAAAAAAATAATGGAAGAGGAAGGATACGATTTTATAGCTACAGGAGAAGTTAAAGGACAAAGACCTATGAGTCAGAAATCACAGGACTTAATCAATGCTATAAAAGAAAGCGGACTTGAAGGAAGATTATTAAGACCATTATCCGCAAAACTTCTGCCTATAACAAAAGCTGAAGAAGAAGGATTAATAAACAGAGAAAATCTTTATGATATATACGGAAGAAGCAGAAATGTACAAATGAAATTAGCTGAAGAGTTCGGAATAACAAACTACCCTATTCCAGCCGGTGCAGGATGTGCTATAGTAGATAAAGGATATGCCAGAAGATATAATGATTTAGTTTCTAATAATGGAAAAGACATACTTAATATAGAGCTTATGCAGTATTTGGCTATAGGCAGACATATAAGAATGAATAAAAATGTTAAGCTTTTACTTGGAAGAAATGAAAAAGAAAATGATGCTTTGGAGAAAAGAAAAAGAATAAACTGCATAGTATTAAGACCTAATTATAATAGAGGACCTTTTGGCTATTTAGAAATATATGATGATAATGCTGAAAATATTGATAAGGATATAGTATATAAATCTGCTATGATAATGGGATATTTTTCAAAAGAAGAAAAGGACACTCTATCAATAACCGCATCATATTATAATGATTCTGATAATAAAGAATATAAAAGCGAGATAATAGAAATAAATAATAAAGAATCTAAAAACACAAAATTTGAACAAATAGTTTAAAAATAATAATACCCTTCTAAATTTTCATTTAAAAGGGCATCACTATAACTTTTAGGATATTTTTATTTAACTTACTTTCTTATCGGAATAAATATAACTATCTTTATATGCTGGAATCTTTTTTATTTCAGCTAAAGCCTTTTGAGCTTCTTCTCTAGTTTCATATCTGCCTACTTTTAACTTATACATCATTTTTCCGTCAGACATAGTTTCTTCTTTTATAAAAGCTTTTGGGAATTTAGCTTTTAAACTATCTCTAGCAGAATAAGTATTGTCTTTGTCATAACCTACAGCAACCTGTATAAAGTATATGGAATCTGCTGAAGAACTTCTAGTATAAGGAACAGTACTCTTTTTAGTAGTAGTTGTTGTCTTAACAGGTGCTATACTAGCCATTTGCTGAGGCGGAGTATAAGTAGTATTAGGTGCTAATCCAGCTGTATCTTTTTCTTTGATATTCTCATTGATAGCATCTAATTCTGAAGCCAAATTCTGAGTATATTCATTGTATCTGTCTGCTGAAGTATTGCCTTCTCTAATAATGCTATTATTATTAACTGCAGCATCATATTCGCTTAATGCTGTAATATCATTATTAGGCATATCTGCAGTGCTTACTTCTGTTGCTGCCATATTTTCGCTGTCCTGAGCATTTCTCATTAAAGCTGCAATAGAATCATCAGTATTATTTGCATGAACAGGTTTTGAACCGCCTAAATGAAAACCTAATACAAATATAAATAAAATTAAAGCAACAGAACTGATAGAAAATATCAATAATCTTATAGGGGTAAAATTAACTATATAAAGAGTTTTTTTTCTGCCAATATTGTGATTAATAGAAGCGCCTTTTTCTTCTACATTTGGATTTTGATTTAACTCCATAATACCTTCCTAATTTTTTAGAGATCATAATTAAGTTATTATAATCTTTCATGTTGTTTATTAGAATATCGGCATCAAATCTATTATTTTTAACATCTCTTTGCATTTTTAATCTTTTTCTTGCTTCTCTTTCTGAAATATTTCTAGTTTTTCTCATTCTTTTGATAATATCAGAAGTTTTTGCATTAACATATATCAAACTGCTGCATATAGAAGGTATTTTACTTCTCATAATGAGAGCTGCCTCTATAACAACATCTTTATCTGTACTATCAACCATTTCTTTTACTTTATTTTCTATATAAGGATAATTAAGTTCCTGAAGTTTTTTTAATTTTTTGGCATTACAAAATACTATATCGCCTAGTTTTTTTCTGTCTATATTATTATTTTCATCTAATATAGATGATGAAAATTCTTTGACTATATTATCTTTATTTTCAATCAAAGCCTTATGCCCTATCAAATCGGCATCAATATATAATGCATTCATTTCCTTAGCAAGCATTTTAGAAAATGAACTTTTTCCGGAGCATATTAGTCCGTATACTCCTACAATATTTCTTTCCATAATTCTTAACTATTTCAAATTAATTAACAGCATTAGTATTAGTGCTTTGAACTGTATTTGTTATATAAGGCATTACTATTTGATTTAAATTAACTTTATTTAAAAGCCTTCCGTCTATAAGTTTGGCCAAAGAAACATTTTCATCTGCTGTTATAACCTTTATCATACCTATAGCACTATTATAACCTCTAGTAGACAAATCAGTTCTAGGAACTGAAGTATCATAAAGAATCAAATTCATATTATTAGTTACACCCTGCATTCTTCCGGCATTTATGTATATATTATCATTATGAATCTTTATAACCTTTGAATAGAAAGGAATACTATTGTTTACAACTCTTCCTGCCATAACAGCAGCACCCATTACCTTTTCTCTGCCTCTAGTCATAACAGTAAAATTAGTAACAACTTTTTCACTCTTAACATCTACTAAATCAAGCATAATAGTAAAAGTATCATTATTCTGAAAAGCAGAACCTCTTAAAAAATAATCAACATTTCTGCTATTAAGTTCTCTATATAAATCTATTGTATCATAATAATTTGTATACATCTCTAATACTTTAAATCTTCCGAATTGAGGAAGCACATAAGCTAATGTTTGATATAAAGATGTATTCAAAAATAAAGGACTATCCTTCTGTGCTGTAATAGTATCTGTTATAGCAACTGTAAATCCAGGAGTTTCAATATTATACTGTTCTATTCCCCAAGATTTTGAAACTATATTTTTATCTAATTTTCTTTTATAACTATCATATTTGTATATAATAGATTTTTCTGAAGGGTTAACATTTTTTGCTATTTCTAATTCTTCTAAAGATTTTTCTTCTAATCCCATTCTTCTGTAAACATCTGAAAGCATTAATCTAGCATAAGTATTAGCCGGATTTAATTTTAACATATGTTTTAAATATGCCTGAGCTCTTATATTATCTGCAAGTCTTGTATAGTAAGAAGCTAAATTTCCATAGTATAAAGCAGCTCTGTCTCTCTCATAATCAGGAGTAGGATTTGTATGAAGCAATACTCTTTCATAAGCAAGTCTTCCAAGTTCATCATCAGGCTTAGTTCTAAGATAATTTATATATGCATTTTTAGCACGCACATAATTATCAGCACCCTCATAAACATTACCTATATAATAATATTTGTAATTATTTTGGAATCCTGTATCAGGCATATATTCTAACATAGCTATCGCTTCATCATATCTGCCCAAAGAAATAAATACATTAGCTTTTAATATTTTAGCATCATTATAATTTGTATAATAGAATAAAGCATTATTGATTTCATTTAAAGATTTATTATAATCCTTATTTAAATAATAATAATTAGCTAAATGATAATAAGATTCAGCCATTCTAGGATTATTAGTCATATTTTCATTGAATAAATTCAAAGCAATTTTATTATCGCCGCTAGCTAGATGCAAATATGCTAAAGCCACAGTAGCTTCAGGTCTTACTCTGTCAATAACCCTAGCTCTTTCATACATATTCATAGCTGTTTGATAGTATCCGGCTCTTTCACTTAAAACACCTTCACTATAATTAGCTATATAATTTTTACTATCTAATCTTTTTATATCATTAACTGTTATTCTAGCTTCTGAATTTCTATTATTCATAAGCTCCATCATTAATTTTCTTTCAAGTAATTTATAACTTCTTGAATGATAACGCTCAGCATCAGCTATTAAAGTTTCAACCATAGCAAAGTTCTCAAGCTTCATATAATTATCTATAAGTAAAAGATATGAATCTAAATCACTAGGCTTAACATTAAGAGATTCTAATATTCTTATAGAACTTTCATAATTTCTTTCATTATACAATTTCAAAGCATCTTCTACAGTATTTTGAGCAAATGCATGAAAAGTAAATATTTGAAAAATAAAAAGACTTAATAATAATCTTTTTTTAAAAATATTTTTCTTCATATTTTAAATAACACCTTATCTCATAGTATTTCTTGCCTGTATTTGACGTCTCAAAAAAGCAGGTTTTTCCAAATCAGTATCAACTGTATAAGTTTCACCAAATATAGACATTTTAGAACCCATTTTATTATGTTTTTCCATATAATCATCTGATACTATATCAAATGGTTTTTTATGATAATCTGAATGAGGATTATTATGCTTCTCTTCATCTTCAAAACGCATCTCTTCTGATATTCTTTCTCTTGTTTCATATCTATGAGCATATTCTGAATTATTATTAACTATAGTTCTATTAAATGTTTCTATAACATCATCATTTTTATTATAGTTTTCCTCATTACTAATACTGCTTTTACTTTCTTCTTCTATAAAATTATTTTCATTGATATTATTAAATCTATTTGTTTTAGTTATTAGAGGCTTTTTAAGATTTCTAATATTATTTTCAAATTTATATTCTTTAGTTTCATGAATATCATTATTATTTGATACTAATACCTGTTCTTTAATTTCTTGTTTTTCTTCCTCTACTACTATTTTATCTGCTGCTTTATTATTTATTATATTAACTGCTTCAACTTCTGTTTTAGTCTGTGCAGTTTCAAGTTCAACTTCTTTTTCTTCTTCTGGTTCTTTTACTATTGTATTTATATTATCTATTTCGATGATATTTTCAGCTATATTTTTTGATGCTGTTTTACTTTCAGCTATAATCTTTTCATTGATTTCTACTTTGTTAACTTCTGATTTATTATTAACTTCTACTTTGTTAATTTCTAGTTTATTATTTAATTCTTCTTTATCATTAACTTTTTTATCATCAACTTTATTATCAGACTTACTTTCTACAACAGCTTCAGCTCTTTTATTAGTAACTGCATCATTAGAAATATTAGTATTATTATTTATAACTTCATCTTTTTTATTAGATGTTACAGACTTATTTATTATATCATTTGCATGTGAATCTACATCTTTATTTTCAGAATCATTTTTTGAATTAGCATCAAATCCTGTAGCAACTATTGTAACGATGATTTCATCTTTAATATCTTCTTTAGGACAAACACCTATTTTTATATTAGCATTATCATTAGCATAATTATTGATGATTTTACTAGCTTCTCTATACTCTTTCATAGCAAAATCTTTAGGACAAACTATATTAGCAAGTATACCTCTAGCATTTTTGATACTAGAAACATCTAAAAGAGGATTTTCAAATGCATTAGTTATAGCCTTTTGAAGTCTGTCATCGCCTTTACCTACTCCTATACCTAAATGAGCTCTTCCATTAGATAAAGAAATCATAGTTTTAACATCGGCAAAGTCAACATTGATGAATCCTGTTTGAGTGATTATATCAGATATACCTTGCACGCCCTGACGAAGTATATCATCTACTACAGATAAAGCTTCTTCATAGCTGTAATCGTCCATATCAACCATATCATAAAGGTTTTCATTAGGTATTATGATAAGAGAGTCCACTACTGTAAGCATTTTATCTATACCAGATTCAGCACGGCTCATTTTTAATTTACCTTCGTATTCAAAAGGTTTAGTAACAACACCTATAGTTAAAGCTCCAGCCTTTTTAGCAGCTTCAGCAACTACCGGACTTGCTCCTGTTCCTGTACCGCCTCCGAAACTGCTGGCAATAAATACCAAATTAGCTCCGCTTACAACTTCCTCTATATTAGCAATATCTTCTCTAGCAGCTTCAGCACCTTTATCTGGATCTGTACCTGCTCCCAAACCTTGAGTTACTCTGTCTCCCAAAACTATTCTTGTAGAAGCATTAGAACGAGATAATGCCTGAGCATCTGTATTCATGGCAATAAACTCTACATCTTTTAAACCTTCTTCTATCATTCTGTTTACAGCATTACATCCGCCGTTTCCGACTCCTATTACTTTTATTACTGTATCCAATGATGAAGAATCATTCTTAAATGCCATTTTTTCGCTCCCTTTCATATTATCTGCCAATTGTATGCGATAGTTAGGATTCATTGCAGCTCCCCTTGCTATATTTAGAATTTTTAATAAAAATTTCTTTAAATTAAAAATAAATTTATAATAAACATATTTCAATAAACATAATTATATTAACATAATTGTCAAATTCTGCAAGTAGTAAAAATAAAAAAAATATGTTATTATGTTAATCGGATTTTTTTTACTTTTAATTATAAAAAATATTATGTTAATTGATTTTTATTGTTTGTATTATTCTTATTTTAAATATATACTAATAGATAACTAATATTACTTATAATAACAATAAAACAACAATAATATACAAAGAGAATATTTATGAATATACATATACATACTTTTGGATGCCGACTCAATCAATATGAAAGTGAGAAAATATCTTATGAATTAAAAAATTTAGGTGCAAATATAACTGAATTAGACAATGCAGAGGCTATAGCTATAAATACATGCACTGTTACTAATGACAGTGATAAAAAACTTATGTCATATTTAGAAAAATTGGGTGATATAGAAAATAAAAAAGTATTTCTAATAGGATGTTATGTTTCAAAAAAAGATAAAGATTCTTCTATATTTAAAGATAATATTGTACTAATACCAAATGAAAAGAAAGAAGAGGCCTCTGAAATAATATTCAATACTTTACATAATAATTCCAACAATAAAATAGACAATCCAATATTCTTTCCTCAGGAACAGAGCAGAGCCTATTTAAAAATACAGGACGGATGCAATGTTTTTTGTACTTATTGTATAGTATCAAGAGTACGCGGAAGTCATAGAAGTGTTGAGCCTTCAAAAATATATGATGCTGTAAAAATGGCTAATGATTACAACTATAAAGAAATTGTTCTAACAGGCTTAAATCTTGGTTCATACAACTATAATAATGAAATAAACTTCAGAAAAATACTGCAAAATATACTAGAACATTCATCTAAATATGGTATAAGAATAAGACTTTCATCTATTGAGCCTATTTATTTTGATGATGAGCTTATAAGCCTATTTAAAAATGATGATATACTTTGTCCGCATGCTCATATACCTTTACAGTCTGGAAGCAATAAAATATTAAAACTTATGAACAGAAGATACACAAGGGAAGATTATCTAAATATCACAGAAAAACTGTATAAAACTAATTCAAATATGTCTATAAGCAGTGATGTAATGGTTGGCTTTCCTCATGAAGATAATAATGACTTTAATGATACTTATGATTTATGCGAAAAGTCAAAATTTATAAAGATTCACATATTCAGATATTCTAACAGAGAAAATACTCCTTCATCAAAGATGGATAATCAAGTGGGATACAGAGCTAAATTAAAAAGAGCTAAAATACTCAATGATTTAAATAACAAACTTAAAGATTCATATTACAAAAATGCTGAAGGAAGAAATTTAAAAATGGTAATAGAAAAAGCCTTACAAGATAACAACTATATTGGAACTAGTGCTGAATATTTAAAATGCAAGCTTCATAGTCAAAATGCCCTAAACAAAAAGGAGCTTGTATCAGCAAAGGCATTGAAATATGAAGGCGGTATTATGTTTTGTGAGTAAATATATTAACAAAAAAATAAATTGCCTTTCCAATTATTTATTATACCTATATCGCTTATTAATGCTTTATTCTTTAATATCTTATTATTTGATATATTATTAATCATATTATATATACTTTGTATAATAGGAAGTGTAAATTCTGTATAAATATCAGAAACTTTTACAATGTATTCCAATGTTACTATAAAATTGAATAAATGAGAATTTGAAAGTAATTTCCAATCATAATTACTATTAAGTATAATATTTTTAGGTATAATGGGAGGATTTAATAATTGTCTGCATAGAATTCTTGAGTGATGCACAGATCTATTTCTTATTTCAGTTATAGCAAATAACCAACTTTTTAAATATTTATAATGGTACAAATTCATATTATTAGTTATTAAAGTTTGTAATTTTCTTTCAGAAGAAGAATAAAATTTTGATAATGTACCAAGACTCATTATTTCTACACTTATCCAGATTGGTATTTTAGGATAATTTAAATATTCATTTTTATAGTGGTTAATGAATATCTCTTTTGAACGTTCAACTTCTTTATTTATTTCATTATTTACATTATAATATTTCATTAAATTATAATTAGCAAATGGATCATTATTATATACATCTAAAAAATTTCTAGATATAATATTTCTCATAAATATTTCTATATAAGAAATGCAAGAAAATAAAAGCTGTCTTATTTGTACATCATATTTAAAAACTTCAAATATCTCTTCAAAAGTAGTATTATTTGAAAAATTATGAGTTCTTTTATTTGATTTATCTTCAAATATATAAGTATATCCGCTAAAATTATAATAATTTAATTTTTCTAAAACAGTCTTAGCATAATTTATATCTTTTATTATTAAACCTCTAGATTGAAGTAACTTTATTTGATCATTAATTGATAAAGCTGGTTTATTATAATCTTTCATAAATAAAAAGCCCGCAGAGTGAGCTACCAAAGGTAAGCCCTGCGGTACGATCAAATACATTATAACAAAATATATTATAAAGTCAAATAAAGTAATTTAATAATTTGACTTTATGTATTCAAAATGTATAATTAATTAATGAGCAATAAAAATAAAGATCTTAATAATAAAAGAAAACAAAATATTTTAAATCTCATAAATAAATGCAAAGAAACAGATAAAAACTTCAAACAATTTGCATCAGAAAGTCATAAATATAAATTAAATCCTCCTATAAATAAAAATAAAGTTATAGAATTAGAAAATAAATATGAATTCAAACTTCCTGAAGATTATTTTTGGTTTATAACAGAGGTTGGAAATGGAGGTGCTTGTCATGGCTACAGTATGGATAAATTTGAAGATATGGATTTTGGTTATTTGAAATATGATAACAGAATTGATTTAATGATAGAATATTCAAAAAAGGTAAATGAAGGAAATGCTAACGATATAGAAGATATAGACTTTGAATATTACGGAATATTGAGATTTGGCACTTTAGGCTGTTCTTCATCTATAGGTTTAATAGTAACAGGCGAAAATAGAGGAAAAGTTGTTTATTATGATGATGAGTTCTATGAAGAGCCTTTTATAACTTGTTATGATAATTTTGTTGACTATTATGAAAATTGGGCTTTGGAAACTTCTCTTGATTATAATATGGGTTCTTTTGGGATAAGATTAAAATTTGAAATTGATGATTTAATTAAATACTATTATGATATATTAAATAATAATAAAAAAGAAGATAATATTATAAATAAACAAAGTATTATAACAACGATGCATAAATACAAATCATTAGAAGAAAAATATTTAAATGAAATATATGATTTATACAATTTGGAAAAAGATGAAAATTATAAATTAAAATTTGCTGTTTTATTAATAAATCATAATTATAAAAATATAGAAAAAAATATAAAAGAAGCATTTCAAAATAAAGATATTATAGATTCTTATGTTAAAGTTTTATATTTAAAAGTTCATGCGGACACTGATTTGTATGTAGGTAATTTTAAAAAAGAAATTTTTGATTGGACAGATGAAATAAAATCAGCATTGGAATATTATAAAAAGTTAACTAACGAAGAAAATAAAACAAATAATTACAGACTTCTTATTGATATGGCTTTATATCTCTATAAAAATAATTTAATCGATTTTAAAGAATTTGATATATTTATTAATAATAGAAACTCTACTATATTATATATTCTCTCTATAAATACTTTAGAAAATGATAATATATTCAATATTTACATAAATGAATTTGTAGAAAGCTGTTCAAATAAAGATGCTCATCAAATAAGAAATACAATTGCATATTTAGAAAATATTTTAAAAAATAATAAAAAATATAAAAAAGAAATAACAAACACAATAAAAACAGAATATCAAAAATTATTAGAATATTATAAAATCAATGAGCCAAAAGATGAATCTATAATACATTTTATAAATAACACTTCAAAAAGAATATTTAATTATTAATATTATAGGAGTAAATATGAAATATAAACCTACAAGCAGGAAAGAATTAAAAGATTTAGTAACAGATGAAAGTATTTATTTGGGAAATATTGATACCAGCCTAATAACTGATATGTCAGGCTTATTTGAGTTTTTTAATAGAGATAATTATGAGGGTATAGAAAATTGGGATACTTCTAATGTAGAAGATATGTCTGGTATGTTTACTGCTAATAGGAATTTCAATAAAGATATTAGTAAATGGAATGTATCTAAAGTAAAAAATATGGCTAATATGTTTTTCTCGGCTGAAAAATTTAATCAGCCTTTGAATGATTTGGATGTAAGCAATGTAACAAATATGAATAGCATGTTCATGAATGCTAAAAGTTTTAATCAGCCTATCAATAATTGGAATGTAAGTAAAGTTAAAAATATGGACAATATGTTTCATAATGCTAATAGCTTTAATCAAGATATAAATGACTGGAATGTAAGCAATGTAGAAAGTATGAATCATATGTTTTCATCTGCTCATAAATTTAATCATCCTCTTAATAATTGGGATACTAAAAAAGTAAAAAGGATGTCTGGCATGTTTTCATTAGCTTATGCATTCAATCAAAATTTAGATGATTGGAATATTGATAATCTTTCGGATATGACTAATTTTAATAAAGATTCCGCATTAGAATTAACTCCTAAATTCAAAACTTATTTATATGCTTTTACTTTAGATAAAAAAGAAAAAAATAATTTAAATGATTTTATAAAAAACAATGCCAAAGAAGTATACAAAACTATAGAAAATAATAAAAATAAAAAAATCAATCTTCTTAAAAGATATTTAATAAATAATTTTTATAATGAATTAAAAGAATTAATACCAAATTATATTGAAAGTTTTAAT
>NZ_CALXYQ010000020.1 GCF_944393015.1 uncultured Brachyspira sp.
GGGGTATCATAAAAATTGTGAGCGTCTAGCAAATTTATTTGCTAGAGTTGATTAGCGAACAATTTTTATTAGCAATAATATGAATAATATATTAGAAGAATGCAGAAAAATAGTAAATAAAAACTTCAATAAAGAAGAAATAGAAAAAATAGAAAATAATGATAATTTTATAAAAGCTATGATGAAAGAAGAAAATAATAATAGCTTTGATATTTTTTATAATATGCTTGAAGAGCCTTATTCTAAAGATTTATTTAAAAAGATAGTGAGATATAGATATTTATTATCGTTTTATAGAGATGCTTATACAAATTCAAAAGAAAAAATAAAATTAAGTATGAAGTACGGCTCTATCAATATATTTTTTTGGGGATTAAAGAGATTTTTATTTGCTTTGCAGAAATATAAATATCCTAGTGAAATAGAAAATTTTTTACTTTTTTATATATTCGGACTTGAGCAGTATAATATAAAAGATATATTTGAAGTAAGCAATGATAGCGTAGTATTTGATGTAGGTGCTTGGAAAGGAGATACTGCTTACTTCTTTTCTAAAAAATGTAATGATAATGCAAAGATTTATGCCTTTGAACCTGATATAAATGCTTTTGAAACATTAAAAGTGATGAAAGAAAAATACAAGCTAAATAATGTTATTTTAGAAAATATTCTTTTTTCTAATAAAAATGAAACTATTGATTTTGTATCTATGACTCCTAATACTCCTGCCGTTAAGATGAAAGCTATTACAATAGATGAATTTGTTGAAAGTAATAATATAGAAAGAATAGATTATTTGAAAATGGATGTTGAAGGAGCTGAAAAGCATATATTAGAAGGGGCATTAAATACAATAAAAAAATTTCGTCCGTCTCTTGCCATTGCTGTATATCATGGAGGAGAGCTTTTTATGGAGGATTTTTATAAAGTTCCAATATTCATAAAAGAAATAACAGAAAATTACGAATATTATATAAGAACATTTTCTCCTTGGGGAGGAGAGACAATACTTTTTTGTATACCTAAAAAATAAAATTATGTTATAATTATTGTAGGCTAATATATAATATTGACTTTTTATAACTAAACTTATAAAATGAAACTTTAGGAGATTAAATTTATGGCAAGAAAAGACATGGTAAACAGTGTTATAGGAGATGGTTCATCTTTTAAAGGAACTTTTATCGTAAAAGGTTCTTTTCAAATAGATGGAAAATTTGAAGGTGAATTAAAAATAGACGGACATTTAATTATAGGACCTAATGGTAAGGTAAAAACAAGCACTATTATAACAGAAAGTATCACAATAGCAGGTACTTTGATTGGTAATATTGCAGCTGAAAAAGAAGTTATATTGATAGAAACAGGAAGAGTTTTAGGAAATATAGAAGCTCCTAAAATAGATGTAGGAGAAGGTGCTGTTATACAGGGAGAAATGACTATTACAGGCGGACAGAAAAAAGATATCACAAAAGTAGTGCATGAATCTTTTACAGGCATAAAAATTGAAGATGAGGCTTCAGAAAATAATTACACTTCTGATAATAATTCATCATTAGATAGTAATACTTATAACTCTTATAACACAGATAATAATTCAAATAATAGTATTTTTTAATTAAGGTGTATTCATAAATGGCTATAAAAATAAAAACACAAGCTGAAATTAATTTAATGCGTGAAAGCGGACATATATTGGCTAATGTATTTAAAGAAGTTGAAAAGATAATTCAGCCGGGAATCTCTACTAAAGAAATAGATAAATTTGTTTATGATTATATAAGAAAACATAATGCCAAACCTTCATTTAAAGGCTATGGCAATCCTCCTTTTCCGGGTTCTATATGTTCTTCTATAAATAATGAAGTAATACATGGAATACCTAGCAAAAAGAAGATTTTAAAAGACGGCGATATCATAGGTCTTGATATAGGTGTATATTATAAAGGATATCATTCAGACAGAGCATTTACTTTCAAAGTAGGAAATGTATCAGAAGAGGCTTCAAGATTGATTGAAGTTACTATGCAGTCATTTTTTAATGGTGTTAAAAAGATAAAAGACGGAGTTCATTTGGGCGATGTTTCTCATGCCATTCAAAAAACTGCTGAAGATGCAGGCTATTCTCTTGTAAGAGAGTTTCAAGGTCATGGAGTAGGTGCTAATTTGCATGAAGAGCCTGCCGTACCAAATAGAGGAAAAGAAGGAGCAGGGCCTATACTTAAAACTAATATGGTTATAGCAATAGAGCCTATGGTTAATATGGGACATCATGCAATTCTAATAGAAGATGATGATTGGACTATCATAACTAGGGACGGTTCTCTATCGGCACATTATGAACATACCGTAGCCGTTAAAGAAGATGGTGTTGAAATACTAACCGCTTTAGAAGATGATGAGATAGTAAAAAAATATCTTGCTTAATAAATTAAAAACTCTATTTGATTTTTATTAAATAGAGTTTTTTTTTGTTTTAGTTAAAAATAAAAAAATTAAGGATATAAATTATGGCTGTTTTTGAAATTAAAGAAGACTTTATTTTAAATGGTAAATCTATAAAACTTTTATCAGGAGCTATTCATTATTTTAGATTTGTTAAAGAGTATTGGGAGGATTGTCTTTATAATTTAAAGGCAGCCGGATTTAATACTGTTGAAACATACATACCTTGGAATATTCATGAGATAGATGAAGGAGTTTTTGATTTTTCAGGCAATAAAGATATAGCCTCTTTTATTAAACTTGCTCAAAAAATGGATTTATTGGTTATATTAAGACCTACTCCTTATATATGTGCTGAATGGGAATTCGGAGGACTTCCTGCATGGCTTTTAAGATATGATAATATGAAAGTTCGTACTAATACAGAATTATTTTTAAGCAAAGTTGATGCTTATTATAAAGAATTATTTAAACAAATTGCAGATTTACAAATTACTAGAAATGGTCCTGTAATTATGATGCAAATTGAAAATGAGTACGGTTCTTTTGGTAATGATAAAGAGTATCTTAAAGCTTTAAAAAATCTTATGATTAAACATGGTGCAGAAGTGCCTTTATTTACTTCAGACGGAGCTTGGGATGCTGTTTTAGAAGCAGGAACATTTGTAGATGATGGAATATTGGCTACTGTTAATTTTGGCTCTCAAGCTAAAGAAAGTTTTGATGCTACGGAAAAATTCTTTGAAAGAAAAGGTATAAAAAATCCATTAATGTGTATGGAATTTTGGGATGGTTGGTTTAATCTATGGAAAGAGCCTATAATTAAAAGAGATGCTGACGATTTCATTATGGAAGTAAAAGAAATTATAAAAAGAGGAAGTATAAATTTATATATGTTTATAGGCGGAACTAATTTCGGTTTTTATAATGGTACTTCTGTAACAGGTTATACTGATTTTCCTCAAATTACATCTTATGATTATGATGCAGTTCTTACAGAATGGGGAGAGCCTACAGAGAAATTTTATAAACTTCAGAAACTTATAAATGAATTATTTCCTGAAATAAAAACTTTTGAGCCTAGAGATCATAAAAGAGCAGATTTTGGAGAGGCAAAACTCAAAGATAAAACTTCATTATTTTCAGTAGTAGATAAAATATCAAAATGTCAGAAAAGCGATGCCCCTATAACTATGGAGAAAGCAGGAAGCGGATATGGTTATATGCTTTATAGAACTACAGTAAAAGGTTTTGACAATAATATGAATGTAAGGGCTGTAGGAGCTTCAGACAGAGTTCATTTTTATTTGAATGGAGAATATAAAGGCGTAAAATATCAAGATGAGCTTATAGAGCCTATTGAAATGCATTTTAATAATGGTGATAATGTATTAGAATTATTGGTTGAAAATGTAGGACGTGTTAATTATGGTTATAAACTTCAGGAATGCAGTCAAATTAAAGGTATTCGTATAGGAGTTATGGCTGATATACATTTTGAAACTGGCTGGGAGCAGTATGCATTACCACTTGATAATATAAAAGATGTAGATTTCAGTTCAAAATGGATAGAAAATACTCCTTCATTCTACCGTTATGAATTTGATGTTAAAGAGCCGGCAGATACTTTCCTTGATTGTTCTAAACTTGGAAAAGGTGCGGCATTTATAAATGGTTTTAACTTAGGAAGATACTGGAGTGAAGGCCCTGTATGCTACTTATATATACCTGCTCCTCTTTTAAAAACAGGAAAAAATGAAATAATTATATTTGAAACAGAGAATGTATTTATAGATAGTATAGCACTTAAAGATAAGCCAATATATAAAGAAATAAAAAAATAATATAATGTAAAAATTTATTATACCGATACTTTAGACAATAAAACTTTATTTTTGATTTAGCTTATGAAACGTATATTTTTTATATTTAGTATATTAATATTGACTTGTTTATCAATATATGCTCAGGGACAATCCCTTAATACTCCTAATAGAACAGCAGATACTGTTAGAACTATGGAAATGGATACAAATACCTATGAATCATTATTCAGCGGTAAATTAGAGCCTGCTTGGGTGTATATAGGAGAGGCAAAAAGAGCAATACATAACGGCGATATTACTTATGCTTTATATATAATGAATAAAACTTTGATGTATTATCCTGATAATGCAGATGCTCATTATTTTTTAGGTTTAATATATGAAAAAGAAGCCGGCAACCCAGCAGAACAAGGAGGAGCTGCTTCTTATCGTTTGGCTATAGAAGAATATAAAAAAGCTATAAATTTGGCTACTAATCTTACAATACCTGCATATAAATTAGATGCATATTTCAGTCTTTTATATATTTATGAAAAATTGATAGATGAAAATAATTATGCTGCTGTAGAAAAAGAAATCATTACTATGGCTGAAAATACATATAAAAATTATGAAAAAGGAAGAATCTATTTCAAATTAGCAGAACATTATGGAAGTAAGAATAGAGGTACTTCAGCTGTAGATTATTACAGACAAGCATATATTAATGGATACAGACAGAAATTATCTCTTTTCAGAATGTCTTTAATATATAGAAGAATGCGTAATTATGTACAGGAAAAAGAAACTTTAATGCTTGCTATTAAATATGATTTTGATAATGTTGAGCCTAGCAACTTTGATGTTCAGAAGGCTATAGTTCAAAGATTAGAGGCATTAAAGAATGTAAGAATACCTAAGAAATTAAATTAATTTTAGTTATCTTAATAATAAAATTGAAAAAGCAATGATGTGTTTTGCATCATTGCTTTTTATTTTTTATAATTTTAACTATTTCTATTGAGAAAAAGTCCTTATTATATTAGAATATGATACTTAATAGTAAATAAATATTAAGAGATGCAAAATGAAAACAAAATTAATTCTAGTATTATTGATATTATTAAGTTCATTGAATTTATATTCTCAGGAAGAACAATTAAATGATGATTTAAATTATTTAGGTGATGATTATACTTTCAGTAATCCTTTTCGTATATATGAAGTTGATAAATATTATATGGGTTGGCAGGATCCTAGAGCATTTATAGGGCGTATATTATTTGCTAAGAACTTCAATGTAGATAAAAATTTATCTCTTATTGCTCCTGATGTAAATTGGGATTTTAAATCTGTATCGGTTTATGTAGAGGGGCGTTTAGCAAGTGAAATAATGTTTTATAGAAATAAATATTTTTCTGTAGGTATGGGCGGAGCTATGGAAATATCTATACTTGGAAGAAGCAGCGGATTATTCGATGTTTATGATTTTTCTGGTCAGTTTATGGTATTTGCTGATTTATGGCTTCAAAATCTTGTTGGAATTAATATGAAAATAAGATTCATACCTATGTATCATCAATCCACTCATTTGGTAGACGGATTCAAAGGAGATACTCAAATAAAAAGCG
Organism: uncultured Brachyspira sp.; assembly: GCF_944393015.1. Taxonomy (GTDB): domain Bacteria; phylum Spirochaetota; class Brachyspiria; order Brachyspirales; family Brachyspiraceae; genus Brachyspira. The sequence goes on from NZ_CALXYQ010000020.1 coordinate 5,882, forward strand.
GAAGCAGTTATGAATTTGGTTCTATAGCAGTTTATTATTATATTAAGAATTTCAGCGTTTATTTAGGTTCTGAAATTTCTTATAATGCTGTAGGAAATAGTCCGCAGTTATTTAGAATACATACAGGATTAGATTATAGATTTCCTTTATATAAAGATCAAATCAGCTTAATAACAGGAATAAATATCGCTGCCATTTTAGATAAGAAAGATAAACTTGGATTAATAAAAGACCCTTGGCATGCTGCTGTTAATTTTGGTATTGGTGTTGAGTTTTATAGATATGCTATATCTTTGAAGGTTGGTTATGGAAAGCCAAGAGGAGCATCCAGTTATTTCGGCTATGAAACTAAGGTTGGACTTGAAATAAGTTTATTATTCTAATATTATAAATATTCTTATTAATAGTAATTATCTATAGATTAATTGTACTTTTTAACAATATTCTTATTTTTTTTATTTATGATAAATAAAAAATAATAAAAAACTATATTCAAAAATTATTTATTATGTTAAATTATAATTATGAAATGGAGGGAATTATATGGCTGGATTATTTGATATAATAGGTCCTGTAATGATAGGGCCTTCAAGTTCTCATACAGCTGGGGCTTGCCGTATTGGAAAACTTGCTAAGAAGATTTTGGGTGAAGATGTAAAAGAAGCAAAAATATATTTGCATGGTTCTTTTGCTTTAACTTGGAAAGGTCATGGAACTGATAAGGCTATTTTGGCGGGACTTTTAGGTTTTGAAACTGATGACCCTAGACTTAGAGATAGCTACAGTTTTGCTGAAAAGGCTAATCTTAAATATGAGTTTATTCCTACAAAATTAAGAGAGGCTTTTCACCCTAATACCGTATATATTGAAGCTAAAGGCGAAACTAATGAGATTGATATATTAGCTTCTTCTATAGGCGGAGGATTGATAGTTTTGGATAAAGTTAATGGTATAGAAGTGCATTATAAAGGAGATTTCCCTACTATTGCTATAGTTAATAAAGATGTTCCGGGTATTATAGCCAAAGTTACTTCTATTATATTTGAAAAAGGAATAAATATTGAAAATATGAATGTAACTCCTCAATTTGAAGGTCCTAATAGGGGATATGCTATTATTGTTATTGGTATGACGGATGTTATATCAAAGGATATAGAGGAAAAAATAAGAAAAATTGAAAATATAAGGGACTTTGTATTTTTAGATAAGTTATATTAAATATTATATGGAGTATTAAAACATTATGGATATAAAATCTATAGAATCATTAGTGGCTTTAGCTGCGGAAAAAAAAGTGAAAATAAGCGACATAGTAATAGATATAGAGGCTCAGTCTCAAAAAACAGATAGGCAGACTGTTATTAATAATATGACTTCTTATTATGATATAATGAAATCTGCCGTTGAGAATGGTAAAAAGGATAAATTCAATTTTGTTACAGGTTTGCAAAATGAATGTGTTGAGATAGTAGAGAAATTTTATAAATCTAAGAAAAGTATATTAGGTGAAACAATAGGGGAGGTTGTAACTGCTGCAATGGCTGTAAGCGGTTATAATGCTTGTATGGGTAAGATAATAGCTGCTCCTACTGCAGGAAGCTGCGGAGTAATGCCTGCTGTACTTACAGTATGTGAGAACAGAGGATATAAAAAAGAGGATGTAGTAAAATCAATGTTTACAGCTGCTGGATTAGCTGACATTATAGCACAGATAGCAACATTTGCAGGTGCTGAAGGCGGATGTATGGCTGAATGCGGTTCTGCTGCAGGTATGGCAGCCAGTGCTTGTGCTGAGATTATGGGAGGAACTCCTCAGCAATGTGCTGATGCTTTTGCTCTTACTATATCAGCTATGCTTGGGCTTATATGCGATCCTATTGCAGGGTTTGTTGAAGTGCCTTGTATGGGTAAAAATGTTATGGCTGCTGTTCATGCTATGGTTTCTGCTGAGATGGCTTGTGCTGGATTTAGAAGCGTTATACCGGCTGATGAGGTTGTATCTGCTATGAAAGAAGTTGGCGATGGAATGGATGAAAGATTTAAAGAGACTTCTCAAGGGGGACTTGCCAATACTCCTACTGGACGTGCTATTGCTGAAAAGCTTTTAGGAAAAATAAATAAATAATTAAATAATATATTATAAAAAGCTTACAAATATTTTTTGTAGGCTTTTTTTATATATAAGTTTTATTTTGAACCCCACCCTTTATTCCTTATTACTTTATTTTTAATTTTTATTTTCATTATCTTTATAGCTTAATTAGAAATTTTAGCACCCACCCGAATTTTTTTAAGAATTTGAAATTTAATTAACGCACGTTTAGCTAAATTATTAATATAAATAAATTTGAATTAAAAATAAATCTATATTTTTTAGTTTTACTCTGCGTGCGGTGAGGATGCTATAATTTTTAAAAAAATTTTGGGCGGGCAGCAAAAATGACTGTAAAATGCAAAGAAGAAAAATAATGTGTAAATACCAGAGAAGATAAAAAGCCTAAAGGGCGGGCAAATGTAATTAAGTTATAAAATTAGTATATACCTAAACAAATATATTTTGTCAAAAATAATTTTTTTTAAATTTCAATATATGCAAGGCTTTGCCCTTACGAAGTACACAGAGTGCTGTACCCCAGTTCTTTTGCGACCTAAGGAAGTGCTGCGACTGGAAGGAGTACCTTTAGGTATGGTATTGCCACAAAGAAGCTATATCCTCGACAGGCTCGGATACGCTTCGCGAAAGGCTACATTTGGGCTTTAATTTAATAAATTATTTTACATGTAAGACGATTTTAGTATTATTTAGTACTAATTTTATACTTGCACTTTTTGGTTCTTTTTGCGGCGGGAAAAAGAACAACAAAAAATTGACAAAATTAAAAATTTTTAGTATATACAAAAAAATCATTTCTGATAGAATTAATGTAGTATTTATATCATAAAAGGAAATAAGATGTTAAATACACAAAGACTTATAATAAGAAAATTTAATATCAATGATGCTGAAGCTTTATTTAGTATTTTATCTGATGGAGAAGTTAATAAATATCTTCCATGGTTTCCTTTTCAAAGTTTAGAAGAAACTAAATTACATTTACAAAAATTTTATTTAAATACAAATGATAATCATAACTTTTATAGATATGCAGTATGTTTAAAAGAAGATAATGTACCTATAGGTTATGTGCATCTTGAAAACAATAATGACAATAATGATTTTGGATACGGACTTAAAAAAGAATATTGGAACATGGGAATAATTACAGAGGCTTCAAAAAGAGTTATAGAAGAATTAAAGAAAGATAATATAAAATATATAACAGCTACTCATGATATAAATAATATTGCAAGCGGTGAAGTAATGAAAAAAATAGGAATGCATTATCAATATAGCTATGAGGAATTATGTCAGCCCAAAAATATAAAAGTTATATTTAGAATGTATCAGTTAAATTTAGATGATTATAATAAAAGAGTTTATAAAGGCTACTGGAATAAATATACAAATCATTTTATAGAAAATATATTGTAATTGATAATAATATATGTTAATATATGTATAATAGTTTAATATGTAAATGATTATTGGGGGCTATTATGAGATTTATTCTATGCACATTTTTATTATTAATACTATTATCATGCACTCAAAAGTCTGATGTCAATGTTGATGAAAATATTCAAAATGATGAAACATCTATAGAAGGCGGAAATATAGTTCAGGATTTATCTATAGAAGATGCTATAGCAGAATATGAAGAAAGTCCTTGTATAGATATAATAAAAAATCTTATTAGTTCAGGCAATATAAATAATACTTTAACAGAAACTACGAATATAGTAAATGTAGAAGATACGGAATATGATCTTAGTGTAACTTTTGATGAAGGTACTACAGCCTTAATGATAGCTTCATATTATGGATATGCTGATTTAGTAAATGCCCTTATACAAAATAATGCTGATGTTAATATAAAAAATAAAAGAAATTATACAGCACTTTTATATGCTACAGATATATGGTCTAGACAAGGCATAGGAATATATGACAGTAATTTCAATGTAGTTGAGCTTTTGGTAATGGCTAAAGCAGATGTTAATGCGGTTAATAATTATGGATGGACTCCTTTATTCTTTGCTGCTGATAATTCTAATTCCGACATAGTTGCTTTTTTAGTTGATAATGGTGCTAATATTAATGCTGTGTCTGATGAAGGAATAACACCTCTTTTATTAGCGAATGATGTTGAAACAGTTAAAGTATTATCCAAGACAGTTAATATTAATAAAGCTAATTTATCTGGAATAACACCTTTAATATCTTTCGCTGGAAGAGAAATATCTATAGAGGCTATTAGCATTTTACTTGAGAATGGTGCTGATGTAAATATGGTAGATAAAGACGGAGAAACAGCTCTATCTTATGCTATTGAAAATGGTAATTTTGAGGCGGCTTTAATCTTGCTTGAAAATAATGCTAATCCTAATCTTGCCAAGAAAAAAGCTAAAGATTTGGCAAATATAGCTAGAGAATTAGGAGATGAGGAAGTTGCTTCTATATTGGATAAATATTAATAATATTGATAAATTCCTTTGACAAATTATTATATTTTGGTATATTTATTATATTGGAAAAATCTATATATTTATTTGGAGTTTTATAATGTTTGATAACAATGTTCACTATATAAGAAAAGAGCTTGAATCTATTTACAAGATCATAGTAGAGAATTTAGGAAAAGAATTACTAAACACTGAAATTAAGCGTTTAGAGTATGAGCCTAAAATGGATAGAATTAATATTAATAATTTTATATTTATAAGGCTTACTTTTGAAAATGAATATGATCATAAAGAACTTTACTATGATATATATATCGAAGATGAAGACGGAAATGATGTTGAAAGAGCTTTAATCAGTGTAGAAAAGCCATTCACTAAAGTTGTTGATAAAATAGATTATTTGGTAAAATTAAATTATCAAGCTAATGAAGACGATTAATTTTTTATTTATTTGTTTAAAATAAAAAGAGGGACTTTTTAAGTCCCTCTATTTTTTAGTTATTTATCAGTATTAATTTAATGCTTTAGTAGATAATACATATTTATCTTCTCTGTATTTTTGAGTATTTCCACCTATTAATTCATTTAATTGTCTTCTTACTTCATCTTGATTATCGCCGTCAATTATATATAAAGTATCTCTATCAACTAAATAGTATCCTTCATATTCTGTATCATTTTCATATTTTCCATTTTCTGTATTTCTAACTATACATGCATTTTTATCTTTATTTGCCACAGTACTAGGAGTAGCAATATCTTCTAACCATTGTAATGTAGCGTAATCATCTCTTCCATCAATTATTCCATTTTCATATTCTCTTTCAATCATTTCAGAATTTTCATTAAAGAATACAAATGTTTCTTCTGTTTCTAATCTTCCGTCATCACGATCTTCTTCAGACTGATACCAAGTAGTAGAATATAATCTTTCTAACAAGTTATATCCATCTTGAGCAGCAGCCTGATTACCAGTAACTGAAGCGTTTACTGTTATAGACTGGCTATTTCCATTCCAACTGGCTAATGGAGTACCATCTCTTACTGTTTTATCATCGCTTGGTACATTAGTAGTTAATGGCTTACTTCCTGTAGCAGGTCCTGTTGCTTTGTTGCCGCATGCTACTGCAAATACTGATAAAATACTTATGATTAATATAATTCTTTTCATATTTTTTTAATCCTCTCATTCTTATTTTTTATTGAATAAATATAACAATAGCTTTCAAATATTGTAAAAAAAATTTGTTAAATTCGAATATTTTTTAAATTTATTTTGTTTTTAGTTTGTTTTAGGTAAAAAAATATTATGTTTTTAGTATAATATATGTAAATATAGATATTAATATGGTTAATAACATTAATAAATAAATAGTATTTAATTTATTATAATTTAATTAATAATGTTTTTGACAAATTTTTATATTATTCTATAATAATAAAACATTAAATAAAGTATTAGGGGATTGATATGCTTCAGTATGCTGTTATAGGAGTCGGCACTTTAGGCAAGGCATTAATTAATAGACTTATGACAAAACCTTCTATAGAGGTATTTGCTATAGATAATGATATAAATGAAATAGAAGCTATAAAAAATAATGTAACTCAGGCTATGCGTTTGGACTCTACTCAAAAAGAGGCATTAGAAGCTATTGAGATTAATAAATTTGATGCTGTTATACTTACAATAGGTGAAGATATGATGACAAGTATATTAACAGCATTACTTTTAAAAGAGCTTAATGTTAAAAATATCATAGCAAGGTACTCTAATGAAAAGCATAGAGCCATATTAAGTATGATAGGAATAACCCATTTGGTAAGCCCTGAAGAGTCTATGGGTATACATATTGCAGAACAGCTTGAAGTAGGTGATACTCTTCTTCTTTATGATTTAACAGAATATCACTCTATAGTAGAATTCCCTGTTCATGGCGGACTTGCCGGTAAAAATTTAAAAGAACTTGATTTGAGAAAGAAATACAAAATCAATGTTGTTGCCATAAAGAAAGAAACTGTAGGAATATTGGGAGAGAAAAAAGTTATTGTGGATTGTACTCCTGATCCTGATGTAGCTATGGTTGAAGGTGATATACTTGTCATTGCAGGTCATGATAAAGATATAGAAAAGATGTATAAAAAAATGGCTGAATGATAAATGAATATTCAAATTGCTAAACTTTTTATAGTTATTGGTATAATATCAATAATCATTGGCATACTATTTTTATTTAATATAAAAATTCCTTTCGGTAAACTTCCGGGCGATATCATAATAAAAAAAGATAATTTTACTTTTTCATTTCCTTTGCTGAGCTGTATTATACTCAGTGTATTATTATCTTTTATAATGTGGCTGCTATCTAGATTTAAATAATATAAAACTACTTGAGCATAATAAAACTTATAGTATAAAAACTCATTTTTATAAGTTTAATACAAATTTCATACTTGCACTTTCGCTGCATGCGGTTCTTTGACAAAGTCACTGGAAAAAGACAAGGAAAATTACAAACTTAAAAATTTTCAGTATAGTTTAATTTATTATATTATTCAATATGTTTTAATTCTTTAAAATATCTTTATTTATTTGTACAGCAAACTTAGGTAAAGTGAGCATGTAAATAAAAGATATAGCTATACTAATTAAATTAAAAAATGAATAAGGCATGTACTGTAAAGTATGCACTCCAAGTATTGAAGTCATATAAACTCCTGTAACAGTCCAAGGCAGTAAAACCTCTGTAAGAGTTCCGCCTTCTTCCATAGTTCTTGAAAGTACTCCTCTATTAACATTGTATTTGTCGTATACGGTTTTTAGTACATCGCCTAAAGTTAAGAAAGTAAATTGTAAACTGCTCAATGCTGAATTTATAGTGAATGTTGTAAACCAAGTTACAAATATTAAACTTCTGGCACCTCTGACTATTTTTACTAATAATTCTATTAAAGTATTTAAAGTACATATTAACTGAAGCATAGCTCCGTAAGTGAGAGCAAGTATCAAAAATAATACGCTAGGCATAGTGCTTATCATTCCGCCTCTGTTTAGTAATGTATGAAGATTTTGAGGTATAGTTTCAGGATTAACTGTTGGCGACATAGAAATATTAAAACCTGTTACAAATGATTTCATAGCATTAATAAATCCAAAGTTTTGAAATATTGCTCCTAATATTATTGCAATTAAACTTCCAATGAACATAGTTATTACAGGATTAACTCCTTTCACACTTGCAATAAGTACGAATATTGGAGGAATAAGCAAAAATATGTTGAAATTGTATATATTTTCTAATGAAGTTAATATTTCGCTAGCTTCTTTTAAGTTTAGAATATCTGAATTGATAGGGGAGGTATTAAAACCTAATATAGTAAATACAATAGCCGCTAATATTGCAGATGGTATAGTGTTTACAAGCATAGTTTTTATATGATTTTGTAAAGTAGTTCCAGCACCAAGAGCAGCCAAAACAGTTGTATCCGATATAGGAGAGTTTTTATCGCCAAGATATGCACCGCTTATAACAGCACCAGCCACCAATGGCAAAGGTGTATTTGTAGCCTGTGCGATTCCTATAAATGCCACTCCTGCAGTAGAAGCAGAACCCCAAGAAGTACCTGTAAATATAGATAGAAAAGATGTTATAACAAATGCCATTAAAGGTATGAATGAAGGGTGAATTAATTTAATGCCATAGTATATAAGCATAGGTACAGTTCCAGAATATACCCAAGAACCAACTACTATACCTATTAATATAAATATTAGTACGCCAAGCCAAGTATCTACTATTTTTTTTATGAAGGCTTCTTCCATATCTTTCCATTTATAACCTGCAAAATGTGCTATTATACAGGCTATTAATGTGCCTATTGTAAGCAAAAACTCTATAGGAACACCATATTTTACAGTGAAAATTAAAACAGTTATAAGTATGAATAATAAAGGAAATAACTTCCAAAATGTATTGATTTTTTTTATATTCATGGGTATACTCCGTATATTCTAAAACATTGTAATGATTAATATTACAACAATATATAACATATTTTTATTATGATGTCAATATTTATAAGTAATTTTTATTATTTATAGTAAAGAATGTATTTTTTTATAGTAATAATAAAATAATAAAATTTATATATAGATTGACTTTTAACAAAAAATATAATAAAATGATAATAGTTACAAAATTCGTTTCAGATTTTTTAATTGAAAATATTTATTGTATATATAAAAAATAAGAAATTATTTCCGATAATAGAACAACTGTAAATTTTATGGAGGCATAATAAAAATGGCAGAGCAGACAGAGCAACAATCTATTGAAAGTACCGAAAATAGAGTTGATCTCGAAGATAGTACAAACCTTGTTACTTTTAGATTAGGCAGCGGCGAGTATGCCATAGACATCATGCAGGCTAAAGAGATAATCAAGATGGAAAAGATTACTCTTATTCCTAATGCCCCAGATTTTGTTGAAGGTGTAATAAATTTGCGAGGTAATATTATACCTATAATCGACTTAAAAAAGAGATTCAATTTAGAAGAAACAGAAGGCGATAAAAATACAGGTATTATCATAGTAAAAATAGAAGATGTGGATATGGGAATAATTATTGACTCTATTTCTAAGGTAGTATCTATTTCTAATTCTGATATTCAGCCTCCTCCTCCAATGCTTTCAGGTATAGGTCAAAAATACATTAAAGGTGTAGGTAAATTAGAAGATAAATTATTAGTTGTTTTAGACCTAGAAAAATTATTTACTACAGATGAAGAAGAGGAAGAACCTGCTTCTGCTGAAAGTTAATACTAAAAATTAGAGTTAATAATTAAAAAGTAGCAGTTATTACTTTACTTTCGCTTATAATAATGTCTAATATCTCATCATTATCATCTTTAGGTATTGATGGGAGGATTTGATAGTCATAAGCTAAGCCTACTCTTAAGGCATTTTTATTTCTTTTTAACATATTATCGTAATAGCCTCTTCCAAATCCGAGTCTATTACATTTCTCATCGAAAGCTAAAGCTGGAATAATAAACATAGATATTTCATTTATATTGCAGTCTTTACAATGCTCGAAAGGTTCTCCGCATCCGAATCTTGTATTTCTATTGATATCTTTATTATAATCATTTATATATTTTAATTTCATATTATGATTATCTATAAGAAAAGGTACAGATACTTTAATATTATTTTTTAAAGCATATTCTATTATTTCTTTAGTCGGTACTTCATTATTGAAATCTATATATACTGATATAGAATTAAATTTATTAATATTTACTATATTTCTAAATTTTTTAAAGATTACAGTACTTTTTTCTTTAATGAAGTCCGAATCTAAATTATTTCTAATGAGTTTAAAGGATTCTCTTATTAAATTTTTTGCTTCTTTAATATTGTTTTCATTAGGAGAAGTTTTCATCTTTTAATTCTACTAATAATTCTTGTAATAGCTTATCTCTAATAATCTGATCAATAATTTTTTGAGAAGCCATACCTATATCGATAAATTGTACAGCAAAACCTTTAGGCAAATCAGGTTTTTGATTTTCATTATTTATCCAAACTACTTTAGCTTCAGTAAATAATTTGAAATCTTTAAAAGATATAGTAAGACCTAACATATCACCCTTATCAGGAATATTAGTATCAGATGATATATAAGCTCCATTACCGCTTATGGAAAGTATATTTCTATCGATAGTTCCTCTAATCTTATCTTTATAAGCTATAATAACATTCAAAGGCCAATTAACTCTTGAATATTGTCTTCTTTTTTTACTTCCATCATCTAATAATTTTGAAACTTCATTTTGTATTGATTGTACTATTACGCTTGCATCTGTATTTCTATGAAATATTAAAGCATAAGGATAAGCAGCTTCATCAAAACTATCTGGAACATCTGTCATTACCAATTTTATTTGAGGGTTGATTTTTTTTACTTTTTCTACAAATAAATTGATACCATCTTTTTCACTTTCATTGTATCTTATAATATAAAAATATATACTCAAATTGTTTTCTATGATATAACCTAAAGAAGAACTGGTATCATTAAAAGTACTTATATCAAATAAGTTATTAAATGCATTTTTGTATTTGGTTAAAATAGAAGGGTTATTTTCTATAATTACACCTTTTACTTGTTCTTTATCCATTATTCCTTCTCCTGATAATACTTGCTTATTAAGTATAACATAATTTATTATTTATGCAATATTTTGAATAAAAAAATAGAACTCTGTAGTTATTCATATTTTCTGTTTATATGTTATAATAGGCTTCAGAAAATAAAATTATTAAAATTATAGAGAGTGTTTATGGGAATAAAAGAAAAATCTAAAGAATTATGGGAAAAAATTTCATTAGAAACTACATTTGAGAAATTAACATCTATCATTGATAAATCAAAGGAGATATTAAATTTATCTTCATCAAGACATCTTTCTAAATTTTTGGATAAAATTCAATTGATGGTAGATATGATAGGAGATTATATTAATGGAAATTACAGAGATATTCCTTGGAAAAGTTTATCTGCCGTAGCAGGAGCATTAATATATTTAATACTTCCTTTGGATGTTCTTCCTGATTTATTTCCATTTATAGGGTTATTAGATGATGCATTCATTATAGGATTATGTATAAAATGTTTTTCAACTGATTTAGAGCAATATAAAATTTGGAAATACGGAGAATCTGATGAAGAAGCAGCAGATGAAGATAGTGAATATGATGAAGCTGATTATGAAATAGTAGATGATAAAGAAGAAGATGATGACAAATAGGATATATAGAATTGTTAAACAATGATTATAGTAAGGATATATTTACTAAAAGTATAAAATATTCAAAAGGCGTAGGCCCTAAATACGCAGAAATACTTGCCAAAAAAGGTATTATAACTTTATATGATTTAATAGCATTTTTTCCAAGAACTTATGATGATAGAAGAAAAACGCTAAAACTTCATGAGGCATTGGAGAATAAAGATAAAACTTCTGTTGTATATGTAGAAGTTATAGATGTATCAAGTTTTACTTTTCAATATAGGAGTAAACCTTTAGTAATAGTTACAGACGGAATTGCAGTATGCGAAGTACCTATTTATGGTGGAAGACTGCCTGCAGGAGTAACTAAGGGTGCTAAACTTTATTTAACAGGAAAGTTTGTAAGAAGTGGTAGAGGAAAGCTTCAATGCAGAATGACTGAATTGGAAAAGCCTTCATCAAATGCATTATCTTATGGAAAGATTGTACCTATATATCCGCTTACAGAAGGACTTTCACAAAAAAAACTTAGAACTTTAATTGTAGATGAGCTTGTCGGCTTTGAAAAAAATATGAAATATGATATTCCAAATGTGATTAAAAAAAAGTACAGGCTTAAAAGTTTTGTTCCTTCTATTATGGAGATGCATTTTCCTACTTCTTTTGAGGCTTTAGCAGAAGCTAGGGAGAGTTTAATTTTTGAGGAGTTTTTGACTTTTCAATATATACATTTAAGCGAGAGAAGACCTAATATACTTATAAAAGAAGAAAGGTATAATTCATCAAATTTATTGGATAAAGTAAAGTCAAGTTTATCATTTGAACTCACAACAGACCAATTAAATGCTATTGAAGAAATAAAAAATGATTTATTTTCTAGTAAGCAGATGTTTAGGTTGCTTCAAGGAGATGTTGGAGCTGGTAAAACTATAGTGGCATTTTTAACTGCATTAATACCTGCAGAATCAGGATTTCAGACCGCATTTTTAGCTCCTACTGAAATATTAGCTTTACAGCATTATAATACTTTTAAGAAACTTATTAAAGCAGCAGGACTAGAAGAAACAATAAAAATAGATATTCTTACTTCTTCAGTTAATCAAAATGAAAGAGGATATTTATTAAAAAGATTAAGAGAGGGAAAAAGTCATATATTAGTTGGCACGCATTCTATTATTTATGATGAGGTTATATTTAAAAATCTTTCTTATGCGATAGTAGATGAACAGCAAAGATTTGGAGCAGCACAGAGAAACAAACTTCTTTCTAAAGGAAATAATGTTGATTTTTTACTTATGACAGCAACTCCGATCCCTCAGTCTTTAGCATTAACATTATTTGGAGAGTTGGATTTATCTATTATAAAAAGTATGCCAAGCAGTAGAAAAGGCGTACTTACAAAATATAAAGAACTTTATGAAAGAGATCATTGTTACAAGTTTTTAAAAAGCAGAATAGCTAAAGGTGAGCAGGGTTATGTAGTTTTTCCTCTTATAGAAAATAATGATTCTAGCTTCATTACTCTTTCAAGCGAATTCCAAAGAGCAAAAGAAACTTATTTTTCAGACATTCAAATAGAAGTAATACATGGTAAAATGAAAGACGAAGAAAAAGAATATATAATGAATAGATTTTCTTCAGGTGAAATAAAAGTATTATTTTCTACAACTGTTATAGAAGTGGGTATTGACAATCCTAATGCTACAACAATACTTATAGAAGGTGCAGAACGTTTTGGTTTATCACAGCTTCATCAGCTTAGAGGTAGGGTAGGCAGAGGAGATAAATTAGGGTATTGCTATTTAATACTACATAGTGAGCTTAATGATATCATAAAAGAAAGAATTAACATAATATGTGAAACTACTGACGGATTTAAAATATCAGAAAAGGATTTGGAATTGAGAGGGGCCGGCGAGTTTTTAGGAGACAGGCAAAGCGGAATACCGGATTTCAAACTTGGAAACATCATTAAAGACAAAGAGATAATGCGTAAGGCTAAAGATGAAATGCGTTCTTTATTGAGAGATGAAAATTCTAGAGAGGTTTTTTATAAAGAAAATGAAGCGTTTATATTAAAAGCTAATTATCTAAAATCAAGAATAGTTAAAGACGAGTAATTTTATATTTAAAAATTTTATTTACACACCCGCCCTTTATATTTTATTGTTTTCTTTTTAATTTTTCGTTTTGATTATATTTATTGCGTAATTAGAAATTTTAGCACCCGCCCAAGTGTTTATTAAATTTAAAAATCTATTCTACGCACGGTTAGCTGAATTTTATATATGATTAAAATTAGAATTATTAATCAAACTATATTTTTAATTTTGCTCTGCGTGCGGGAAAGTTAATTATAAATTTAAATAAATCTAGGGTGGGTGCTATATTTTCTTTTTAGATTTTAAAGAAATGTATAGTTAAATATTCTTATGAAATTAATAATGAAAAAGGGTGGGGAGTTAGAATAAAATTTACAATATAAAAAGTATATAACTATTATAATCTGTACCTTAAACCTTCAAATTTATTGTGATTTATTATGATGATAAATATCGTATAAAAAAAGAAGTCCCATTATAGAAACAGGACTTCTTTTATTTTTTATTAATAATAAGTTTATCTCTAGTAAAAATAAAAAATTATTATTTTATTCTTTAATAAACTTTTTGAAATTAGCTACTTTTTCTTTAGCAACTGCAAGTCTCTTGTCTTTGCTTTCTTTTACGCAAACTTCAAAATAGAATTTGATTTTTGGCTCAGTACCAGAAGGTCTGATAGTAATCTTAGTTTTATCTTCAAGTATGTATTGAAGAACATTAGATTTAGGTAAAGTAATATCTTTTATTTTTTTACCAGTATTATCATAAACTTCTTTTTTATCATAGTCGCTTATGCTTTCAACTTTTACGCCTGAAATTTCTTTAGGTAAATTGTTTCTGTAATAAGTCATTAAATCAGCTATAGCTTTAGCTCCGTCAGCACCTTTTTTAGTTATAGATATAGTTTCTTCATAGAAGTAGCCATATTTTTCATAAATGCTTTCTAAGTAATCAGCTAATGTCATATTATTTTCTTTACAATAAGCAAGTACTTCTGCAAGCATTAAACAAGAACTAACACCGTCTTTATCGCGTACATTAGAGTTGATACAGTATCCGAAGCTCTCTTCAAATCCGAATAAATATGTTCCTTCTTTGTCTCTTTCTATAACATCAGCAATCCATTTGAATCCAGTAAGAACATCATATATCTTAACATTATTAGCATCAGCAATAGCTCTAGCAAGTTCAGTAGTAACTATAGTTTTTACTATAAATGGATTTTTAACATTCTTTTTATTTGTGATGAGATAATAAGCCATAATAGAACCGATTTGGTTTCCAGTAAGGTACATATAAGAACCATCTTTAGTAAGTAAAGCACAACCCATTCTATCGCAATCAGGGTCAGTACCCATAACAAGTTCAGCACCTATTTCTTTAGCTTTATCAACAGCAATTTTTAATGCTTCAGGGTTTTCTGGGTTAGGTGATTCAACAGTAGGGAAGTTTCCATTAGGCGGCTGAGCTCCTTCCATAGTTGTTAAATTAGTGAATCCTGCCTTTCTTAAAGCCATAGGAACCATTTTATATCCGGAACCATGAATAGGCGTATAAACTATTTTTATATCATGATGTTTTTTGATGATATCAGGATTAACTAAATATCCCATTAAATCATTCATATATTTATCTTCAATGTCTTTTCCTATGATAGTAACTTTTGAAGAATCTCCCATTTTTACTTCTTCAGGTTTAACTTTCAATACTTCATCTATGATGTTTTTATCATGAGGAGGTATAACTTGAGCTCCGTCAGTCCAATAAACTTTATAACCATTATATTCTTTAGGGTTATGGCTAGCAGTAACAACTATTCCGGCAATACAGCCTAAGCTTCTAACCGCATAAGAAAGAAGTGAAATAGGGTGAATATCATCATATAAATAAACGCTTATTCCATTTGAAGAAAGTATTTCAGCAGCAGCTTTAGAAAATACATCAGAATTATTTCTTGAATCATATCCTATAGCAACTTCATAATTACTTCCTCCCTGTTTTAATATATAATTAGCCAAACCTTGAGTAGCAACACCAACAGTATATTTATTCATTCTGTTAGTACCAACACCCATTATACCTCTAAGTCCGCCAGTACCAAATTCTAAATCTCTGTAGAAGGCATCTATTAATTCTTTTTCATTACCAGCATCTAATAATGCCTTAATCTCTTTTTTGGTTTCTTCATCATAAGAACCATTAAGCCAAGAGTCAATTCTAGCTTTTACTTCTTGTTCCATATATGCACCTCTCTCTATATTATTTATTTTATTTAAAAATATTTTTTAAGAAAAAATTAAAAAATTCTATATATAAATTATAGTATACAAAAAGTATATAATCAAGTTAAAATATGTTAATTATTTTGGCATAGGAGTACCATAATGTATATTGACCCAATCAGCACCTAAAAAATTTTTCCATCTGCCGTCTCCAGGGTCTTTTGCTACATTTGGAAGATATAAATCAGAGGGTTTTACAGTTCCGGTAAATGGAGTTCCAACTATTGTATTTGGAGAAGTCCCTAAATATTCTATATTTTTTAAAGAATTACAGTTTTCAAAGCTTGAGTTATCAATAATTAATAACAGAGAAGGTAATTGAACATTCACTAAAGATGTACAGCCTTTGAAAAAATTTGCTATTATTTTTTGAGATGATGCAAAATAAACTGTTGTTACAAATAATGCATTTTCTAATGTGTAAATATAATTATTTTCCATAACAGCTTTAGATAAATCTAATTCAATATTAGTTTTATTTTTAAGAGTATTTTTTATATTATCAAAAATTTTAGAATTTGCTCCAATATATCCTTCAACAATAATAATATTTTTTCCTGTAGATTCTATGTTTTTTTGTAAAGCATCTTTAATATCTGTTTCTGTTGCATTAGCATCAATTATATAAAGATTTTTGTTTGAATTGTTATCATTAATGCTATCACTAACTCCGTCAAATGGAGATACTATTTTATATTTGCATGAGCATATTATTATTATCAATATTAATAATGCAGCTATATTTTTCATTATATATTTTCCTTTTTTAATTAGGTATAGATTTGCCAAAGATGATGCTTCCTTTATTTTTCCAATCATATCCTAAGAAATTATCCCAGCTTCCATCATCTGATTTTACATTTGGTAGATATAAATTTATTGCGGTTAATTGAGCATCAAATATATCTATTCCTATGGATGTTATATCTGAAGATTTGTTTCCTGCATATTCTATATTTTTTAAAACAGAGCATCCTGAAAAAACTCTATCTCCTATTCCTGTTATATTAGCATTTAATCTTATAGATTCCAATGATTTACAGTTATAGAATACAGCATCTCCAATTATTTCTGTTTTTGATGGTATATTAATTGTTTTTAATGATACACAGTCATAGAATGCCTTTGAATTTATACCGTTTATTATAGTTTCAGGAAGTATAATAGTAACTAAACTAGCACAGTCATTAAATATTCCATTATTTATCATTGTCATTTTTGTTTTTGAAATATCTGCCAAATATAAAGATCTGCAGCTTTTGAATGCCTCTTGTAAAATTTCTATTATAGAATCAGGAAAATTAATTGTTTTTAAAACTAAACAACCTGAAAATGCACTTGCACCTATAGTTATTATAGTATCAGGTAATTTTACATGAATTAAATTTTTATTATCAGTAAATGAATTATCTGGTAATTTTATAATATCTGTTCTGCTTAAATCAAGAGAAACACCTTTAAGATATTTCTCTTTTTTTATGATTGTATTGATGGTGCTTATTATATTATTTTTATCTATATTATCTTTAGTATCTTTTAAAAAGATTATATAGCAATTATATTCGTTAAAATATTCCTGCATTATCAATTCTATTTTATCTTCTTTATAATCTGATTTGATAAAATATTTTGAGTCTACATTTTCAGGTATATTAGAAACAGGGATATTACTGCTGTCATATGATTCATCTAAATAAAATGGATCTGTAACTTTATAATTATTGCATGATATTAATAGTATAAGTAATAATAATAATTTTAACTTTATGAACATTCTTATAATTTTTTCCTCATATTTTATCTTTTAAAAAACTTTAAATTAATTTTTAAGAAGTTTAAATAAGTTAGATAATTATATATAAAAAAAGTATATAATCAAGTATAAATAGACATTAATTATTTAGGCATAGAAGTGTTGTAATGTATTTTGTTCCATTTAGAACCTAAAAAATTATCCCAGCTTTGATCACCCGGATCTGTTTTTACATTTGGAAGATACAAGTCAGTAGACTTCAAACCAGTAAAAGGTTTACCATTTATTATGTTTGGAGAAGTTCCTAAATACTCCACATTTTTTAATGATGTACATCCTGAAAAACTTGTTTGATCTATTGTATCTAAAGTTTTTTGTAATTGTATACTAGTTACAGAAGTACATCCTTTTAAAAAATTACCAACTAATGTTCTAGATGATGGGAGAAGAACTATTGTTAATTCTTTAAAGTTTTCTAAAGTTCCTTTAAAATTACTTTCTAATGTAGCCATTGATAAGTCTAACTCTATATCTGTTTTACCGCTTATTACTTTTTTTATATTATCAAATATTAAAGAACTTTGATTTATATATCCTTCTACTATTATTAAATTTTTACCAGTTAATTGTTTATTTTTTTCAAGTGAATTTCGTACTTCTTCTTCACTTGAATTCGCCCCTACAGTATACAAATTCTGATTATTATTTTGATTATTATTATTTCCATTATTCCCATTATTATATATATTATTTTCCTCATCAATATCAATAATAGGTGATACTATTTTATATTTACAAGATATAATCATTAAAGAAATAAGTATAAATAATGCTGTTATTTTTTTCATTGTCAATTTCCTTTATTTAGGCATATATTTTCCATAATGAATAGTTTTCCAAGCAACAGCTAAAAAATTATCCCAGCTTCCATTTTTAGGATCTTCTGCCACATTAGGAAGGTATAAATCTTTTGCTGGTGAACCTAGGAATGTATCATTTTCTTTAAGTATTTTTACAGGATCTGTGCCCAAATATTCAACATTTTGAAGCATTTTACAATCAGAAAAAACCTTACCTTCTGATGGATTTACAAGAGTTTTTATACTTTCAGGTAAACTTATATCAGTTAATGAAGAACAAAGGTTAAAGGCATTATCACTTATAGTAGTTAATCCTTGATTTAATTTTATATTTTTTAATGATTTACAGCTGTAAAATGCTGCTATTCCTATAGATTGTAAAGTTGATGGAAAATTAATTGATTCCAATGATGTACAGTAATTGAATGCGCTATCTCCTATTGAAGTTAATCCTTCAGGAAGTATTACTTCTCTTAGAGTAATACAATTTTGAAATGAATTATTAGCTATAGTTGTTATTTTTGATGTTATATTAATAATTTCTAAAGACATACAGTCTTTAAAAGCTAAAGATTTTATATCTGTGATAGAGTTTACAAGATTTATATATTTTAATCTTTCACATGATTCAAAGGCAGATGAATTTATAATTTTTAATGAGCTAGGAAGCTTAATTTCTATTAAATTTTTATTTGCCTTGAATGCATTTTGTGATATTTCTGTCATATCAGTTCGGCTTAAATCAACAGCAACTCCGTTATGAAAATAAGCAGATTTATTAACTACTTTATTTATTGTTTCTATCGTTTTATTTTTATCTATATTATCTTTAGTATCATCTAAAAATATTATGTATTTCCCAAAATTCTTGAAATATTTATTCACTATATCTTCTATTTGCTGTTCAGTGTAGGATGCTTTGATAAAATATTGACTGTCTACATATTCTGGTATAATGCTTATGTTATCATTATTATTATTATTATTATTATTGCTATTATCGCTGTTTTTAATGGTAAATGGATCAGTAACTCTATAATTAGAGCAGGAAATAGCTAATAAATATATAATGAAAATATATTTAATATTTCTAATCATAAATAACCTCTATCTAAGTATTATATTCATTTTTTTACAGTATTCAATTTTTATTATAAAAAAATTAATACTTGTAAAATTATTTATAATTTTGGCACTTTGAATCTCAAACCAAATAATACTTCATGATATCCGTCAGCTTTAGTATCCAATAAATATCTATATCCCAAATCTATAGACATATAAGGTAATACATTAAAAGCCATTCCGCCGCTGAATCCGAACACTATTGTGCTTTTTAATAGTCTCTTTTGTATTTTATTATTATCAGTATATGTACCTACTAAATAGTCATTTATTTTAGTTCCTATGGATATTCCCAAATAAATAGTAAAAGGCGAATATTCATTTAATAAAGTTTGTCTATATGTTTCATCTGTTAATTTTTCTTTTATAAGAAAAAAGTTAATATCAAAATATACTGAACCTAATAGAGTATGCATTTTAATATCATTAGTCATTCCTATTACAGTTCTTCCCATATATTCAAATTCAAATCTTACAGGAGAAGATTTATTTATAGTTGGTATACTGTATCCTAAAGAAAATCCTCCACCTAGATAATTAAAATATCCTAGATTATTACCGGTTTTTTTATAAGCATAATTTCCATCATGTGAAAAAATAAATTTAGGAGTAATATATAAACCTTCAGGAATAAATGAAAATAGTTTTTGATTATTATGAAATAAAAACACAATCATAAATATAATAAAATAATATCTTTTCATCTAATCCGCTCCTAAAAATTAAACCTTAAAGATGCTACTATATCATGATTAGACTGAAGTTCTGTAGTGAAAGTTACTCTATAGCTTAAATCTAAACTAATTAACGGAGTTATATGAAATGCCAAACCGCCTCCAAGTCCGTAAAGAAATTGCACCGTATTATAGTAATAACTGTATTGAAAAATACCATTCTGTTCAAAAGTATTACTAGTTATATATGTGTTTAGTCCTGCTCCAATCAAGAATCCAGCATAAACAGACATTAAAGGTCTTTTTCCATTATTAATTCTACTTCTAATTGAATCAGGATTATCATAATTTATATACCAAAAATAAAAATCATAATAAGCACCGAATAAAAAACTATGTGAATACATTGTTTTTACTTTTGGTATGTAAACATTTCCTAATATAGGATTTCTATATAAATACTCAAATTCAAGTCTTACAGTGCTGTATTTATGAAATATGTTGAAGTTGTATCCTATTGCAATACCGCCTCCTACATATAAGTTTTGTGTATTTTTTTTATTATCATTTTGTTTTCTTATTCCTGAATCTTCTATTTCAAATAGGAATTTAGGTGCTAAATATGCTCCTATATCCATAGACATAAGCATATTAGCGAAACATGCTGATAATATAGAGATTAATAAAAATTTTCTTATCAAAAACTTCATAACATGATTTCCTTAAAAACATCAAAATAATATGCCTATAGCAAATCTTGGCAGCGGAACAATTCTTATCAAACTTCTATACGAAAAACCTATGTCAAGTATGGATATATCAAAGAAAGGACGAACTCCGCTGTTAACTCCTAATCCTCTTGAAATATCTATTCTAAATCCCATCTCTCCTGAAATATAAAAATCCCATATATTAGTATTTCTATTAAAATATGTTAATGTGCTCTTTTGTAATTCTTTTCCTTGAGTTATAAATAATGTTGTTCCTATTTTAGGCATTAAGAAAAAACCTGAAGCTCTGTCTTTGCCATTAAAATAAAACCTTCCTCCTATAGAAAATCCAAGACCATATACATTTCCATTATATTCAGCTTTAGAATTATTATAATATGTTTTCATAGAATAAAATCCGGCATCTACATTAATATCTATTTTTTCTACTAGCCTGAAAGTATATGTAAGATCTAATCCGAAAGTGCCTTGAAGTTTTAAATTTTGGCTGTTATTTGAAGGCCTTAGAATATTAACAACGGAAGGTGCTACTAGCATATAAAAGATTGTAGACCCAAAGTTTATACCTATAGAATTCCTATGAGAGTTTAATGCAGTTTCATTTGTTATATTATTTTTATTTTTTTCAATTACTATATTTGAAATATCATCAGCGAATGTAATATTAGCAAGTATAAATAAAAATAAAATTATTAATATGTTCTTTCTCATTATTTATACCTCACTAAAACCTTAAACTGAAACCTATTCTAGGGAATAGAGAAAATTTTATTGCAGAAACATAGTTAGCCCAAGAAGGGAAAGAACTCCAAGCAGGCACATTGGCACTTAAATCTATTAATCCTCCGCCAAAGAAATTGATACCTTCTCTAATATCTTCATACACTCCAGGAAATCCTGAACGAACATAATATCCTATTTCAAATATTGATATATCTATATAAGGTTTTACAGGCCATTCTTTAGTAGGGAACAATTCTATACTCCAACCAAGTTCATAAGAGATATACATTCCTGTATCAACAGTATGTCTTTTAGTTTTTAATCCTGTTACGCCATTTTCTGTTTCTACATCTGATATCAATGCTTCTACACCAAATCTAAAAGTATTAAGAACCTCTCTGTTTTTTCCTCCAAAAAATGTTACGCCGAAAGTTACAGGAACAAATATTAATGATGTTTTTAATGTTGTATCAGATGCTATCAATCCGCCTATATTTCCCAAATTTCCTGTATTAACAGTAGAATCAATTAATGCTCCGGCTTTATCTTTTGGTACAGTAAAACTAAGCGACATAGCTTGAACACCAACTCCAACTTCTACACCTATTCTTGGATGAAGCAGTAATGTATATGATATTGTTGGTACATACCAAAAACTGCCCTTGAAATTTACAGCATTAATGTATTTTTCGTATTTACTAAAATTTAAATCTGCTAATCCTATAAATGTTTCATAATTATCTAATATTGTACTAATCATAGGCGGAAATAATGCTACATATCCAGGATTGAGATTTACACTTATTCTTTGCCTGCCTTTAATCCAGCTATAAGTATTTGTATCCGATTGTGTGGATAATGGTATACCATTGGCATATAGATTAATAAATGATATATTAAATACTATAATAGCTGTAAGGATTTTTTTCATATTTTAACCTTAATTATATTTTATTATGGATTAGAAATACTAGATTTATTAGGACCATTAGGACCTATAGTTTCAGGATTTTTAAAATGATTTCCGCCGTTTAATCCGCTAACTATCTCTTCTATTCTCTTTTTTTCTTCTTCTGTAACATCTGCATTGCTAACTATTTCATCAACATTAATATTATTAGGATCTTTACTATTAATTATTCCATTAATAGCTCCCAATGCATTTTCATCTCCTACTATACCCAATATTTCATCAACTGCTTCTTTACCTTTTTCTGTAACTTCTACAGTTCCTAAATTATCTCCAGCAGGTACTGTTATAAGATATCCTCCTTTACCATCATTATATACTCCGCCTACGCCTAATATAGGATTTTCAAATGTATAATCGCCTTTTCCGTCAATTGTTAATTTATCGCCATCTACTTTAACACCTCCCCAATTTCCATTTTGCATTTTTCCCAAAAAGAAATCAGGACCTGGAGATGTTACAGTAAGAGTTGTTTTTTTGCATGAAAATGATGCTATTAAAATAAAAATCATTAAAGCATATCTATAAAATTTCATTATATGTTCTCCTAAAAATAAAAATTATAATTTAATTATATAATTTTTATTTATAAAAACAACTAAAATAAATGCACTTATATAGACTCGGATATATATACATTAAAATTAATATCATAAATCATCAAAAATAATTTTTGACTGTATTTTTATTCGTTTTTTATAATATGTTAATATGAAAAATATGTATTATGAATATTTTTATTAATTGTATTATATAATGCTTGACAGAAAATTTGAATTGAAGTAAAATTCTTAAATACGCATTAAAGAAATTAAGGTAAATCTTTTGTCTTATGGATAAAAATACAGAACATATCACTTGTCTAATTAATCATGAAGAGAGTTTCAAAAGAATCATTATAAATAGAAATTACAAAACAAAAAAATACTATATAGATTTTTTTGTTGCAGGATATAAATATAATAATGGAAAAGATGTTATAGATTTATTACTTAAAAATGAGCCTATAAATTTACTTCGTGATATAACAAATCCTTATGACAGATTTGCCATAGCCATTTATGACAGAAGTTTTGATTTCAGATTAGGTTATGTTCCAAGTGTTATTTCACCTTTAATATCATATAAACTTGAAGATAAAAGAAACAGAGTATATGCAAGAATAAAGAATGTGAAATTAGATGCTATAGATGAATGTAAAATAGAAATAAGAGTATTTATAGATATAGCTAATAAAAAGAAAAAAGCTATGTGATCTATTATATTGCATATAAAAAAAATATATGATATTATATATTTATTATGAATAAAGTTTCAGTAAAAACAGAGATTGAATTTCAAAAAGTTAAAGATAATTATATAAAAGAACCATTTAAACACTGTATTTATGTACTAACAGGTAAAGAAAGACTTTTTAAAAAGGCATTCATAGCAGCTATGCATTCAAGTATGTTCCCTGATGAAGGGGATAGCGAGATGAATTACAGTGTATTTTATGATAAAAATGATGCTGTAGGTTTTATGCCTTTAGAGGTAGCTGATACTCCTCCATTCGGTTCTAAATTAAGACTAATAGTAATTTATAAATATAATAACTTTCAGGAAGATTTTTTAGATTATTGTTCAAATCCTTCAAAAACTTCTATTGTTATACTTGAAACAGAAAGTGCATTAGAAGAAGATCCGATATACAAATATTTTTCAAAAAAGAAAGATGCTAATAATATATATTTTATAGATTTTCCGCTTCCTGATGAAAAAGATTTTAGAGGACTGATAAATGCTTATATTATCAAACAAGGCAAAAAAATATCTTCTGAAGCTATAGAATATCTTATTAATAATATAAATTTGGATTATGATTCGCTTTATTCGGAACTTGCTAAAATATGCAGCTATAATGATAAAGAATATCTTAATGTTGAAGATATTGCAGATTTTACTTATGTATCTAAAAATAGGAATATATTTGATTTTTTAGATGCTGTTTTCGAAAGGGATAGAAAAAAATGCTTTAGTATAATGCATAGATTAGATCAAGACGCTTCAAGTTCTTTAACTTTGATGATGAATAATTTCTTAGCTATCTATTATATGAAAATATTTCCTCCTCAAACTACATTAGGCGAAATAAGTAAATTAACAAAAATACCAGAATTTATCTTAAAAAAGAAAAAAACTTCATTGAAATTATTTTCATTAGAAGAGGTAGTTAATATAATATCAAAAATATCATATTTAAACACTTTAAGTGTTACAACACCTGTTAATATATTCAAAGCTCATTTTGAATTATTCCTGTTTACAATAACAAAGTGAATTTATAATGCATTTTATTTTATAATAAAAAATTAATGATGAAATTTTGTATTATTAATTATTAAAAAATATATTTTTTATATTTTGGCATTATTGTTTATACATACAAACACTTATATATTCAAATAAAGAAGACATTTTATATTTAATTTTTTAGCAATTTCTTTATAAAAATATATTTTAATACAAAAATTAGATAAATAAAACAACTTTTATATTACAATTCATAAATTTATTTCATATTAAGAGAATTTGCTTTGACAAATAGCAGTTTATTTTGTATAATATATATTAATTAGGAGGAGTTTTTTCTATGTATTTAGTAAACCTTATGGAACAGAAAGTTTCAAAACTAGCAGATTCATACTTAAGAGAAAAAAATATTCCCGTTAACACTAATATGCGTATGGATATAATAGCCTATACATTAAATAGGGTTCAGCCTCAGTATGTTACAAGTGCAAGAGGAGTTCTTCATAGTTATAATAAAGACCCTATACAAAGCAATACTGAAATATTAAGTATCATAGCAGATGCTTGCGAAATAGTTACTAGAAGAAAAGAAAATACATTGTTGGAGTCAGTTCCTTCTATTGATGAGAGCGGATATTATTTGACTTATCCTAGTATAATGGGTAATATTACAGCTTCTAATAATTTTGAAAGAATAGAAAATGCTTTAGTTTATATATTCTCAGATGGAAAGATATTGGAAGGTTATGGAGTTAATTTCCCTAATCCTGCTATAGTATCAAGTAATGTTCCTGGTAAATTTATGTTCTGCTTTATGCCTAAAAAAGCAGATTCTAATACAGAAGTTGAAGTTAAGCTTGATATAGTTGTAGAATCAGAAAAATTCATGCAATATGAAAGCGTATTAACATTTAAATTAAAGCCTTCATACTATAATGCTGGAGATATGCCTCTATTCTCTATAGAAGAGGTTAATGATATACTACTTATAGAAAATCATAATATACCTAGCTGACTATAATATATTTACTGCTGTCAAATATATAGGCTGTTTGTTTAAAAATTGAAGAGAAGTTGATGAGAGTAATTAGATTTATAGTATTTGCATGTTTTTTAGTTATTTTTATAGTTATAGCAAATATAATTCATAAAAATATGAATTCTTATGAAGTTGTTAATATAAAAAATCCATTTACTTATTATAATTTGATAGCCTATAGTAATAATGATATTAAGTCGCTGGCTTCTATTTCTTTTAAAGATTCCTTTGAAAGTCTTTCAGAAATGTTCGATATAGAGAGAGCTTTTATACCTAATAATATTTTAAAAAAAGATATTAAAATTAGAGAAGATGATGCTGAGTTAATTGTATTTACAGGAAGCGATTCTATATCTCAAATAACAGTTAATAGTTATGATAATGTTGAAAATTTATTTGAAAATGTTTTTGAGAGTTTATCCTCTAATAATACTCAATTAGAAAAACAGTCTTTAGATGATGAAGAAGGCAATCTTTTGGCTGAAATCTATACTCATAAAACTGATAGCTACAAAATAGTAATAACAAAGACTTATGTATCAAACACTAGTAATTTATCTATAGATTATGTTAACTTATTAGTATTGTAATGATTTTTTTCTGTGTTATTTGTATAAAATATGATTTTTTTCTTGACAAATAATTTACTTGATATAATATTACTAAATAAGATTAAT
This sequence comes from uncultured Brachyspira sp., assembly GCF_944393015.1. GTDB lineage: Bacteria > Spirochaetota > Brachyspiria > Brachyspirales > Brachyspiraceae > Brachyspira. The sequence continues at coordinate 32,469 of NZ_CALXYQ010000020.1, forward strand.
TATTAATTGCTTTAGCAAGGAAATTAGGGTTATGAATAATACAAGAAATACAATACAAAAACAAGTTATTTTAAATGCTGTAAGAGAGCTAAAAAATCATCCTACTTCAGAAGAAGTTTACAATCATATAAAACCAAACTTCCCATCTATAAGTTTGGGCACAGTATACAGAAATTTGAATTTACTGTCAGAAACTAAAGAGATACAGAAATTATCTATAATAGATGATGCTGTTCGTTTTGATCATATAACAAATGATCATTATCATTTTCAATGCAGTAAATGCAAAAAATTATCAGATATACCTATGGAATATCAGAAGAAACTAGATGAATTAGTTTCAAAAGAATATGATGTAGAAATATTCAAACATGATATTGTATTCACTGGTATCTGTAAAAATTGTAAAGATTTATGATATATATGTGCATATTCTTAGCATAAATTTATTAATGGTTTTTATTTTTTAATAATAAGTATATTGAAAGTCTTGATTTTAATATTTATATTTTATATACTATTTATATAACATTTTAAATTTAAGGAATAATTATGTCAAAAGGCTATTTGGCTTTAGTGCTGCATGCTCACTTGCCTTATGTGAGACACCCTGAACATGAAAATTTTTTGGAGGAAGAATGGTTATATGAGGCCATAACTGAAACGTATATCCCTCTATTAGATGCTTATGACCGAATGGTTAATGATGGAGTAAACTTTAAGATAACTATGAGTGTAACTCCGCCTCTTATGAATATGCTAGCTAATGAATTGCTTCAAAATAGATATGTTAAATATATAGAGAAATTAATAAAATTGTCGGAATTGGAATGTGAGAGAACTTCATTAGATCCTAACTTTCATCATACAGCTGAATTTTACAGAGATAAGTTTAAAAAGATAAGAGATATATTTGTTTATAAGTATAATAAAAACTTATTGAATGGATTCAGATACTTTTTAGAAAGAGGTAATTTAGAGATAATTACTTGCGGTGCTACACATGGATTCTTCCCATTTATGCAGGAATATCCTAAGGCAATAGAAGCTCAATTAAAAATGGCTGTAAAAACCCATGAAAAACATTTGGGAAGAAAGCCTACAGGAATATGGCTTGGTGAATGCGGTTTCTTTCCAGGACTTGAAAAGCATCTTGCCAATAATGGTATTAAATACTTCTTTGTTGATACTCATGGTATAATGTATGCTGATAAAGTACCTAAATATGGTGTTTATGCTCCTTTATACTGTTCTAGAGAGAGCAGGGTTGCAGCTTTTGGAAGAGATATAGAGAGTTCAAGAAGCGTATGGAGTGCCGAAGTAGGTTATCCAGGCGATTTCAGATACAGAGAATTCTATAGAGATATAGGTTATGATTTGCCTTTCGAATATATTAAGGATTTCATACAAAGCAATGGACTTAGAAAGAATACAGGAATAAAATATTATAGAATCACAGGTAAAGACTGTGCTAAAGAACCTTATAATCCTGAATGGGCTATGGAAGCTGCAGGAGATCATGCTGGAAACTTTATGTTCAATAGAGAAAAACAAATTGAATATTTAGATTCTGTTATGGACAGACCTCCTATAGTAGTATCTCCTTATGATGCTGAATTATTCGGACACTGGTGGTATGAAGGTCCTATGTTTATAGAATTCTTAATGAGAAAGATTCATTATGATCAAAATACAATAGAAACTATTACACCTAAAGAATATTTGGAAAGACATCCTGTAAACCAAATATCAATGCCTTCAATGTCAAGCTGGGGTGCTAATGGATACGGAGAAGTATGGCTTAATGGTACTAATGGTTGGATATACAGACACTTGCATAAAGCTGCTGAAAGAATGATTGAATTGGCTCATGACTACTATAATGAAACAGGTCTTTATGAAAGAGCATTGAATCAGGCAGCACGTGAATTGCTTCTTGCTCAAAGCAGTGACTGGGCTTTCATTATGCATACTGGTACTATGGTTGATTATGCTGTTAATACTACAAAATTATATATAAAGAGATTTACTGATCTTTATTATGCTATTAAAAACAGAGATTTAAACGAAGAATGGCTAAGCAAAATAGAATGGCGTGATGATATATTCCCAGAAATGGATTTCAGAATATACAGTTAAATTATTCTGTTTAAGTGAAAGTAATTAAAAATAAAAGAGTATGTATATTTAATATGCATACTCTTTTTTATATTGTTTAAAATATTAATTCAATTTTTTATTTTTTGATTATACCACTCTGTATTACCGAGATTTTCCTTTAATACATCTTTTAAATCTTTTAAGTTAAAATATCCTAATAATTCATCATCTCTATACAATTCAAGCTCTGATGAATCAAGCAGTATATTTATCAGATTATTCGCTCTGATACCATTTTCAGTTTTTATTCCTATACCAATATATATTGATTCATCATTTTCAATTATATCCTCCTCAGAAATAGAGTAAGTAATATAATTATTAGATTTTTTCTTTATGCGTAAATATAAATTATCATTAGGTATTATTTTATCACTATAAAATACTATTGCTGCAATTTGACTATCATCATATACTGATAGAATATCATCAACAATAGAAGTATCTACACCAATAGCCAATACAGATTCATTTTCTTTATCAAAATTCATTATAAACATTAAGTCATTATCAATATTAACCTCCCATTGAGCTAAAATAGTTGAGGATAAGATAAATAATATTATTAATGTAATTTTTGAAATATTTTTCATTGTGAAAACCATATAATTAAGAAACTTTATTTAAATAATATCACTTATGTAAAAATAATCAATATTACAGAAATATACTAATAGTTTTATTTTTTTAATATTTCATTTTGATATTTTTTAATTATGATTGATATTGGTATATTTTTATTTATTTCTTCTTCAAGATTATAATTATTTAATATGTATAATAATTCATACCCATTAGGCATTATTCTTATATAGGCATCTGATAAATCTTCAATACTTACAGGATAATAAGGTATTCCCAAACATTTATTATCATATAAAACTTGTATATGATTTATAAAATTAATTCTTTTATTTTGATAATCTTTTTCTGTTTCTTGATTTGATTCATATAATTCATTTTCAAGTATTTTATTTTCATTGTATACATCAAATTGTTTTGCTAAACTGCTTCCGATTATTTGATAAGAAGAACTATTATCTATAAACTCAAAAATATCTTTGATAAGATTAAAATCTATTTTCATAATTGAAAATCTCTTAAATAGCGGTACAAGAAAAAATTGGAGATGGCGGGACTCGAACCCGCGTCCTACGAAGCGTACCATATTCGTCTACATAGCATATCTTATCTTTGAAGGTTTCGCCTTATAGGTAGAAGACAAGCAGAAAAACTATAAGACTAGCATGAGTGTACGTAATATTAGGCTCATACGGCACCTAATACAAGTTCTATGTGTTTTGGCACCGAAAAAGTAACCCATAGACAAATCACTTAATCAGCGGCAACTTCAATTAAGCTGCGAGTGCATATTCGTCTGCACTTATTTTTCGGTATGATATTAACGTGCATACACCTAGCACGACTATGCAAAATATGTTCCAACCATCGCAGTCGAAGCCGGAGCATCCCCTTTCAAAGAACAAATGTTAATTTATATTAACATTTATAAAAAAATTGTCAATATTTAAATTATATTAAAAATCAAAACAATATCTTTTTTAGATATTTTTATCTTGAATTTTTTCGCTAAATTCTATATCATATTTTAAAACCTATATTGGGAATGATTATGAAAAATAGAATTAGACTCATATTAAGTTTTACAATTCCATACATCATTTTTATATCAATAATAGCCGTTATTTTACTTTCAATATTTATTCCTTTAAATAAAGAGTTCTATTTTAATAGAATATCATTAAACGTAGAATTAGCCAAAAGTGAGATAGAAAGCCGAGTTGATGATATTGTAAACTCTCTAACATTTTTAAGTTCTTATGCCGAAATAGGCATCAATACTCAAAATATAGCACAAAGTATTACTAATGTAAAAAAATTCGGTAATTATTTTGATGTGTTTTACTGCGATACAGTACCTTATAGCAGAGGCGGTACGTTTATAAGTTCAAGAATAACATATCCCAGCAATTTATGATCAAACTGCAAGAGAATGGTATATAAATGCTTCAAAAAGTCAGAATAGTTTATATATAACAGCTCCTTATATTGATTTTAATTCAGGTAGTTTAGTTATAACATTTATTAATAAGATAATGATTAATAATAGATTAGCCGGATATTTTGGTATTGATTTTGATAATATGAATACCGTTGTTAGAAATGCTAATAAGGATTTTATAGATTCTATAAATGTAGTTACTGAAGACGGATTATATATAACTCATGAAAATAATGAATATCTTATGAATCCTAAGATGCTTGTTTTTAATGATAATTTATTTTCATCATATAAAAATAATATCCAAGACTCTGGAATATATATAAAAGATAATTATTGGTATACAGTAAGAAAAGTTAATAATGCTCCTTGGTATATAGCAATTAAGGGCGATGCTTCATATTATTTTAATTTAACTAGATATTTAATATTATTCTTAATTGCTTTTGGAATATTATTTATAATTGGCGAGCTTATAATTGTTTCTATATCTTTGATACCTATTTCTGATAGATTAGATGATGTTATAGTGAGTTTAGAGAGTATGGCTAATGGAGATTTTGCTTCAAGAATTAAAGAGCATAAATTAATGGACAGCAGTGCAAGAAGACTTTCTAGTGTTATGGAAAAGATGCAGAGAAATATTGGAAAGACTATGTATAAGATAAAAACAGGAGTTGAAGAGGTTAATAAAAATGGAGAGGCTATAGCTAATGTAAGTATGGAATTATCCAACAAGGCTAATGAACAGAGTGTGTCTTTAAATAATTTAATAGATGCTATAAATGCAATATCTTCATCCATAGAGTATGCTTCTAAAAAAACTTACTCTGCAAAGACTATGAGTGATGAATCTTTTGAGAACACTAAAGTCGGTGTTAAGATGATCGGCGAAATAAAAGATAATATGAATGAGATAACAGAGGCAAGTAATCAAATTTCTCATATTATAGAAACTATACAGGCAATAGCTTCACAGACAAATATACTTGCTCTTAATGCCGCAGTAGAAGCAGCAAGGGAAGGAGAGCAAGGCAGAGGTTTTGCTGTTGTTGCAAGCGAAATAAGAAAATTGGCTACTACTGTTTCACAGGCTACAAAAGACATTACTGTTATAGTTGAAAATGCTGTAACTAAAATAGATAATGGAAGCATTTCAGTTTCAAGAACTTCTAAGACTTTAGATCATATAGCAAAAAGTTCTGTTGAAACTTCATCTATACTTTTGGAGATATCAGCTTCTTCAAATGAAGAGATAGAACGTATAAATAATATTAATAATGATATAGGAGTTATTAATGAAATAATGATCAAAAATGAAGAGCTTTCAAAACAAGCCTCTGAAGCTAGTGCTAAAACTTCAAAAATGGCTGAAGATATAGTAAGAGAATTGTCATTCTTTAAATTTGGTCATGGTAAGTAAAATGAAATAAATAAAATTAATTGAGAGTAAATAGAAAAATAGTAAAACAATTTAATATTTATTGTTTTACTATTTTTTTATTATATAAAATTCTATTTTTGTAGGAATAATTTTCTTTAACTTTTAGGAAGAAGTTTAACAGGATCCACTGCTCTTCCTTGATAAGAAATTTTAAAGTATAATTCGCTTCTGTCTATCATACCTGTATCACCTATATCTCCTATATAATCTCCTTTTTTTACTATATCTCCAAGCTTAACATTTATCTTAGAAAGATGAGCATAAGAAGTATTATATCCGTTTTTATGTTTAAGTATTATAACAGTACCGAATCCTCTTATATTATCAGCATATTCTACTATTCCATCATCGGAAGCTACAACTTTATCTCCAACATCTCCTAATATATTAACGCCTCTGTTTGCGAGTTTGTCAGAAGCTACTCCATATCCTGAAATTATTATACCTTTATAAGGCCATATAAAAGAACTTTCAGGCAATATAGAATCATCATTAAAAGAATATGGAACCATTTTAGCTGTTTTTACTTTTAGATTAGCACCAACATATAATTTATATTCATTGGCATTTTTTATATTATTAAGCTGCATTAAACCTCTTAAATCCATTTTATGCTTTTTAGCTATTGAATATAAACTATCACCGCTTTGTACTTTATAATTTGATATTACTAAAGTGGTTGTTTTTTTAGGATTAGCATATACTTTAAGAGTATCTCCAACCTTCAAAATATATTTATCATTTATATTATTTATAGAATATAATTCTACTAAATCCATTCCTCTTGCCAAAGCTATTTCGCTTAAAGTATCTCCGCTTTTAACTTTATAATTTTCTAAAGTTCTATATGCGGTTGTCTGTGAAGAACTTCCTATACTAATATTATCATATATTTTTAAAGTGTCCCCAACTTTAAGTACATAATTATTTTTGAGATTATTTAATTGAAGCAAATCTTTTAAAGACATAGAATTCTTTAATGCTATCTCTCCAAGTGTATCTCCATTTTTTACTTTATATGTTTTTATAGTTTTGCTTTGTGCGTTAGAGGCATTTGCTCTTGCATATATTTTTAATTTTTCGCCTGTTCTTAATTTGTATTTTAGAGGATCATCTATATTATTAATTTTTAGAAAATCGTTTACACTAATATCATTTTGAAATGCTATTCCGTATAAAGTGTCTCCGCTTTTTACAGTATAATATTCAATTTCTTTTCCTGTATCTTTTTCATTATTAGTGTTTAAATTATTCTCTTTTTTAGATGATTTAACATACATAGTTTTACCTACATATAGTTTATATTTATCAGGATCATCTATATTATTGATTTTCAAAAATTCGCTTGCTGTCATGCCATGAGAGAAAGCTATTCCGTATAAAGTATCACCGCTTTGTACTTTATAAGTATCATAACTTTCTGTATTATTATCATTATTATTGCTGTTATTTATTATATTATTTGAAGGCGAATTACTTTCTTTTTGATTATTTGCCACTTTAAGAGTTTGTCCCACTCTAAGATTATATTTATTGGCATCTTTAATATTATTTATAGCTAGAAATTCATTAGCAGTCATTCCATGAGCGAATGCTATACCGAATAAAGTATCTCCATTTTTTACTTTATAATCTTTATATGAGTCTCCTTCTTCTCCTTTCAAGCCGAAAACTTTATTATCAGTATCATATACAAGAGTATAGCCTTTCTCTTTTACTTTTAAAACTTCTCCTACTTTAAGATTATATTTATCCGGATCTTTTATATTATTAATTTTTAAAAATTCGCTTGCACTCATATCATGAGCGAATGCTATTCCAAATAAAGTATCTCCGTTTTTTACTTTATAATCTATATAATCAGCCGCGAAATTAAGCGAGGCAAAGGTGCATCCTATAATGGATGCATATTTAAAAATATTTTTCATAATTATTATTTTTCAGTTCAATCTAAAGGCTTTAATTTGCTATTTCAAAAACTTCATCTACAAGAGGGTCTGAAGGTGTAACCGTAACAGTTACCTCTTTAACGCTTGACATTTGAGGTCCTATCTTTATTTTTTCTACAAACTCATCAATATCATTTTTAGTTTGTAAATATCCTATTACTTCCACGGAACCGTCATAATTATTCCACACTTTTCCGCCGATTTTCATTTCATCGGCCACCTGTTTAGCATAGTATCTGAAGCCTACGCCTTGAACTCTTCCTTTTAATATAATATCTACTTTAAACATATATAAATTATCGGAAATATATTTTATGGAATTTATATCAATAAATAAAAATTGACAATTTATATAAACGATTATAAAATACTTTAAATGTATAATATAGAAATTACTATAAAAAATATCGATTTAAAATTTAATTCAAGTGATAAACTCTTTTCACCTAGAAATATAGATATAGGAACATTATCTATGATTGATGAGGTGAATTTTGAAAATGAAAGTAAAATCCTAGATTTAGGCTGCGGATACGGTTTTGTAGGCATATTAGCTGCAAAAATAATAGGAGAAGATAAAGTAGTTATGTGTGATATAGATACTGAAGCTGTGGAAATGTCAAAACATAATGCTATTCTAAATAATGTGGAAAATATTAATATTATACAAAGCGACGGACTTAAAAATATAATTGATAAAGATTTTTCTATGATACTTTCAAATCCTCCTTATCATACGGATTTTTCTGTGGCAAAGCATTTTATAGAATCAGGATTTTATAAATTAACATTAAATGGTAAATTTATAATGGTAACTAAAAGGCTTGATTGGTATAAAAATAAACTTTCATCTGTATTTGGAGGAGTAAAAGTAAAAGAAAAAAATGGATATTATATTTTTATATCTGAAAAGAGAAATATGATTGACTCAAATAAATTGAAGAAAAAATTAAAAAAAGAAAATAGAGAAATTCTTAAAAGTATGAAATCTAATAAAAAGAATCATAAATGACCTATTATAGGAAGCCCTGTAATATAAAAGAATATTACATTTGCTAAAAATCCTATTATAGTACCGAATATTATACCAAATACCACATCAAAAGGATAATGCAGACCTACATATACGCGGCTGAATGCTATAAGAGAGGCTATAGGATAAAATAATAAAGCTGAATATAAACTGTAACTGCCCATAGAGAATGATACTGAAAAGGCTACCATAGTATGACCTGATGGAAATGAATGCTTATCCGGCGGATACATAATAGGTATTTTTTCATGCTTTTTATATGGGCGTGTTCTGCTGAAGAAACTTTTTATATATAAAAATAAAAATATACATATAAAAATTCCTGTTACAGCTCTTGAAAAATATAAAGCGGCATAATCTATTCTAAACATATAAAATATTAAATAAATTATCATCCATATATATCCGTCTCCCATTCTGCTCATAAATTTCATTAAGCTTTTTACAGGACCTTTTCTATTATCTTTGAATATTTTTAAAAATAATTTGCTGTCTATATTGGACATAAATCTTATCAATGGAAGATTATTTATATAGTTTATTCTTTTTTGTTTTCTTCTTTTTTTGAGAATTTTTTTAATTTTTTTTATTCTTTTTCTTTTGATTTTTTTATGATTTTTTTGGCTATTATCATTATTATCATTAATATTATTTTGTTCATTTTCCATATAAAGAAGTCCAATTTAATGATTTATAATAAAATACCATAAAATATAAATAAATCAACTATTATAAAGAAATATTGAAAATATATATACATTTTAAAATATTTAGTGATTTTTTTAAAATTTCCGAAAATGGTACAAACATATAAGGAAAATTTAATTTTTAGGATATTAAAAAGTGCTTGTAGGAAATAATGCTTATGAAAAGTTTATAGATTATATAGAAAACGTCATAAACTTTAATTTTTTATCTCATATACCCGGCTCTGATGATACTATAGAAATGCAAAGAGAATCTATTATCAATATAATAAAAAGAGCAAATACTAATGAAGCCTTTCTGGACTACATATCATATACATATACCATATTTGAAAATGATATTATAAAGCAAATATTATCTATATCTTGGACTAAAGGAAACGGCGAAGAAGATAGAATAATAAATGATGATAAGTTTGAATTAAATAGTGAAGAATTAGTTAATTATATTTCTATACTTTTGGTTTTAAGAGATATAATGCATACAAGCTATATAGCATCTCTTCCAATATACTATGAATATAAATATGAACAAAAAGAATTCATAGATAAAGCTAGGGAAATGATAGAACATTCTATATCTAATATATCTACTTTGGAGCATATTAATCCTATATTCATAGCAATAGCAGCAAAAAGTGTCATTCCTTATTCTATAACAAATGATGAGCTTTCTTCTTCATCTAAATTAATAGCAATACTTTTTAATTTGTCAAGGATAATGGCATCATATCCTTATACTGATAAAATTATAGAAGACACTCAGCCTATATTTTCAAGTGCTTTGTATAATTTGGTTAATAATGCTTCTTTCTTGGGTTTGGATTATAAGATGATTAGAGTTATTTATGATAAAGCAAAAACAGGAGAAATAAAGTGGAAAAATTAAGTAAATATAATATTACCTTTATAGTATCTGCTGTATCATCTTTAACTATAATATCAATGTGTGCATATATGATTTTGAATGTACCTGCATATATTATGAGGGTATTAATGCTTATAGAGTTTGTATGCTCTTTTTATTTTGTATGTGTGTTTTTCTATAAATTAAATAGATATTCTAGAATTGAAACTTTTTTTTATTTAGTAATATATTTAGTGCCTTTTATACTGTCTATATTAGGACTTTTTTATATAACTAACTTTTTTTCTTTGAACAGAGTTTTTTTAAGAGAAAATCTTATAGCTTCTTTTCTCACTAGAGGTTATCATGTTCTATTTATTTTTTATATATCTCATATAATATACTTTTTCTATTTATTTAGCATTGAAAATAAGAATACTTTTTATTCTTTGATATCTTCAAATTTTATAATAGTTGTTTCTATTATAATGGCTGTTATATTTATAGTATTATATGGAATAATAAATTGGGTATTTGATAATAAGATAATAACTTCTTATGATGATACAAAAAATGAAATAATATATGAGGCAGGACTTGCATTTTCTCAAAATGCTGATACTGATGAACTTGAATATGAGGGCTTTGCTAAAAGTTATAATATGGTTCTTGTATATTATGATAATGAATTGAAATATAGATCAGAAGATTGGGATAATTTTGAAGGAAGGCATTTGCTTTTTGAAGTGGCTATTATGCTTGGAAACGGATTCTTATTTATGGGAAGCGGTAAGGAATTTATTTATCCTTATTATATGTTTATACTTATATATGTAATAGTCAATTCTCTTATGCTTACTTGTTCTATAATGTTCTTCAAATTATTTTTGGAGAAAAAATTTAATAATTATATTAATATAATGATAAAAGGTTTTAAAGAAGACAGTTACATATATGCTGTAGATACAGAAAAAATGGATGATACAGAAATAAAGAAATTAGCAGAATTATATAATAAAAAATTACTTACTTACAAATACAGAGAAAGATTTATAAAGATGTTTACTAGATGATTTTATTGAAATAAGTATTATATAAAAAAATCACTGCAAAAGTATCATAATAATTTTGTTTAATACTTTTGCAGCGTTAAATAATTGAATAATAGAAGAATTAATTATTTGGTATTAGTAGCATTATACTCTTCAATCCATTTTTGCATAGCTGTTATATTAGTATAATATTTTTTAGTAAGCTCATCATTATAATAGAATTTTATATCTTCTCCATTTATTAAAGCATTAAGAGTATTTCCTTCAAGTGTGAAATTGAGATCCTGATTTCCAAAAAACTCCATAGTGTATACTGCTTCATTTTTGCTTTTTATTTCTTTAACATAAGTTGTAGCCAAAGTTATTAATGAACCTAGAGGATCTATTATTGTTTTTTCATCACCGACTAATACTTTATCCGCTATGAATAATATAGACTGATTTTTTGTATTGGTATAAAATTTATTTCCAGCATTTTTAAACCAAGTATCTTCTTTGCTTTGACATGAAATAAATACTAATGCAAAAAATATTATTAATAATTTTACTTTCATATGTATTCTCCTTATATTAATATTAATTATTAAAAACTCCTATAAATAATTAATTATTTTTTATTCTCCAAAATTAGGATTATGTTTTAATGTGCCTTTTATATAATAGACATCATTTTCTATAGTGAGAGAAGCATTTATATAAAGCTCTGATCTTTCATATCTAAAAGTTGATGTTTTAAATATTATAGGCGTATCATTATTTTCTGCATATATTACTGCATGTACAGAAAATTCTGATGAAGACATTTCAACTATATTTTTTGCCTGTATTTCACTGTTTATATATAGATCTTCTAAAGGCAGTTTTATTAATAAAGTTCCATTATCTCTGTATGTATTTTTAGAACCTAAAACTCTCATTTGTGTTTCACCTAAAGAGGATCTATTTTTAGTTATTTGTACAAAACCTACACAAAATCTGTCATTCCAGCTTTTATTTATACCTGTTCCATATTCAGGCACTCTGATAGTATTTTGTTTTGATTGAGCATATGAGTTTTGATTAAAATAAAATAAACATATTAAAGATAAAGCAAAAATAAAGTGTATATTTATTTTTTTCATTATTGTTATAATCCTTTTTATATTTGTAAATTTATTATTAAAAGATAATATTAACCCATTTTTATTAAGTATAATTTTATTTTGATACTAAAAATCAAGGGTTTTACCTGTATAATAAAGTAAAACCCTTTTTTAATATTTTTTATTTATAAATAGGAAGCCATTGTCTTATTTATTTTAATAATTTGGATCTATTATTGTAGAATTTCCTATATCTATAGGTTGTACGCTTGAACCCATTTCCATATTATCTCTATTTGCTATTTTACTTTTTGTCTTTAAGTTATAAGTTTCAGTTACAGGGTCTTTATCTTTTTCTGCTGTAATTTTTGTTAATGTAACATCCATTTGTAATTCGCGATTTATACTAATAGTACCATTACTTTTTAATTCAACCCATATAGTTTTATCAGCATTAAGGAAATAAAGAGTATGTATTGTGTATGTAGAAAGGCTTTCTGATGATATATTTTTAGCAGGAATTCTTATAACATCAGATGAAAATCCTATATCTTTTAATGCAGGCATTTTTATTAATATGCCCCCAGCATTTGCATCTTGTAAATTAGGATCATTTTTAGATACACTCATTTGAAAATCTTCTTTAGTAGTTATATTTTTTGTAGTACCGTCATTAAGTGTTAAAATTAATGGTTCATCTGTACCAGCAAAAAATTTGTATTGTGTATAACTTGAATTTATACCATCACCATTTCCTGTTGGAATTGTTGGTGTAGTACTTCCGCCGCCATTGTTATTGTTTCCGCCTGTACCTGTTGTGTCCTTATTAGAACAGCTTACAGATAAAAGCCCTGCTAAAAATAAAGTGAAAATAATAGATAAAATTTTTTTGTTCATAATTTGAACTCCTTTTGATTGTTTTTATATAAACATTATTAATTAATGTTTATTTTATATGATTGCAGCAAATGTAAAATATGATTACATGCCTTTACGCATTTAAATACGAATTTAAATGTATTATTAAATTTATTTTATTATAAATGAATATTGTAAAAAATCAATACAATTTTATATATTTTTTAATATTTATTATTAAATGATATTTACTTGCTATAATGTATTAAATATCAATAATGGCATAATATTTGAATAAGTATTTGATGATATTCATTGAAATGTAATAAAAAAATGCTTTAATTAATATAGATTATTTAATTTATTAGTATATGCTTGAAACTTTTTTTACATTTTATCGTCTAATATGCTATAATATCAAAAAGATATTGTAGAATACATATTAAGAAAACAGTTTGATTATGAAGACAATAATAGAAACAGTTGTAAAAAGACCAGTAACTATACTTATGGTTATTGTATCAATAATTATATTAGGTATTGTGAGCCTATCAAAACTATCAATAGATTTTATGCCTAGTATTGAAGTTCCTTATGTAAGCATTTATACAAGGTATAAAAATGCCGGTCCTGAAGAGATAGAAAAATCAGTTACAAAAATCATTGAGGGTGCTGTAGCTACAGTAAATAATATAAAAGAAATCACTTCAACATCAAGAGAGAATGCATCAGATGTAACTATAGAATTTAACTGGGGAACAGATTTAAATGATGCTTCAGAAGATATAAGAGAGGCATTGGAGCAGGTTATAGATTTGCTTCCGGATAATGCTGAAAAACCTATAATAAGAAAATTTAGCACAGATGATATTTCATTAATGGAAGTTGCCATTTATGGTATGAATGATCAGGCAGCTTTATATAATATAGCAGATAATCAGATTGCACCTCAGATAAAACAGGCTAAAGGTGTAGCTCAGGCGGAAGTTTTAGGCGGATTAAAAAATGAAATAAAGATAGATGTTAATTTAAATAGATTAAAAGCATATAATATTGATATAAATGAAATAGCTTCTGTGCTTGCTAGAGATAATAATAATTTGGTTGGAGGGCAGGCAGATCAGGGTTTTTATAAATATACAATAAGAACAATGGGAGAGATAAATAGTGTTGATGATATAAAAAATACTATTATTGCTTTAAAAAAAGATAATGTAGGTAATTCATCTGTAGTAAAAATACAGGATTTAGCAGATGTTTATCAGGGTTATGATGATGATGTTAATATAATAAAGATTAATGGTGAAAATTCTATATCAATAGCTGTAAGCAAAGAGTCAGGAGCTAATACTGCTGAAGTAGCAAAAAATGTAATAAAGCAATTAGAAGAATATAATTTTCCTCAAGGCGTAAAATATGAAATAATGTTTAATACAGCCGATAGTATAAATGAGTCTATAAAAGGAGTTCTTGAGGCTGCTTGGCAGGGAGGACTTTTTGCTGTTATAGTTCTTATGATTTATATGTGGAATATTAGAACTGTATTGATAATAGCTATATCAATACCTATTTCTATAATAGTAACTTTTACGCTTATGTATTTTATGAAAGTTACTTTAAATGTAATATCACTTTCAGGGCTTGTGCTTGGAATAGGTATGATGGTTGATAATTCTATTGTAGTGCTTGAAAATATATTTTATTACAGACATCATGGATATGGAAAATATTCATCAGCCATTAATGGAGCTTATAAGGTATCGCTTGCCATTTCAGCTTCTACTTTCACCACTATTGCTGTATTCCTTCCATTTTTATATATTGAAGGTATGGTTAGTCAGATTTTTAGAGATTTATGCATCACTGTTACTGTGTCAATGATAGCTTCTTTATTAGTTGCTATTTTAATAGTGCCTATGTTTGGAGCAAGACTCATAACAAATAAAAAATTAAAACTCTTTTCAAAATTTGAAGCTTTAAGTAATAAATACATACATGATAACATGAGCAATATCTATGATAAAATTTTGCATTTTGCAATAAGAAGAAAGAAAACTGTATTGATACCATCTATTATATTAGTATCCGTTATAATATTTTTAGGAGTTATGTTTATTGGTAAGGAGGGATTTCCTAAAACTGATGAAGGTCAGTATATGGTGCGTGTAACTATGCCTATAGGTACTAAATATGAACAGACACAGTCATTCATTGGACTTATGGAAAATGATATAAGAGAAATAGTTAAAGATGATTTGGTAAAGATTCAGTCAAGGATAAGAAAAGGAGATGAAGCAAATAGTGCTAATATAAGAATAGAATTAAAATCCAAAAGCAAAGGAAGAAAAGGTTCTATTGAAGATTATGTTGAACTTACAAGAGAAAAACTTCAAAGATATCCTGCAAAAATAAATGTTATGGCATTAGGATCAAGTCCAAGCGGAGGAACAGGCGAGGCTATAAGAATAGAGATGCTTGGAGATGATGCTGCTCAGGCAAAAGAGCTTGGAGATAGAATAGTAAGTGCGATATCAAATATAGAAGGTGTAAGAGGTGCAATGGTTGATATTGATGAATCAAACAGAGAACTTCAAATATATGTTAATAGAGATATAGCTGCTAAAATGGGGCTTAAAGTTAATGATGTAGCAAGAATAATAAATACAAGTTTTGCAGGAAAAACAGCTACTACAATAACACCTGAAAATTCTGACTTTACAGATGTAGATGTTAATGTTCAATTAGAAAATATTGACAAAGTTACAATAGATGATGTAAAAAAGGTGAGTATACCTGTAAAAGGTGTATTGATACCATTATCCTCAATAGCGGATATAGTAAAAAGTTATGGTCCGAATAGAATAGAGAGAAAAGACAGAAAAAGATTTACAGTTGTAATTGCTAATGTTTATGGAAGACCTTTAAGCGAGGTTATTGCTGAAATAAAAGATAATATAGATAGTAATGTATTCATACCAAACGGCATATCTATAAATTACAGCGGAGATTATGAGGATATGAATGAAGCATTTGTACAGTTAATACAGGCTTTGGTTTTGGCTTTAGTTTTAGTTTATGCTATTATGGCTAGTCAGTTTGAATCTTTGATAGCACCTTTTGTAATAGCATTTGCAATACCTTTCGGCTTTGCCGGTTCTCTTATTGCTTTATTTGTAACTAATACCACACTCAATGCTTATAGTGCTGTAGGTTTTATAGTTTTAATTGGAATAGTAGTTAATAATGGTATAGTATTAATAGATTATATGAATCAGCTTATGCATGAAAAACATATAAACGGAGATGAATCTGCTTTGCTTGCCGGTAAAAGAAGATTAAGGCCTGTACTTATGACAACTCTCACCACTATATTAGGTATATTCCCTATGACTTTGGGTATGGGAAGCGGAAATGAAATGTATAAGCCTTTATCTATAGCATTATTGGGAGGACTTATAGTTTCTACTATGTTTACATTAATCATAGTTCCTACAATTTACGCTGCTATAAGAAATAAAATACCTCTTAAAGATTATGATAAAAAAGATCAAGAAAGTGCTAATGATTTCGCTTTAAATAACACTGTAAATGCAAAATGATGAATTTTTAAATGAATTAGAGTTTATGTATGAGTAAAAAGATTTTAATTATAGGAAGCATAAATAAAGATTTAGTAGTAACAGCTCCTCGTTTTCCTAAGGAAGGAGAAACTATATTAGGAAGCAATTTTTATACAGGAAATGGAGGAAAGGGAGCAAATCAAGCTTGTGCTATAGGTAAATTAGGCGGTGATGTAAGCATGCTTGGAGCTGTAGGAGATGATAGTTTAGGAAAAGATTTATGCGATGCTTTAATTTCTAATAATGTTAATACTGATAATTTAATAATAAAAAATAATGTTTCCACAGGTATTGCAGTTATTACTGTTACCAATTATGGTGCAAATAATATTATTGTAGCACAAGGGGCTAATGCTTTAATTACAAAAGATGATATAAAAGAAGAATTAATATCTTTATATGATATTATAGTAATGCAGCTTGAAATTCCATTGGAAATAGCTGAATACGCAGCATATATCGCTAAAAAGCTAGGAAAAACAGTTGTACTCAATCCTTCTCCGGCTGTAAAGCTAAGCAGAGATTTTTTAAGCTATGTTGATATATTGATACCTAATGAAACAGAGATAGATATAATAGGCGGTATAGATTATGCATTTGAATGCGGAGTTAAAAATATAATACTTACTTTGGGTGCTAATGGATGCGATTTTATAAATGAAGAAGAAAGAAAACATTTTGATGCCTATAAAGTTGATGTTGTAGATACTACCGCAGCAGGTGATAGTTTTTTGGGTGGGGTTGTAAGAATGATAGCTGATAATAAATCTATAGAAGAAGCTATAATTTTTGCTACAAAAGTTTCTAATATAACTGTTACTAGAAAAGGGGCAATAGATTCCATACCGACTTATGAGGAAGTTATAAATAAAAAGTGGTAATTTGCTGTTTATCTTTTTTAACAATCATTATTCCATATTGTAAATAAATTTTATTTAGATTTTATACAAGTATTGACATATTAACTTTTTTTAATATACTAAAAATTATATGCAGTGAAACTAAAAGAGATTTTATTTATGAAAAAATATTTATTTATATTATCATTTATGCTTCTTGTGATGTTTTCAGAAAAAGAATGCAAAGGTCCTGATGGAGACAGTAAGCCAACACCTTTTAGAAAAGAAACAGAAATGATTTATAATAAAAAATATAATTTAGATGCAGAGGGTATTTTTTATAGTATAATTATATTTTCAATAATTACATTACCTTCATTATATGTAATAAATAAAAGATATGATAAATAAGAAAATCAATTAAAAACTATTTATAAAAAAACATTCTAAAATGACGGAGAAGATTATGATAAATGTAGAAGACTTAGTAGATGTAGAAGCCGCAAATATAAATGAAGATGATTGGAAATTGTATAAGGTATTTAAACCTATGAAAATTTTCGGTAAACAATTAGAAAGTTTATTTGATATAGGTATTCATAAAGTTTGGAAATTAGAAGATATTATAAATAATTTAAAAGATCATATTTCTATATTATCAGATTCCAGAGACCAATTAAAAACAGCTTACGGCGATTTTATGTTTATAGATGTAGATGATAATTGGTATGATAATTTGGAGATATATAAAATACTAATAAAAATCAATGAAGACGGCAGTATAGATTCCAAAGTTGACTGCGGAGATGATGAAAATATATTCAGTGTATATTTCAAGAATAATGATATAATTGATATAATGGAATCAAGAATAAGATGATTTTATCCCCATATTATCAAAAGAAGTTTATATAGTATTGGTATAAGAACAACTGATAAAGCACCGGCAATACCTATGGCTAATCCTGACATAGCACCTTCTGTTTCTCCCAATTCTATAGCTTTGCTAGTTCCAACAGCATGGGAAGATGTGCCAATTGCAAGTCCTATAGCTAATGATGATTTTATTTTGCATATTTTACATACAGTAGGGGCAAGAATAGCACCTGTAACTCCGGATATAATAACCGATAAAATAGTTATAGATCTTATTCCTCCCATATTAGAAGTGATATCCAAAGCAATAGCAGTTGTTACAGATTTTGTAAGTAAAGAAGGAAATAAAGCTTCAGATATCCCCATTAATTTAGCAGATATAAATATTCCCATTATTCCTATTGAACTTCCTATAGCTATACTTATAAATATTACGGCTAGATTAGCTTTTAATATAGGAAGATTTCTATATATTGGAAGAGCTAAAACAACAGTAGCTGGTCCTACTAAAGCATTTATAAATTTACCGCCGCTTTCATTATAAACACTGTATGGTACTTGCATAAAATAAAGAGAAAAACCTACTAATATTACGCTTGTTACTAATGGAGTCAAAACAGGAAATTTAGTTTTTACATATATAGTATATGAAATTATATATGCTATTAAAGTTATCACTATTGGTATAATAGGGTTTTGTATAAATAATTCTTTCATAATATTGTCCTTATTATTGTTATGTTCGACAAAGCCAAATAGTCCCGAGTAATTTCATTACTCGGCGGCTTTGTCTCGCTTGTTTATTGTTATGTTCGCCCACCGAAGGTGCCTACTTGGTTCGCTATTATAAGTCAGTAACTGAAGTTACTGGCTGCTTCGGCTCACTTTTTTGTTGTTATGCTCGACAAGCCAAATAGTCCCAAGTAATTTCATTACTCGGCGGCTTTGTCTCGCTTATTTATTGTTATGCTCGACAAAGCCAAATAGTCACAAAATAATTTCATTACTCGGCGGATTATCTCGCTATTATTGCTATGTTCGCCCACTGTAAAATGCCTAATTGGTTCGCCTAAAGGTTTGGCTTAATAAATTAACTCAAAAGCATTTGTCAATGTGGCACTATTTTTATATTATATATTTCTAAATGTACCTATTTAGTATTTAAATAGTTAAGATTATGCTATTATTATTTCCTCAATTTTGAAAATAATTTTTCAAAAAACTGAGAGGATAACCCTGTGCTTATCATAATAATTACTGCCATAAATATGCATATTGCTACAAATGGTATAATTTCATCTTTTACATATTGATATTCATCTATTATAGCCAAAGTTCCCGGTATGAATAATAATGACATATTTGCTATTAATAATTCGCTTGCTTCGTCTATATGGCTTTCTTTTACTATTCCTGTTAATAATAATATAAATAAAAGCATCATGCCTATTACATTTCCAGGTATAGGCAGTTTTAAAGTTTTACTTAGAATATCAGATATTGAGTATATAGAAAATATTACAGCAAATTGTTTAATGAGTTTCATTTTTATTCCATTATCTATATTTTGTTAATTTTTTTGGTATAGATTATATATATTAATTTATTCTTTTTCAATAGAAAAGTTTATAAAATATAATATATTTATTTGTGTTTTGCATGGGTGCCATACATATTGCATTTAAGTATTCCTTATCTTTTTGAAGTATAACATAGGTGTATCATAATT
>NZ_CALXYQ010000021.1 GCF_944393015.1 uncultured Brachyspira sp.
TTGTAGCAATTATAAATTATAAGGAATACCATCTTTTTTTTAAACTAAAAGTGTGCAATATCTATGGCTCTTAAACAGATTATATTAAAAAATAATGTTGACAAAAAATATAATTAGTATATAATTAACACACATAAATTAACGGGATGTAGCGCAATTGGTTAGCGTACCTGCTTTGGGAGCAGGGGGTTGTGAGTTCGAGTCTCACCATCCCGAATGCGCTAGTAGCTCAATTGGATAGAGCAACTGCCTTCTAAGCAGTAGGTTACAGGTTCGATTCCTGTCTGGCGCGTATATAAGCCGCTGTCATCGGCTTTTATTGTATGATAAAAAATAATAACTCTTTTTAATGTTTAAATGGCGAATGTAGCTCAGTTGGTTAGAGCGCCAGATTGTGGATCTGGATGTCGCGGGTTCAAGTCCCGTCTTTCGCCCATTTTTTCTTCCACATTAACTTTCAATAATTAATACTATAATTTTTTACTTATAAATAAGTCCATAAAATGTCTGACCTCTTTATTTAATATAAAAAATCTAGTTTGAAGCATTTAGCAGCAAAGCTTTATAAGATCAACAGATTAAACACTTAAAATTTATAATTTGTATTATACTTGTACTATATATATAAATAATTTGTATTAATAAGTAAAAAATCTTTATTATTCTCATTGATTTTTTATAAAAAATAAAGTAGTTTATTAATTATATATGGAATATTTTTTAAGGAGACTAGAAAATAATGAACAAAATAAAAAAACTATCATTAGTATTTCTTTTCATATTAGCAGCTAATATGAAAGTATTTGCAGAAAGCGGTTTTGAAGCAGCTTTAAGTGTACCATTAGGAGCATCTTTCGGTATATTTACAGGAGAAATTACTACAACCGGTATAGCTCCAGCAATTAATTCAGAAATAGGATTTGATTCAGGAGTGCATGCTCAAATAGGGTATATGTTTGATTTCGGCGGTTTTGGATTAAGCCTTTTAGGTGATTTGGGATATAGTTATGATAGCTACAGATATTCACTTTCAATAAGTGGTTTTGGTAATGAAATGAAGCTATATCGAAATTTATATTTACATAGTTTCCAGTTGGGAGTTCTTCCTAAATTTAACTTTGGAAACTTTGCATTAGGAATAGGCGGAGGTGTAAAAATACCTATATCGGGTACTATTGAAATGAAAGAAACATATAATGGTTCAGAAAGTAATAATCAAAAAACAGATTATAAATCTTCTTATTTTGGTTCAAATATCATAGGATATATTAAAGCTACATTTGATTACTCTTTATTCTTTACTGATAATATGGCTTTCGTTTTAGGTGCTTATATAGGATACGATATAGGACTTTCTGACAAAACAGATAAAGATACCAGAGTGGATAGTTTCGATGTAGGAGCTCAATTAGGATTCAAATTCGGTCCTAGAGTTGGATATTAATATTTGATTTTATTTACTGAATAAAAAGTCTGCTGATTTTTATATCGGCGGACTTTTATTTTATGGTTTTATATATTAGTTATATTGGGTTTATTTATGAAGAATATAAAGAAAATATTATTAATTATTATCATTATGACATTTAATATAAAGTTATTTGCCGAAAGCGGTTTTGAAGCAGTATTAAATGTACCTTTAGGGGTTTCCTTAGGAATATTCAATGGCGAGGTTGAGTCAATAGGAAATGAGCCTCAAATCAATACTAAAGCAGGATTTGATGCAGGAGTGAATGCTCAGCTTGGTTATATGTTTGCTTTTGGAAAATTCGGATTAAGTGTTTTAGCAGATTTAGGATATAGTTATGATAGTTTTAGATATTCAGTATATCATAGTGTTTCAGCATTAGGGGGAAGTGAGGAATATAATATAGAAAATAGTTTGTATTTGCATAGCTTTCAAATAGGTCTTCTTCCAAAGTTTAATTTCGGTGCATTTTCTTTTGGTATAGGAGGGGGAGTAAAAATACCAATTTCAGGAACAAGAGAAAGTAAAACAAAAAAAACTATAAATATATTAGGCGATTCAATAAAATCGGAGTATAATATTAAAACAGATTATAAAAAATCAGACTATTTATCATCTGTTATAGGTTATTTTAAATTTACATTTGATTATTCTTTCTTCTTTACAAGTAAATTAGCTTTCAATTTAGGGGCTTATTTTGCTTATGATATAGGACTATCATATAAAGCATCAAACTTAAATGAAACATATAGAGTTGATAGTTTTGATATAGGTGTTCAGATTGGTTTGAGATTTGCTCCTAGATTATGATAGTTAATATTGCTTGATATTTTTCTTATATTTTAATATACTATAAAATGTATCTTTTAGGAGATAATTATAATGAAAAAGATTCCATTGATTATTGCCTTTATTCTTCTGGTTAATATAAAATCTTTTGCTATAAATAGTTTCGTAGCTATACTTAATGTTCCTGTAGGATTATCTGTATGTATTGCTGATGGATTGATTTTGGGAAAACCTCTTACTAAATTAGGATTAAATACTGGAGTTAATGCTAAATTGGGATATATGTTTGATTTAGGCAGTATTGGAATTACTCCTTTGTTTGAATTGGGATATAGTTATGATACTTATGGAGCTGTTTCATTTAATGAAACTAAATTTGTTGGAAGCCTTATAAGACAGTCTTTAGATATGACTTTAATAACACATAGTCTTCAAATAGGAATTATACCTCAAATTAATATAGGAAATTTTGCGATAGGTATCGGATTCGGATTAAAAATTCCATTAGCTGCTGAATTAGAATATAGAAGAATAAAATCCGATTATAATAAAATAGAAGTATCAGAACATAATAAAGATAAACTAAATAGAAAAGATATAGAAAATACTTACAGCATAAATGTAATACCATATATAAAACTCAGTTTTGATTACAATTTATTTTTCACAGAAGAATTAGCTGTTACTATAGGGGCATATTTAGGATATGATTTCGGACTGCCTATAAAAGAAATATCTCAGAATGTAAGATTGGATAGTTTGGATATAACTGCTCAGGTAGGGCTTAGATATAACAGTATACTATGAAAACTGATACTGTATTTTTTATTTTAGGATTTTGATTCTATGAAAAAAATAAATAATTTTGTATTGATAATTTTCATTTTAATACTTTCAAATATTCATGTTTTTGCTGAAAGCGGATTTGAAGCTATAATTGATGTGCCTATAGGTGCTTCTATTACTATGTGTTTTGGTACCCCTGATTTTAATTTAGGCAATAATAATGTTATTAAGATACAAGAAATAAATGGTAAGGTAAATGCAAGTGCTGGAATAGACGTTAAACTTGGATATTTATTTGATATATATGAGGATATAGGAATAAGTACTTTAGCTGAAATAGGATATAGTTACAATTCTTATACTACGGTAATTCATATAAAAGATGAATCAGGAGAAAAGCTTGATGATAATATAACTAAAAATATAAGAACCCATAGTATAAAAATAGGATTACTGCCTAAATTTAATAAAGGAAATTTTTCTTTGGGTTTAGGATTTGGAATCAAGGTGCCTTTATATGCAATTGTGGCAAGAGAAAATTTATATTTTAATATAGAAAAACCTTATTATAACAAAAGTCAGTTCATAGAAGAACTCAATTTTACAGGTATAAAGGATAATTATGAAATACCTATAATACCTTATATTAAACTTACAGCAGATTATTCTATTTTCTTTGTTGAGGATATAGCTTTCAATATAGGAGCTTATTTTAATTATGATTTTGGTTTGCAGACTAAAGGTACTGATTTCAGATTAGACGGATTAGAGTTCGGTTTTCAATTAGGATTAAGATTCGCCCCTATACTATAAAATAAAAAATATATTAATTTTAATATAACTTGATATTTTTTTATATTTTAATATACTATAGACTGTATTTTAGGAGACGATTATAATGAAAAATATTATATTGATTATTGCATTTATATTTCTAGTTAGTATAAAATCATTTGCTGAAAATAGTTTTGTAGCTATACTTAATGTGCCAGTAGGATTGTCAGTATGTATTGGCGATGGATTAATTTTGGCAGAACCTCTTAATAAAATAGGCATCAATACCGGGGTTAATACTAAATTAGGATATATGTTTGATTTAGGCAAGATTGGAATTACTCCTTTGTTTGAATTAGGCTATAGCTATGATAGTTATGGGTTTGGTTCATTTGGAGAAAGTAGATTTTTAGGAAAGGTATCAAGACAGTCTGTAGATTTGTCTTTAAGAACACATAGCTTTCAAATAGGAATTATGCCTCAAATTAATATAGAAAATTTTGCAATAGGTCTTGGATTTGGATTAAAAATTCCATTGGCTGCTGAATATGAATTTAAAAGAACAGGTTCCCGTAATAATGACCGTGAAATAGTAGAAAATATAAAAGCTAAACTAAATAGAAAAGATATAGAAGATACTTACAGCAGAAATATAATACCATATCTAAAACTCAGTTTTGATTACAATTTCTTTTTCACAGAAAAGTTTGCTGTTGTGGTTGGGGCATATTTAGGATATGACTTTGGATTACCTGTAGCTGGATCATCTCAGAATATAAGATTGGATAGTTTGGATATAACTGCTCAGGTAGGACTTAGATACGGCAGCAAATTGTAAAATATAAAGACTTATACTATATGTTAATTTTGTTATTAGGATTTTAATTTATGAAAAAAATAAATAATTTTATATTGATAATTTTTATTTTAATGATATCAAATATTAATGTTTTTGCTGATAGCGGATTTGAAGCTATAATTGATATGCCTATAGGGGCTTCTTTTACTATACCTATTGGAAAACCTAATATTGATGTTTATGGGGATAATTTTTCTATTAAGAGGGGAGATGTTATCGGTAAAATAAATGCAAGTGCTGGAGTAGATGTAAAGCTTGGATATTTATTTAATATATATGATGATATGGGTATAAGTGCTTTGGCTGAAATAGGATATCATTATAATTCTTATACATCAATAATGCGTATAGAAGGGGAAGGATTTGATCTTTCGGATACTTTAACTAAAAATGTAAGAACTCATAGTATAAAAATAGGGCTGCTTCCTAAATTTAATAAAGGAAATTTTTCTTTTGGTTTAGGATTTGGCGTTAAAATTCCTTTATTGGCAATTTTTTCAACTGAATATGCATATCTAAATGCAACCGAAGTCGGAGAAACATATAGCAAAAATCAGAAAATAGAGAATTTTAATTTTGAAGATATAAAAAATAGTAAAGTAATACCTGTAATACCCTATATTAAACTTACAGCAGATTATTCTTTTTTCTTTGTTGATAATATAGCTTTTAATTTGGGAGTTCATATAAACTATGATTTTGGACTTCAACAGAAAGATTCAAATTTTAGAGAAGATGCAATAGAGTTCGGTTTTCAATTAGGATTAAGATTTGCTCCTAAGTTAGAATAAAAAAACATATTAATTTCAATATAACTTGATATTTTCTCATATATTAATATATATTAATATACTATTATATATATTTAGTTTTAAAGTTATTAAAATAGCATTTGAAAATAATCATTTTTTATTATACTTTTATACAAAATATGTTATTGAGATTTACCTCTATATTGTAAACTATAGTTCATAATTGCCGATAATTATAATAATATTGTAAAGCGTCTGTGGCTCAATTGGATAGAGCAGCGGATTTCGGTTCCGCCGGTTGGGGGTTCGATTCCTCTCAGACGCGAAGAAAAATTGATTATTTAAATAAATGTGTTAAAATATAGATAATGTAATAGAAAGAAGGTTTTTTATAAGAAATGAAAGAAAAAGCTATAAGAAAACTCAATTTAGTTATATTAATACTATTCCCAATAATGCTTTTAGTATTCTCTATTACATATAATATATATAGTGTAGGTACAGAAAATAGAATTAGAAGAGAACTCGAAAACTTTACAAACTCACTTTCATTGAGAATGGAAAGTAAGTATATGGATATGATGACTTTATACTTTAAAGAAGAGTTGAATAATTATGCCATAACAAATGAATTTACTAATTTAGTTAAAGAACAGGTAAGATTAGGTATTACTCCGCATTTTAATTCTCTTAAATTTTCTGTAGATTATACAATGAAAAATAATGTAAGAACTACTACTTATGCTTTATTGTTTATAGCAATTCTTATGTTTATATTGACTCTTGTAATTAATTTCACCAATAACAGTATAAATAATACAGTTCATGTCAGTCCGCCGGTTAATAATGCAAATGAAAATATTAAAGAGGATACTCAAAAACCTTCTAATCCTATAGGAAATATGATTGATTCATCTTCAATCGAAGCTATAAGACTTGAGATTGAAGAAATGTACAAAAGATTAGTAAAAGAGATGAAAAACTCAAGAGATGATCAGGCATTAGAAATAATAGAGAAGATGTTTCAATTAGATGATAGAAATCATTTAGCTTTGAATGGGGCTGGTATATTATATACAAAAATGTACGGCAGAGAAAATAAAGATGAATATTTCAAAAAAGCAAATGAATATTTTCAATATGCTTTATCATTATATACAAATAATGAAAATGTATCAAACAACAAAGCAATATTATATTCTGTAAGATATGAGTTAAAGAAATCAGAAGAAGATTATGAAACTGCTTTAATTATATTCAATGATGCTTTATCTGCTAATCATTTGGATGTAGAGCTTCTTAATAACAGAGCAACTTTATATTCTGTGAAATATAAAATAGGCGGTGATGAAAATATATTTACAAGGTCTTTAAATGATTATGATGAGCTTATAAAAATAGATTATAATAATATATATGCTCTTAATAATAGAAGTGCTTTATATTTTACTAAATATAAAAACTCCGGTGATAAAAAATATTTCGACAAATCTATAGAAGATTGTAATATGGCATTCAAAATTAATTCTGCTGAAGCTCTTTATGATAACAGAGGCTCATTGTATATATATAAATACTAATCATTAAAATATACTTATTTTTTTCTTTGTAAGTCCTAATCTATTTTTTCTATACTCTTTTTCTAAATTATCAATATTTAAATTATTATTTGTTTTAGATAAATCATCAACTCTATAAATACGGCTTATATTATTTTCTTTATTTGTTATAAAATAATTATAAAGCATAGTTCCGCCAATACTCATAAGAGATGAATCATGGGTGGAAAGTATAAGCTGAGAAGTATCTGTTTCTATTGGGTGAATTTTATTAAAAAAATTACTGCCGAATAAATTCACAACAAATTCCAGTAATTCTGATTGTATGCCATTAAATTCATCAACTATAGATAATGTGCCATTGATAAGAGAAACTAATATATAAATCAAATTAATAGCGTAAATTTTACTTCCTTCTGATTCTACTTCATCGAAATCATTTTTATAACTATCATGTTTTGATACTAATCTCTTATTGTCTATAATAAAAGAAAATTCATTTTGAGATATGCCTTCTTCTATATTCAAATCATCTATATCAATAAAAGATAATAGTTTTTTATATATATACCAAACATTATATTTATTAAAATAATCGAAAGCCTCTACTATAGCATAAGAAGAAAAGTCTGCTTCATTCGTAAATGGAAATAAGAAACATAAATTTTTAAATAATGAAAGATAATAATTTACTTCTTCTCTGTATTCATCTATTTTTTCATCATTTATAAAACTTAAAAATGTATTTGTATCTGGAATATATTTATTATAATTAAATATGCCGTCTTTTATATGATTTAATTCTCTTTCAAATACTATAATATCATTATTTTTTATAAATTTTTCTGAATATATTCTTTTATTTTCATTGTCCAATACTAATTCATACAAATATAATATGCATTCATCATTAGAGTAAAATTCCAAACAGAATCTGCTTTTATCATTTTTGCCATGAATCATATTTGGGTCTAAAAGTTTTTTTATACTATCATCGCTTGAAGTTATATATCCATTATTAGAATAAAGAATAAATTTTAAAGCATTAATTAAATTACTTTTACCAGAACCGTTATATCCGTATAAAAGACATAATTTTGATATATATTCATCATTGATCTTCTTTATAAATCGGCATTCATTTTTTTCGGAAATATCAACAGTTAAATCTAAGACAGCCTCATCATAAAAAGATCTGTAATTTGAAATTGTAAATTTTTTTAGCATATTATTTTATTTTTTAAAATATTTTCTCTTTAACCTTATAAAAACAAAACAATATCAAATATGTAAAGATTAAAAAACTTAAAAAAGTTTGGGCGGGTGCTGTAATTTCTTTTTAAATTAAATAAGAAAATAAATACTAAAATGACAAAATAAAGCAGAAAGCATAGAGGGCGGGGAATTAGAATAGTATTTTAAAGCATAAAAAAATTTGATTTTTTATTTATTTGTTTTATTATTATTGTATGAATAATAATGCAGATAATAAAAATATAAATAGATGGCGTTTAATACTCGGAAGTTTCGCTGAAGATAATTTAAAGCTTGACGGAGAGTATTCTGAAATGGATCAATCATTAGGTTTTTTATATGATAGAGAGTACAGCAAAGAAGCTGGATATGCTGATTTTGAAAATAATGATAAACAGAGAGGCGGAAAAGGTGCAAGTGTTTTAACTGTTCCTACTTGGGTTGCTAAGGTAAAAAAGTTATTTCCAAAAAAAACAGTTGAAATTATGCAAACTCATGCATTAGAAAAATATAATCTTACCGAGATGATTACTGATGAGAATATTTTAAAAGAGATGGAACCTAATATGGAGCTTTTAAAAAATATTCTTACATTTAAAGATATGATGAACGGCAACGTTAAAAAACTTGCTTATAATATAGTAAGAAAAGTTGTCAATGAAATAAAAAATAAAATGGAAAGCGATATAAAAAAAGTTTTCTATGGAAAAAAACTTCCTAACTCTACTACTCAAAATAAAATATTTAAAAATCTTGATGTAAAAAAAACAATAAGAAATAATTTAAAAAACTATAACATAGAAGATAAAACCATTTTTGTAGATAAATTATATTTCAATCAAAACATAAAAAAATATAATCCATGGCATATAATAATATTAATAGATGAAAGCGGTTCTATGCTTGATTCAGTTATATATTCTTCGATTATGGCTTCTATATTTTCAAACCTTCCATATTTATCAATAAAACTTGTAATATTTGATACCTCTATAGTTGATTTAAGCGACAGGGTAAAAGATCCTATTGACGTATTATTCAAAGTACAATTGGGAGGGGGTACTGATATTCTAATGGCTTTGGAATATGCTAAAAAGATCACAACTATACCTGATAAAACCATAGTTCTTCTTATAAGTGATTTATATGATAATAAAGATTACAAATATATGTATAAAAGTGCAAGAGATATAATAGAGGCAAGGTCTAAACTTTTTGTACTTCCTGCTTTGGACTATAATGCTGATGCAAGTTATGATAAAGAGGCAGCGAAACAGTTGTCAAAAATCGGTGCTAAAGTTGCGGCCATTACACCTAATGAACTTTCTAAATGGATAAGCACTGTTATATCATGAGTATTTCTTGATAGAAAAATTATTTATTTTAAAATTGTAATTTAAAATATAAAGTGTTAGGTATATAAAAATTAATTACATTTGCCCGCCCTTTATATTTAAAGTTTTAATCTACAATATAAACTTTTATTTTATTATTTTCTTAATTAGAATTTCTTGCTGCCCCCCAAGCGGATTTTAAATTTGTTATGTATTTACCGCACGGGAGACAAAGCTAAAAATATAGATTCATTTTTAATTCAGATTTTTTTATATTTTAGAATTTAATTAAACGTGCGTTGATAAGATTTTAAAATAAAAAAATACTTGGGTGGGTGCTTTATTTTCTGATTAGGCTTTAAATATAATTGATTTTTATATTTAAAAAGTATAGCAATAAATTTTAAAGGGTGGGGTATGAAATTTAATTACATTCGCCCGCCCTTTATATTTAAAGTTTCAATCTGCAGTATAAACTTTTATTTTTTTATTTGCTTAATTAGAATTTTTAGCTGCCCGCCCAAGCGGATTTTAAATTTATTGTGTACACAACGCACGTATAATAAAATTAAAAATATATGTCTAATTATAATTATGAATTAAACAATAAATAAAAATCAGCTTACCGTGCGATTAACTAATTTTTGAAAGTTTTCCTTCTGATGTTGTATTATCAGTATTGTTGATTGTTAAATTCATGTAAGTATCATAAAAAGCAAAAGAATATTTTTTTCCTTCTTTATCTGCTGTGTATGAAGCATCTCCAGCTTTAGTTAATTCTTCTTTTGCTATGGTTACTCTACTGTTACGTATATTTCCGCCTTCTATGATGATTTCTATGGAACTATCTTCATTAACAATTAAAGTGCATTTATTTGTTTCAAGCTGTCTAGTATTTTGTGTAGTTATTAAAGTTCCTTCATATCTAGCTGTTTCTTTTAGATTTTCTATAGGATCATTTTTATTTCCGCAGCTTAAAATAAATAAAAATATAAAAGATACACTTAGAATTTTAATACAATGTTTCATAATTTAACCCCTAAATAAATTAATTTTATGTAAAACAATAGTAATGTTTTTTATGAAATTGTAAATAGTATTTTATCAAAAATTAATATTAATATTTTTATTAATTATTATTTTTTTGAAAAACTATTTTCTTCGCCCTTAAGCATTCTTTTATAATTTGGTATATGTTTTATAATTATAAATATTGCAAGAAGTATAGCTATAGGAAGAAGAATAATGTAGTTTATATTAAAAAAGATTCTGTATAAAAAATTAGCTTTAAAATATAAAAAACTTAAAACTATAGGAAAAGCAATAGCTCCGCAAGTAGAACCTATAGCAACAGTTTTTCTTGAGGCAAATAAACCTATAAAGAAAAATACCATAGTTAGAAGCAAACTTACAGGTGCAAGCATAAACATAGAACCTGCACTAGTTGCAACACCTTTACCGCCTTTAAATCCTAAGAATATAGAAAATACATGCCCAAGTATAGAAGCAATAGCACAAGCTACTAATATATAACTATGAGTTGAAATGATGCTTGATAATATAAAAGACGGTACTAAAACGGCAATCATTCCCTTACCTATATCGCAAATATAAGCAGCGATTCCAGCTTTTTTACCGCATACGCGAAGTACATTGCTGGCACCCGGATTGCAGCTTCCCTCTTTTCTTACATCATGTCCATTTATTTTTCCTATTATGAATGAAAATGGTATTGCTCCGATTATATATGAAACAAGTATGCTTACTATAATTTTAACTATCATATTTTTAACCTCCAAATTTTTTTCCTCTTTTTCTGAAATTGAGGATAATAGGTGTTCCCCTAAAGTCGAACATCTCTCTGAATCTATTTTCTAAATATCTTTTATAATGCGAATTTAATTTATGAGGATGATTACAAAATACAGCAAAAGCCGGAGGATTTACCCCTGTTTGAACTACATAGAAAATTTTGAAAGGATTTCCTCCTGCTGATATTGAATATTCTCTAGTAGCCCTTACCATAGTTTCTGTGAGTGCATGAGTTTCAAATCTCTGCATTCTTGTTTTTGCTACTCTTACTGCTAAAGATAAAAGTTTTTCTGCATCGTTTTTTCTATTGGCACAAACTCTTGCATAAAAAGCATAATTAAGAACAGGAAAAGCGTCTTTCATATATGCTTCATAATCATTCCAAGTAGTTCCTTTCTCTCTTATATCCCATTTGTTTGCTGCTATTACTATTCCCTTTCTTCTTTCTATTATAAGATTAGCTATAGTTTTATCCTGATCTGTAAGCCCTTCAAAAACATCAAGCATTAATATACAAACATCAGATGCTTCTATGGCTTTTATTGCTCTGTTTACGCTATAATATTCAACATCAGTATTAACATTTTTTTTCTTTCTTATTCCGGCAGTATCTACAAGACAAATATTATCGTCTTTGAAATCGAATGTTTCATCTATAGAATCTCTTGTAGTGCCTGCTATATTTGAAACGATGCTTCTGTCTTTTCCTATTAATGTGTTTAATAAAGTAGATTTTCCAGCATTGGGCTTTCCAACTATTGCTATGTTGATTGTTTTCTTTTGTGCTATATATTCATCGAGCCTATATTGTTTTGATTTTTCTTTTTTATTATTATAATTTTCTTCATCATCTTCATCTAAATCATCATCATAATATTCTTCTTCAAAATCTTCATCAATATTTTCAATTTCTATTGTATTATTATTTTCATCTGTTATATTAGAATTATTATTTTTAGATATTTCTTTTTCTGCTTCTAAATCAAATCCGTTTCTTTCAAGAACTTCTAATATTTTTTCTCTTAAATCATAAATACCGTTATTATGCTCGGCACTTATTATAGATACATCTTTTATACCTAATGAATAGAACTCGCTTACCAAATTATTATGGGAATCAGCATCTACTTTATTTATAACAAGTATTATAGGTTTTCCGGATTTTCTTATTATATTAATGAAATGTCTGTCATCTGGGTGGCTTTGATGTGCATCTACTAAAAATAAAAGTATATCCGAATCTTCTAATGCAGTTTTTAATGCTTTTTCTCTTACCTTTTCATTTAAAGTGTCATCACTTACATCAAGCAGTCCGCCGGTATCAAAAACATTGAATGCAATATCATCAATATAAGTTTTAGCTATACTTATATCCCTAGTAACTCCTGCCATAGGGTCAACTATAGATTTTCTTCTTCCTGCAAATCTGTTAAATAGTGTAGATTTACCAACATTCGGTCTTCCAAGTATAGCGATATTTATCATTTATTTAAGCCTTTTATATTATTATGATGAAAATTAATCATATCATAATTTTTAATATATTGCTATTATATTTTTATTTTAGAATTATATGAAGAAGACAAAAATTGTATGTCTTATATTTTTTAGTTCTTACCGCTTTTATTTATATTATTTTGCAAGACTGCTGTAAATTCTATCAAATTCTGCAATAAAAGTAATAATAACTTTTTGTGTAATATTATTTAATTTTGAAAAACAGTAATAAGGATCTTTTCCTTCATATTCTACATCAATTAAGGAAGAAGGTTCTATATCTGTTAATTTAGTTATATTATGCTTAGTTAAAAATTCTGATAAATACAAAATACTATGATTATGGTTAATAGTAAGTATATTATTATCAAATGATAAGAATAAACCTATAAAAGTATATTCAGCATCATTTTTGAATTGAATACCTTTATTATTATAATAATAGTTAGTATTAAAATAATGTAAAAATCCCATTTTAAGCATAGTTTCGTATACTATTTCATCTTTATATTCTTTGTTCAATTTAATGTATGTCATAATATTCCATCCTACTCCTAATAAAATTGTTAGATATATTATACCATAATTATATTTTTATTAAAACCAAATTTATAAAAAATATTATGTTAATATGGTAAATATATTAAAAAACTAATAAAATTCTTGTTGTATATACTTTTTTCTTATTAAATTTAAATTATAATTTTATAATGTGAATAGGAAAGTATGTAAATTAAGTTTAAAAAATTAATTACATTTGCCCGCCCTTTAGGTATGTAAATTTATTTTGTTATTTTTATTTTATTTTTCTTGATAGTTTTTCATTTAATTATAACGCCCACCCAAGCGTTTTTTAAATTTAAAATTCACATACCGCACGCAGAATAATATTTAAAATATAGATAGATTTATAATTTTAATCTTTATTATATATAGAGCTTAGTTAAGCGTGCGTAATATTTTATGCCAATTATCATGGTATTAAATTTTTTTTATATTATAATTATTTCAATAAATTTATATTAGGAAATTTTTATGTCAGTTGTTAATGATAATGATTCTGGTAGGGATTCAGAATATTATTTTGATAGGGCAAATATTTTTTCTCTTGAAGGAAAATATGAAGAAGCCATAGTATATTATAATAAAGCTATAGAGTTAGACCCAAATTATACTGATGCTTATAACGGCAGAGGAAAAGCTAAAAATGATTTAGGTAAATATGAAGACTCTATTAAAGATTTTAATAAAGTAATAGAATTAACCCCTAATTATACTAATGCTTATTATGACAGAGGAAATGCTAAAAAAATTAGGTAAATATGAAGAAGCTATTAAAGACTATGATAAGGCTATAGAGTTGTACCCTAATTATAGTGCTGCTTATAATAACAGAGGAAGTGTTAAAGTTGATTTAGGTGAATATGAAGAAGCTATTAAAGACTATGATATGGCTATAGAGTTAGACTCTGATTACAGTGATGCTTATAATAACAGAGGAATTGTTAAAAATGTTTTAGGTAAATATGAAGACTCTATTAAAGATTTTAATAAAGTAATAGAATTAAACCCTAATGATAGTGATGCTTATTATAATAGAGGAAGTGTTAAAGATGTTTTAGGTAAATATGAAGAAGCTATTAAAGACTATGATAAGGCTATAGAGTTAAACCCTAATAATGGAGCTTTTTATAATAACAGAGGAGTATCTAAAGAAAATTTAGAGGAGTACAATGAAGCTTTAAAAGATTATAAAAAGGCTTTGGAATTAGACCCTAACTATGATATTGCTAGAGAAAATATAAAAGAGATTCAAGATAAATATGGCTTGAAATAAACTTTACGCACGGTGAATAAAACCTAAAAAATTAACTGCATTATCAATGGAAATTTATTAAATAATTAAAATTCGTTAATCGTGCGTTAAATGGATTTTAAATTTAAGCATCACTTGGGTGGGTGTGCTTTTTATTATCAAGTTATTAATATAATTAAAGTTAAAATTTGAAAAATATACTATAAAGAATAAAGGGTGGGTATGTAAATAAAGTTTTAAAATTTAATTTACACTTGCCCGCCCTTTAGGTTCTTTAATTCTTATAAGGTTTCAAATAAAATATATTTTGGCACTTTTGCAACTTTTGCTGCGGGAAAAGTTGATAAAAAATAAGTTTAAAATTTTATTTACATACCCCGCCCTCTAGGCTTTTTAATTTATATTGTTATTTTTGCTTTGTATTTTCTTTCTGTTTAAACTAGAAATTACAGCACCCGCCCAAGTTTTTTTAAAAATTGTAAAGAATATACCACACATGTTAATGGGATTAAAAATATATGTTTATGGATAATGGTGATTTAAATTATATATTTAAGCCTATTTACCGTGCGTTTTAATGACGAATTTTTGAATATTTACATAATATATGAATAAAATTTATTAAGGCTTTTTTCATTATACCGAAAATAAAGAAAGCAGATTTTTTATACTTTTAAAGTTTAAAGGCGGAAAATATATGTATAAATATGTGATAGAAGGTTCAAACAATATTGGGGGAGTATTAAAGGTATCAGGATCAAAAAATGCATCATTGCCTTTGCTCGTTGCATCTATTTTAACAGATGAACCTGTTATACTTCATAATGTTCCAGATTTGGTAGACGTGCATGTTCTTATAAATATATTAGAGCCTTTAGGGAAAAAAGTAGATTTTAAAAATAATACCACTGTAATAATATCTCATAACGGAAAAAGCGAGGAAGCTCCTTATAAGTTAGTTAAAAAGATGAGAGGTTCTATAATAGTATTAGGGCCATTACTAGCTAAGAGGAAGCATTGCAGAGTATCATATCCGGGCGGATGTGCTTTCGGTCCAAGACCAATAGATTTGCATTTAAAAGGAATGGAAGCATTAGGAGCTAAAATAGATATTACAGCAGGATATATCGATGCTAGAGTTGAAGGCGATTTAATAGGTGCTGATATGGACTTGTCAGGTAAATTCGGCCCTACAGTATTAGGTACTGATAATGTTATGATGGCTGCTACTTTGGCTAAAGGTACTACTATCATAAGAAATGCTGCAAAAGAACCGGAATGTACTAACTTGGTTGATTTGCTTAATGCTATGGGAGCAAAAATCACAGGCGGCGGTACTGATATTCTAACTATAGAAGGAGTTGAAGCTCTTCATGGTGCTGAGTTTACTGTTATTCCTGATAGAATAGAAACAGGCACTTTCCTAGCAATAGCTGCTGCCGGAAGAGGTAAATTGAAGCTTGAAAATGCAGAACCTAAACATTTAACTTATGTATTAGATTTGCTTTCAGATATAGGATGTGATATAAAAACTACAGAAAATACTATAGAAATAGATGCTAGAGATAAGGAATTAAAGCCTTTTAAGGTTGAAACTTTGTCATATCCTGGCTTTCCTACAGACTTGCAGGCTATTTATACAACATTAGCATGCACTATAAAAGGTAAGAGCGAGCTTATAGAGGGTATTTATCCTGATAGATTCAGTCATGTACCGGAACTTGTTCGTATGGGTGCTGATATAGAGTTGAATACTTCTGACATAGTTGTAAATGGCGGTAAAGAGTTATCAGGTGCCGATGTTCAAGCTAGTGATTTGCGTGCAGGTGCTGCTTTGGTTGCTGCCGGAGCTATAGCTAAAGGTACAACTAATGTTCATAGAATCTATCATATAGAAAGAGGATATGAAAATTTAGAAGAAAAATTAAAAACTATTAATATAGAAACAAAAAAAGAAAAAGATGATATTTTATAATTATATTATTAAGAATTAAAATTAGGGGGATTATAGATGGTAAGAGGAGTTTATACAGGTGCCAGCGGAATGATGGCTGAACAGGCTAGACTAGATGTTGTAGCTAACAATTTAGCTAATGTAGATAAACCTGGATTTAAAAGAGATACAGTAAGTTTTAAGGCTTTTCCAGAAATGATGGCTGCAAGAACAGAAGATGACGGAGTAGTAATATTTCCGCTTGGTTCTACAGATGTAAGACCTTATGTAGGAAGAATGGGAACAGGCGTTGAAGTTAATGAAGTTTTCACAGAATGGGAGCAGGGTTCTTTAAGAGAAACAGGCAATCAGCTTGATATAGCTTTGGGCGATAAAGGATTCTTTGCTATAGAAACTCCTAATGGCGAAAGATACACAAGAAACGGAAGTTTTTTAATAGATAAAGATCATTATCTTGTAACTAAACATGGCTATAAAGTTATGGGTGAGAATGGTTATATTCAGATAAAAACTAATAACTTCAATATAGATGAAGAAGGAAGAGTAAGTATTAATAGAAGATATCAAGACGGTAATACGTTTGTACAGTTTAATGATAATGAATGGGAAGATGAAGAGATACTTGATACATTAAAAATAGTAAGATTTGATAATGAAAGATATTTGAAAAAAGAAGGTGAATCTTTCTGGGTAGATACAGATATCAGCGGTCCTGCTTATATAGCTCAGAAAGGTGTTGACAGACCTAAAGTATTATCAAGATTCTTAGAAATGAGTAATGTAAATCCTATAAACGAAATGGTTAGAATGATTGAAGTTCAGCGTGCTTATGAATTAAATTCCAAAACTATAGCTACTCATGATACATTGGTCGGAAGAGTAATTAATGAAGTGGGAAGAGTATAATTTTTTAATATATGCTTCATTTTTTTACAAATAAATTTTGATAAAAAATAAACGATAATATATAATAGTGTATTAATGCATTTATTTAATAGAGGATATTATGGCTTCAGAAAAGATAAAAATACATGTTATTAGAAGGCTAAGAATTTTAACCATTCCGCTATATTTATTAGTGGATATTGTTATTTGGAATATAGCGTTATTTTTTATATATAAAGAAATACCTCCAATTTATGGACTAAAGATAGTCTTTTCTGCAATCTCTTTTATATTCTTCTTTAAGTATTTAAAAATGTGGAGGTTAAATTCTGAGATAAAATTAGCCAGCAGAGTAATATTAGTGTTTTTTATAATTTCCTTAGTAGGAAGCATTATAGAAATAATAGGATATTCTCTTATAACTAAAGCATTTTTACATACTACAGCATTAGCTATATTCAATGCTACCATAAATACTGCTTTATTGTCATGCGTATTTATGCTATTGTTTAAATTATTATCTAAGAATTTTGAATTAGATGAAAACATAGTAACTTTTTATATACCGCTTATAGCTAAATTGGGACTTATAGTATATTTGTTCTTCTCAACTATAATATTAGCCTTTCTTTTGAATCATGTATCTATAGAAGAAGATGTTTATTTGAAAAATTACAGCAATTTAGTATTAAATGAAATGCTTACTATATCTGATAATATGAAAAATTTTGATGATAATATAAAATCAGATATGATGTCCTATTCAGAAGCGGTACTTAATATTTATTCTAATAAGAATGTAATTTCAAGAGATGATATACAAACTCATTTCGTTAATAGATTGGCATATATAAATGATACTTTAGAAAATAAATATGATTCGGTTTCAGTTAATATAAATCAGGAATATTTAGATACAGATCTTCCTTATTCTGTAACAATATCAAAAGATGCTGCTACAGATAGATATACAAGCAGAGTATCAGATGCTTTAACTATTCATAATTTCTTAGAAAATGATATACAAAATAACTTTGTAACTTTAGGTATAGATGTTTATGATAGAAATAATATATATGTATCTGCTTATACTCCTTTAAGATTATTTGGAAGAGACATAGGATATCTTATATCAGAAACTGGCATAGGAAATATTAATAATATAATAAAAAAGAATGATCTTCTATCTCAATGGTCTTATGTTTATTATGTTGCTGTAAAAAGAGATATAATACTTGGCTCTGACAGCAGATATATAGCTGAAAGTGCTTCTGAAGTATTATCATCATCTCCTGATCTTATTAAAAATATAGAGAATTTTGAGAAATCATTTGGTGCTAATAAAACATTTGAAATATTTTATCCTATTAATGTAGCAGGAAAAAAATCTATTGCTATAGTTTCATATATAGAAGAATTAAAAGTTATAGGCTTGTATTATAAAGATGTAAGTACAATAATAAAAGATTCTGATATAAATATAAAAATATTTAATTTTATATTTGTATTTATATCTGTATTTATTTTGTTCTTTGTTATTTATTTAGTTATATTAAAAATACTTTTATCTTCTATAAGCAGAGCAAATCAATCTACAAAAATGCTTTTAGGCGGAAATGGAGATTTAAGAAAAAGAATATCTTCAAAAAACAATGATGAAATAGGTGTTTTGATTTATAATTTTAACTTATTCTTATCTAGTTTGGATAATCTTATAGGAGATTTAAAAATAGAAAGTTATAAGGTATTTGAAGAGATAAAAGTAATAGAAAAAATTATTGATGAAAATACTAATAGAATAAATGATCAAAGCTCAAGTATTACTGAAAGTGTAGCGAGTGTTAATAATATTATTACTTCTATACAGAATGTTACTAATTCTACAGATCAGCAAAGGCATGCTTTTTCATCAGCTTCTATTGCTGTAGAAGAGCTTTTGCAGACAATCTATAAAATTAATGATAACATGGAACGTCAGTCATCAGCTGTAGAGCAGACATCGGCTTCTATTGAGGAGATGATATCTAATATTACATCAGTGGCAAGAAGCGTTAATAAAGCAGACAGTTTCTCTAAAAAACTTCTTGTTGATGCTCATGACGGCGGTGATACGGTAGATGAAGTTATTGAGGCGGTTAGAGGTATCGAGGAAAGCTCTGACCAGATTAAAGAGATAGTTAACGTTATTCAAGGCATTGCTGAGCAGACTAACCTTTTGGCTATGAACGCAGCTATAGAGGCAGCACATGCCGGAGAGCAAGGAAGAGGTTTCTCTGTAGTTGCTGATGAGATTAGATCTTTGGCTGAGCACACAGCGGATAACACTAAATCTATTACAAACATCATTAAAGCTATTACTAAGAGAATAGAAGAAACTGTGGAACTTGCTAGTAACAGTGGTAAATCTCTTGATAACATACTTGATATGTCAGAAAATACCGCAAGAGTTGTTTCTGAAATAAATACAGCAAACAGTGAATTAGAGGTAGGCGGTAGAGATATACTTGAAACAATTAGACACTTGAATAATATTACAACAGGTGTTAAAG
Organism: uncultured Brachyspira sp.; assembly: GCF_944393015.1. Classification (GTDB taxonomy): domain Bacteria; phylum Spirochaetota; class Brachyspiria; order Brachyspirales; family Brachyspiraceae; genus Brachyspira. The sequence continues at coordinate 20,089 of NZ_CALXYQ010000021.1, forward strand.
ACAGCGTAAAAGAACAGATGAACAGCGGTGATGTGGTAGACAGCCAAATTACTTTGCTTGACCAAATTACTAGAGAAGTTTCTGATATAATTGAAGCTAATAGTTCAGGTGCTAAAGAAGTTATGCATGCTATGAGCTTTTTGAATGAGCTTTCTGTAAAAACGGTTGAGGGTAATAAAGAGTTCTATACAGCTACAAGCAAATTGAATGAAATATTTGTGAAGTTTAATGAGCTTATGGGTAAGTTTGTTACTAATGCTGATAATTTAGAAGAAGCTAAAAATGAAATGGTTAGTAAAAAGAATCCTGAAAATTATACTGTTGATGAAAGAATGGATATGGAGCTTAGAAGTCTTGAAGAAGAATTCAAAAGGGATAATGATGAATTCAAAAAAGATGATGATGTATTAGAGATGCTTAAAGAGGATTTCAAAAATCCTGAAATGTTCAGCATGTAAATATATATTTATGACTTTTAATAATGAGATATTATGCATAATAATATCTCATTTTTTATATTTTTCTAATAATAAAGTTTTAACTTTAAAAATAAGTAGGTTGAAATTATGGGAAATTATACTATAGCAGAAATTGATTTATCTATATTGAAAAAAAATATGCATATTATAAAGTCTATCATAAAAGACGTAAAACTTCTTAATATTGTTAAGGCTAATGCTTATGGACATGGTTTGATAGAGATATCAAAGGCATCAGAGAGATTTGGAGCAGATGCTTTAGGTGTTGCTAATGTTGAAGAGGGTGTAAAGATAAGAGAGGCAGGAATTAAACTTCCTATATTGGTTTTATTTCAGCATTTCAAAGATGAATCAGATTTGGTATGCAAATATAATTTAAGTCCTATTATAAGTAATGATGAATGCTTAGAATCTTATGATAAATTTTTGAAAAAGAACGGCGGTAATTTGAACCTTTATATAAAAGTTGATACAGGATTAAACAGAATGGGAGCTAAGCCTGAGGAAGTTGTTTCTTTAGCAAAAAAAATATTATCTTATGATACTTTGAATATAGAAGGTATTAATACTCATTATGCCGCTTCAGATATGCAGGATGATTTTTCTGTGAGCTTTACTAATAAGCAGATTGATATTTTTAATAATGTATTGAATGATTTGAATGAAAATGGTATAAAAATAAAAAATGCCCATACTTCAAATTCGGCAGCTATAATTTCATATAAGAACACTTATTTTGATATGGTGCGTGCCGGAATTATACTTTATGGCTATAATGATGAATTCTTAGGTATTAAGCCTATACTCAATTTAAAATCTCATGTTGTTTTAGTAAGAAATATAAAGAAAGGCGAGAGTATTTCTTATGGTATGACTTGGACTGCTGAGAAAGATACTAAAGTTGCTGTTATACCTATAGGATACGCTGATGGAGTACCAAGAAAATTATCAAATAATTGGGAAGTTAAAATTAATGGAAAATATTATCCTTTACGCGGAAGAGTATGCATGGATTCTATCATTGCTGAAATAGAAAATGACAATGTAAAAACAGGTGATGAAGTATTGATATTTGGAAATGATGAAAGACTTAATGCTGATACTTTAGCTGAAAGAATAGGAAGCATAAGCCATGAAGTGCTTGTTAATATAGGCGAAAGGGTAAAAAGAGTTTATATAGAATAAAGTCGGCAATTTATCATATACTTGTTATTACTTAAAATATTAGTAAATAGAATTATAGGCTATTTTTTATACGATAAAAGCAAATCTATATCTTCAGAGTTTAATATTTGTTTAGGTATTATTATAGCTGACATTTCATCTATATAAAAAAATACGCATTTATTTGTAGAATCTATTTTTATTATTTCATCTTTATTAAACTCGCTTGTTCCTCTATCTTCTTTGAAAACAACTTTATTATCATATATGGTTAATTCTTTATCTCCAAAAACCTTATCCAATTTACCGCTTCTTACATACTCTTTTACTTTTTTAACAATCTTTTTCTCAAGACGCTTTTTATATGTTAATATTTGAAGAATAGAAAAAGCAGACACCAGTAAAGCTATTACTACTATTAAAAAAGCATTATCTCTGAAATATATTGCCATAGATGCAAATACTACAATATATAATACTACAAGTATTATAATAGTTTTTTTTACTGATGAATTCATATTTGAATTTGATTTCAAATAATGAAGCTGAAAATCTATAAAATCATCTTCTGTTAATCTGTATTTATATTCTTTTTTCATTATTCAGTTTCAATACCTTTTATTATTTTTTAATTTTATTAGTATAGTATAATTGAATGTTTTTTCAAGTATTAGTTTATTTTATTATTTCCAATTCTTATTTGCAAGCTTATCGAGATTTGTTTTTTTATATTTTTCTCTTAATGTAATTGAAGGTATCCACCAAGCTGCATCAAAAACTTTTTTCTTGATTGATTCAATCTTTTCTAAATATATATTATAATCATCATAAGTTTTCATTATATATACACTATAAGCATAAAAAGCATGTTTATCTCTGTCTATTTCTACATCTAATTTTTTCATTAATTCATTACATTTTTTATAGAATTCATTTTTATTATCAGCTTTATAATTATTGAATGTATGCATTAATGATAAGAAATTATAATAATTGCATTCTATTAATAATTCTTTTTTATTTTCTTTATAATAATTAAATACATTTTCAAAAACTTCTAATATAGCTATTGGGATTTTTTTAGCAGTATGCACACTTCCTGCAAGAGATGTACTTCTTTGAAGATAATAATATTTTGAATTATGATTATAATACATTTTAGGATTATTAGCCAAAATTCTATAGAACATATCAACATCTTCAGCCAATCTCACTTTTGTATATAATAATTTTTTTTCTTTAAGAAAACTTTTTTTATATAATTTATTCCAAGCAACAGCAAGAGGATATTCAGGTGTATTTTCTTTTTCTATTGCGCTTACATCAAAATTACTTATTCCTTCAAGGTATTTATCTTTGAAATCTTTTTTCCATTTTTCTAATCTATTATGATAATAAGGTTTTATATATCCCTTGCTTTCATTAACTGTATATATATTGTCTGTAAAAACTATATCAGCATCGTATTTTTTTGCCGTATTATATAAATGTTCTATATAATCATTAGAAACAAAATCATCTGAATCTATAAATGCCACATAATCAGCATTGCTATTATTAAATCCTGTATTTCTTGCAAAACCTAAACCCTGATTTTCATCATGATTAATAAGTTTTATTCTATCATCTTTTTTATTATAATCTTTAATTATAGTCTCACAGCTATCTGTAGAACAATCATTAACGCATATTATTTCTATATCTTTTAATGTCTGATTGATAATGCTATCCAAACATTTAGGTAAATATTTTTCTACATTATATATAGGCAAAACAACTGATACTTTTATCATAAATTATAACCTTTTAATTTTTTATTCCCAAACTATTCTATATTCTTCTTCTGTATTATATTGAGAGTAGGCAGGATCTGTTATATTAAATTTTAATTTTATTGAATTATCTGTAAAAGTAAATGTTATAGTAAAGCTATGATTTTCACCAGCAGTATTTGTGAAATCTACTGTTTTTGTAAATACCATTTCTTCAGTATATGTATTTTCTATATCGATATAAGCATCAGTAAAATAACTCCATTCTATTTTATTAGCTGTTATTATTACTCTTTTTTGCTTACTCTGATTATAATATACTCCAATCCTTTCTTTGAATTTTACATTAGTACTATAAGAGCTTCTTTCGAAATAAACTTCTTTATCAGAATATCTGAATCTGCCATATTGAAAATCTATAAAATAAGTATTAGGCTCTACGCCGTTTATAGTTTCTTTTATATCAAAAGAAAAGGTTTTATTTGTACTTTCAGGGTTTCCAAGTATATAAGTACCTAGATTATTTGCTGTATCTGCTTTACTTCCTATGAAATTTATATTTCCTGTTTCAAATATTATAAAGTCTAATTTTATATCTTTATTAAAATTGCCTTTAATAGAATATCGTCCGGCCCTATTTTTTAATTTAATAGTTCCGATTGATGATGTAGGTATATCGCTGCATGATAGTAATACTAATAAGACGGTAAAAATTAATATAAAATTTTTAGTATATTTCATAAATATGTCCGTTTAATTATAAGGCGTTACATATTAATTATATAGAAAGAATTTTAAAAGTAAAGCAAATAATATAAAGTTATCATAATATTTTACAGTTTATGTATATAAATTTTTTACTATTTATGTTATAATTTACTTATATAAGGTATAAAATTTTTTGAATATAAATATCTTTTTTATATACATTTTCAAATAAGGATTTTAGACATGATGAAAAACAAAGAAAGACTTTTATGGATATTTCTTTTAATTTTTGTAGTAGCAATTTCTTTTTTCAATTTTAAAAGCCCTTCGCTTGCAATAGCACAGCAGGGAAATGCTCAGTCTGATAATGATTTTTATTATTACAGCAGATTGTTCCAAAAAGTATTTGCAACATTACAGCAGAATTTCGTTGATACTAATAGTGTAACAACAAAAAAACTTATGTATGGTGCTATAAAAGGTATGCTTGAAGCTACTGAAGACCCATTTACATTTTTACTTGATGAGGAATTAAATACAGCATTGAATACAGAAATGTCTGGTAAATACGGCGGAGTAGGACTTTCTATTTCAAAGAATGCTGATAAAGGCTTAATGGTAGTTTCTCCTATAGAAGATGGTCCGGGTGAAAAAGCTGGTATATTATCAGGTGATATTATTACAGAGATAGACGGAAAAAGCACAAAAGATATGTCTGTTGATAATGCTGCTAATATAATGAGAGGAAAAGAGGGCAGTAAAGTAACTTTAACTATAGTAAGAGAAGGAGTGGCTGAGCCTATTAAATATCCTCTTACAAGAGCAATCATTGAAATAAAAAGCGTTAAATATAAAATGGTTGATAATAATATAGGATATATAAGAATAACTACTTTCGGTGATGATACTGCTAGAGATTTAGAAAATGCTTTAATAGATCTTAAAAAACAAGGTATGAAAAAACTTATTCTTGATTTAAGAAATAATCCTGGCGGAAGACTTGATACTGCTATAAATATAGTAGAAGAATTCCTATCTGAAGGAAAAATAGTTTATACAAGAGGAAGAAGCAGAAATGAAAATCAGGATTATTATGCTTCTAAAAAAGGCGATGAATGGCTTGAAGGCGATACATTAGTTTTAGTTAATCAATACAGTGCTTCTGCTTCTGAAATACTTTCAGGTGCATTACAAGACAGCGGAAGAGCTAAACTTTTGGGTGAAACTACATTCGGAAAATTCAGTGTACAGTATGTGCTTCCATTAGATGCTAGAGATAATACTTCTTTCAAATTCACTGTAGCACATTATTATACACCAAATGGAAGAAGACTTCATGGTAAAGGTTTAACTCCTGACTTCGTTGTAGTAGAGCCTAAACTTTCAAGCACAGATATCACAGCTTTAACAGAGCTTAGAAAAGGCGGACAGATTTCTGCTTATGCTAAAAAATACCCTAATGAAAGTTCAGATGCTACAGCTTTGCCTGCTTTCAAAGAAGAGCTTAGAAAACAAAATATAATGGCTAGCGATTATTTACTTGAGCGTTTAATATATAATGAAAGAAACTTAGATAATTATAAAGAGATATATGATCTTCGTTATGATAAACAGTTGAAGGCTGCTATTGAATATTTACAAACAGGTAAAGAGCCTCCTCAAGATAAAGAAGAGCCTAGAGAAAATTGGTCAAATGAAAAAGAAGAAAATTAATAAGTTTTAATTTCTTTAATATAAAAGGTGATAGTATTATTAATATTATCACCTTTTTTAATTGCATAAATATATATTAAATTATTCATATAAAAATAGTATATACCTAAACAACTATATTCTGTCAAAAATTATTTTATTAGTTTTATTATTTGTGGGGACTAGCCCCACCGCTCTGCGTACTTCGTAACCCACCAGTTCTTTTACCGACGCTCTGCGTGCCGTAGGCAAGGTACCTTTCGGTATTGGTATAAGGCGAAGCCCGCCTGCGGCGAGAACCTTATATCCTCGACAGGCTCGGATACGCTTCGCGAACAACTGCATTTTAACCTAAAATTATGCTATTACACCATATTTGATAGATATTCTTAAAATATAAAGTTCTAGCAATTGCGTTTTTTGCTACTTTTTTGTGCGGCAAAAAAGTAGATAATTCTACATAAAGTGTATTGATTGACAAACAATAAAATTGAAAAAACTAAAATTTACAAAATGTAGTTATTTTTGTGTATACCGTATATGCCTATATTGACATTTTTATTTTGATAATATATATTATTAAACGAGGTTTTATTTTTATGAAAAGTTGTATTATGTCATTAATTGCATATTCAAACACAACATCATAAATAATATTAAAAAATAATAAAGCTAATGCCAAATTAGTAAGTAAGTGCACATACTTATAAAAATATAAACAATAATGGAGGTGTATAATGAAAAAACTAATTTTAATTCTATCATTTTTATTGAGTATCTTTACCATATCTTGTTCAAATAATAATAATATATTAGATGCTATAGTAAATAATGATTTAGAATGTCTCAAAAAATTAATAAACAAAGAAAATATTAATACTGGAATAACCATAAAGGATGAGGTTTCTATATTAGATAGATCTTATGAGATTAATAAAGAAACTCCTATCATATTATATTAGCTGTACTTAGTAGAAATAAAGATATGATAAGATATCTGCTTGATAATGGTGCTGATCCTTCTATTTATGACGGCAGAGAGAGAAATGCTTTTCTTTGGGCTTGCGGTGCAGGTAATGTTGAAATTATACAGATGTTAGTTGAACATGATCCTAATTTAGTTAATTCAAGAACTGGCAATAATGCTAATGGAATTATTATAGCAGCTGATTTTCGTAATATAGATGTATTTGAATATTTAGTAAAAGATTTAGGTCTTGATGTAAATCACATGGATGATTTAGGAGTAACTGCTCTGCTTTTATCTCGTAAAAAAGAGGCTAAAGAAAAATTAATAGAGCTTGGTGCAAAAAGATAAGAATAATAACAAGCAGCCAGTAACTTTAGTTACTGGCTTATATTGGCGATGCTGTAGGTAAGACCCTTATTGTTGGCATAGTAATAATAAAATATAATTTATAAAAATTGTGAGGATCTAGCAAATTTATTTGCTAGAGTTGGTTAGCGAACAATTTTTATTGATAATAATAGGATTCAAATGATAAAAAAATATATTGTCTTAATTATTGTTGGAATAGTTTTAATGGTAAATATTTCTTATGGTATATCTCAAGATGAAAGAAATTTTTTGAATGCCTGCCATTATGGTTACATTGATATAATTGAAAAATTAATTGATAAAGTTAATATTAATGTTCAAGATGAAGAAAAAGGATATACTCCTTTAATGAATGCTATAAGAGGAAGAAAAATAGAAACTGTTAAAATTTTATTAGAACATAATGCAGATGTTACTAAAATAAAAAGTAATAATGGAAGAAATGCTTTTTTCTGGGCTGCTGCTTTAGATGAACTTGAAATGTTAAAACTATTTGAAAAATATAATCCTGATTTTAATACTGTAGATAATGACGGTGCTACTGCTTTATTTTATGCTAGTAAAATAGAAACTATGGATTATCTAATAAAAAACGGTATTGATGTTAATAAAAAAGATATAACTGGAAGAACTGCTTTAATACAATATTCGTTAGCATACCAAAGCCAAAATATTGTAAGGTTTTTAATTGAAAACGGCGCAGATGTTAATGCTCAGGATAATGAAGGAATAACAACATTGATGTTTGCTGTCAAGGATTATAATATTGAAATAGTAAATATGTGCTTATCAGCAAATGCCAATCTTCATATAAAAGACAAAGAAGGAAAAACAGCTTTATTTTATACATTATTATATTTTTATGCTATAGATTATGGTAAAAATATGACATATAATATGTTTGGAAAAATTAATGCTGACATAAGTGAATTTATAACAGGGAATAGAAAAAAAGAACAAGAAGAAGCAACTAAAAATGTTATTAAATTTGTAAAGCTATTAACAGATAATGGGGCAGATATCAATTCACAGGATAACAAAGGAAACACTTTATTAATGTATGCTGTAACCTTTAAATATAAACCTCTTGTAGATGAGATATTAAAATTCAATCCTGATCTTAATATAAAAAATAAAGAAGGTAAAACAGCTAGTGATATAGCAAAGGAGTACGGTTATAAAATAGTATAATATTGAATGTTTTATAAATTTGTAATATTTATGTTTTAATTTATATATAAGGATAAGAAAAAATTAAAACTATATATAACTAATAAAAAACTTGTGAGTGTAGTAAAAAATAAATTTTTTATATATAATAAAAAATGTAGGTAAGACACACTTGCGGGTGGCATAACAACAAAATAAAAAATTACAAGATTTTGAAAATTATATATAACAAAAAAGTGAGCCGAGCACAGACGTGCTTATTCACTACTTTAAGGCGACCAGGTAGGCACTTTCAGTGGGCGACCAAGTAGGCACCCTTTGGGTGACATAACAACAACCAAGCGAGCCGAAGCCAGCTAGTGAGTTTACTCACTAGCTTATTTAAGGCGTAGGCGAGCATAGCAACAACAGGAGTTATTACAATGAAAAAAATTATTTTATTTCTTTTAAGCATTAATTTTTTATGGGCATTTCCACCTAGTGAAGCATATTTTTCTGAACTTTTAAGCGATGATGGTAAAGTGACAAAAAATACACTTAAAGCCTATAATGTAGAAAGTTATGGTATTGTTTATTTTGATGGAGAGATTACATTAACAGGAGTTCTTGAAAGATCTGATAATTATGATATGGGAAATAATTATACTGCTTTGAGATTTTATCCTGATAATAATGTAGATCTTCCTTTTTTATACGTTTCATCTGAAATGGATTTGAAAAATCAAGGTGCTTCTAAATATGGTGATTCTTGGGATTTTAGCGGTGTTGAATTTGACAGATTGGAATTCGGTGTTTTATTAAAAAATATTGAAGTAAAATTACCAGAACCTTTGAATAAAAGATTTTTAGGTGCTGCTGCTGTAAGAGCAGAAATAACAATAAAAAATTATCATTTTTACGGAGAAGGTGAAGCATCTAGAGAGGCTTACGGTGATATTGTAGGTTTTAAGGCTTTAGGTGATGTAGAAACAGAGTATTTTAGTAAAAATAATTATAATTCAGGAGATGTTCATTACAACGAACTTCAATATAATTCTAAAGATGATTATGTGAATATAAGAGATAAAGCAAATGGAAAAATAATAGGAAAGATTTTGAAAAGAGATATGATTTATAATGGGGGAATTTTATTATCTATCAATGGAGAAGGTATTGATTATGAGAATTATCAAGATATCGAAACAAAGTGGCTTGAAGTATTTTATCTTCCTCCAGAGGCTGAAGACGGAAAAGATGCAATTCATGGCTTTGTGCATGGTTCACAGATAAAACTTGAAAACGGAGGCTATTAAAAGAGCATAGCAACAGAATAAAAAATTACGAGCTTTTGAAAATTATATTAATAAAAAAGTGAGCCGACCGACACTCTGTGTGCCGTAGGCAAGGTACCTTTGGTAAGCAGCCAGTAACTTTAGTTGCTGGCTTATATTAGCGACCAAGTAGGCACCTTCGGTGGGCGACCGGGTAGGCACCCTTTGGGTGACATAGCAACAACCAAGCGAGCCAAGCCAGTGAATAAGTTTACTTATTCACTACTTTAAGGCGAGGCGAGCATAGCAACAATAGGAGTTATTCAATGAAGAAAATTATTTTGTTTCTTTTAAGCATTAATTTCTTATGGGCATTTCCGCCTAGTGAAGCGTATTTTTCTGAACTTTTAAGCGATAATGGTAAAGTAACAAAAAATACACTTAAACTAAAAAAAATTGATGGCGGCAATTATTCTGCTTATTTTGATGGTGAAATTACATTAACAGGAGTTCTTGAAAGATCTGATAATTCTGATGTTGATACTATTTATAGTGCTTTAAGATTTTATCCTGATAATAATATTGATTTGCCTTTTTTATTTAGTCTAGTTAGTGCAGATTCCTATAATATAGATGATTATAAAGAATTTGAAAGATTAGACTTCGGTGTTTTATTAGAAAATATTAAAGTAAAATTACCAGAACCTTTGAATAAAAGATTTTTAGGTGCTGCTGCTGTAAGGGCGGAGGTAACAATAAGAAATTATTCTATTTTTTGTGAAGGTGAAGCAGGAAGAGAGGCTTATGGAGAGCTTGTAAATTTCAAACTATTAGGAGATATTAAAACAGAGTATTTTGATAAGTATGATTATGAATTTAAAGGAGAAGCTATTTATAGTATTCTTGAATATAATTCTAAAGATGATTATGTGAATATAAGAGATAAAGCAAATGGAAAAATAATAGGAAAGATTTTGAAAAAAGATATGATTAATAATGGGGGACTTTTATTATTAGTTGATATTAACGGCGATTTAAGTGATTGGGAAAAAAACTGGATTGAAGTGTATTACTTACCTCCTGATGATAATGACAGCAAAGGTACGATTCATGGTTTTGTTCATGGTTCGCAGATAAAAACTAGATATAATTAAAACAATATAATTTTGACAATTTATATTAATTTTATTATAATGTTTGTATGATGGATAATGATTATAAAAGTATAAAATATTTTAATACATTAAATGATTATTTTGTTAGATATCTTTTTTCTGATAAAGGAAGCGAGGCAATATTATTGGATTTTATTAATTCAATAATGCTTGACTCTGGAATGAAGACTTTTAGAAGTGTAGAAATACTTACTCCTTTTAATTATAAGGAAAATTATGAAGATAAAGAAATCATAACAGATGTAAAATGTATAACTCAAAATGGTTCAGTTGTTATAATAGAGATTCAGCTTCAAGGTAATTCAAGGTTTCCAGAGCGCATACTTTATTATTGGTCTTATAATTACAGTAAACTTTTAAAGCAGGGTGAAAAGTATGATGCTCTAACTCCTGTAATAAGTATTAATCTTCTTAATTTTAATTTAGATGATTCAGCAAATATTCATTCCTGTTATATGATTTATGATACAGTTAATCAAAGATTATTAACAGACCATTTACAAATACATATAATTGAAGTGAAAAAATTTAAATGCAATTTATTAAAACCAGATTTAGATTGCTGGCTTAAATTTTTTACTATGAAAGAAAATGATAATAAGGAGGCTATTATGTCAGAAATAGTAAAAGAAAAACCTATAATGGAAGAAGTGCAAAGAAGATATAATAACTTCATTAAAGACAGACTAATGATGAATGAATATGATAAAAGACAAGTATATTTATATGGAAATCAAATAATGCTTGAAGAAGAGCGAAGACTAGGAATTGAAGAAGGTGAAAAAAACAAAGCAATATCTATAGCTAGTAATTTAAAAAAAGCCGGCATCGATATAAAAATAATTAGTGAAAATACAGGATTGAGTATAGAAGAAATAGAAAAATTGTAAGTTTATAAATGTTAGTATTTGATGAAAAGTATGCGGATATAATAAATTAAAAAATAACATAACAATAATAAAAAATTAAAACCATATAGAACTAACAAAAACTTGTGAGTGTATTAACGAATAAGTTTTTTATATAAAATAAAAAAGCTAGCCGACGAAGTCCTCTATGATGTCGGTAAGGCACCATTACGGGGGCATAATAACAACCAAGTGAGCCGGCCGACACTCTGTGTGCAGGACTAAGTCCACCTCGCGAAGCGTGCCGACGAAGTCCACCTTATGGTGTCGGCAGATGTAGGCAAGACACCATTAAAGGCGGCATAGCAACAGAATAAAAAATTACGAGCTTTTGAAAATTATATTAATAAAAAAGTGAGCCGACCGAGTAGGTACCTTTACAGGTGACATAGCAACAACCAAGTGAGCCGGAGCAGCCAGTAACTTTAGTTGCTGGCTTATATTAGTGTAGGCGAACCTAATAATAGGAAACAATATGAATATAGGTGCTGTAAGATCAATTCCTACAATGTTTATTCTAAACTTCTTTACTTTAGGAATATACCATTACTATTGGATTTATTATATTACTTTAGAAGTGCAGAATTTTACCAAAAGAAAAGATATATCTCCTTCATTAGAACTTTTACTTAGTATTATTACATGCAATCTTTACAGCGTATTTTGGTATAATAAATACGGAAACATTATTCATAAAGAAATAGCTTTAAAAATTGATGAAAACGATAAAAATGATGTCACTCAAATAAGTATGGTTTCATTTATTATTGTATTATTTGTAGGTATGCCAATTATAGGGGGATTAATATTTGCTTTTGTTATGGGAGTATTGCTAAGCGGTATGTCAGTACTTTACGGAGGAGCTTATAATAGTTTTACTTTGAATCCTGAAGTATTATTAGTATTTGCTGGTACTATATTGGCACTCATTATTATTATTCTAGTAATTACTGCTATGCTGCTTATTCCTGATATTATTGTGCAAAAGAAATTAAATACTATATGGACAAAAGTAAAAGAACTTCATTATAATAAAAATTAATGAAGATAAAGTCTGGGATATTAAATAGCGGCAAAGATTGATTATATTTGTAACTATTCCTAAATAAATAAATTTTATGTGCTTTTGCAACTTTGACGAAGTCCGCAGAGCGTATGCCATGAAAAAGTTGATAAAAAATAAGTTTAAAATTTTTTATTTATATATACTTTCATCTAAACTTTTATATTTTATTCTAAAATTAGAATTTTAATAAAGATAAAAAATTTAAATGTCTGGGTTTGGGAATGAATCTTTTCTAATTCCCCGCCATTTATATTTTTTTTCTTTATTCTGTTATTTTTGTTTTTTATTTCTTTATTGTTTTAAAATAAATGTTAATGCCCGCCCGAGTTTTATTTAAATTTATAATGCATTCACCGCACGTAGAATATTATTATATTATTAAGTATATTTATCAATTACAATTATCATTATATATAGAATTTTACTTACCCTGCGTTAATAAAAATTAATAGTCTAATAACATCTAGGGTGGGTATTAAAATAGCAGTGTAAAATAATAAAATAAAATATCATAAAAATAACAGTTAAGATTTTAAATGTAGAGGGTGGGGAGTTAGAATAAAATTTTGTTTTTAAATCTTTTCTAATTCCCGCCCTTTATGTTTTATTGCCTTATTCTGTTATTTCTATTTTTTGTTCCTTTATTGTTTAAAAAGAAATGTTAACGCCCACCCAAGCGATTTTTAAATTTAAAATCTATTTAACGCACGATTAATGAATTTTAATTGTATGTGTAAATTATAATTAAGGATTATTTTATATTGTTAATTTTATTTAGCGTGCGGTATAGATATAATAAATTTAAACAAAATTTGTAGTACTTTTATACTTGTACTTTCGTATTGTTCTTGACTCTGTAGCGGGAAAAATAGCAATAAAAATTGACGAAATTAAAAATTGAAAAAATAAAAATAATTTTGAAAAAAATACATATATATGTTATATTTCTTTCAAAATTAATAAGGCTTGCTACTGTTAAATCAGGCAATACCAAACAATTGTTATAAGCTATATATTATAGCTATACTATTTTGTTTGGTTTTTTTTGCAATTTTTATATTTTGGTGGCAAATAATGATTATTAAAAAAATTTTAAATAATAATGTAGTTACTTCAACTAGCGAAAATGGGCAGGAAATAATTGTTGTTGGAAACGGAATAGGATGGAAACAAAAAGTAGGACAAGAAATTGAAGATAGTAAAATAGAAAAAATTTTTCGTATGGAACTGCATCTTCAACAGCTAAACTAAAACAGCTTTTTATAGAAGTAAAAATAGAATCAATAAATGCTAGTACCGAAATTATAGAATATGCCAAAAAAATCTAAATAAAGATTTAAATAAAAATATATATATTACATTGACGGACCATATTGATTTTGCAATAGAGCGTTTTGAGAGAGGAATTGAGTTTAAAAATGTACTTTATTGGGAAATACGTAAGATATATAAAAAAGAGTTTGAAATTGGTCAATATGCTTTGAATATAATAGAGAAGCATTTTGGTGTAAGATTACCGGAAGAAGAGGTAGCTGCTTATAGCAACTTATATTATAAATGCTGAATTTGACGGCAATATGTCTCATACAGAATCAATGATACGTATTGTTAAAAAAGCAATAAATGTGGTAAGTCTTTTTGTTGGTAAGCAATTAGATGAGGATTCTTTGGATTATCAAAGATTTGTAACTCATTTATTATTTTTTGCACAAAGAGTCATTGAGCAAAAATTTTTAGAGGTTAAATCAGACTGTTTAGTTGATACAATAAAAAAAGAGTATCCGCAAGAGTATAAATGTGCTAGAAAAATAGCTGATTTTGTCAGCAGAGAATATGATATAGAAATAGGAGATGAAGAAACAACTTTTTTGGCTGTACATATTATAAGAGTGATGTCATAAGGAAGATATCATAAAAAGTAAATAATATTTAGGACTTGTAACGATTAAATTCGGCAATATCCAGATTAAAAAGCAGAAAATCAATCTGTTTTTTGTCTGGATTTTTTGTTTAAAAACTTTTGTACAAGACTAAAAAATAATAGAATTTATAATTTTAAGGGAGAATAACTATGCCAGAACCTATCAGAAATTATTCAAAATTAGCACGCGACATAATTGTTGCTGTGGGAGGTGAGGAGAACATCACAAATGTTTCCCGCTGTACTACCAGACTTCGTTTGGTGCTTAAAGAAACTCCAAATGATGCTAAAGAAAAAATTTCATCAATGCCTGCTGTAATTACTGTTGTTGAAAAGGGCGGACAGTTTCAGATTGTAATCAGAACTCATGTAGGAGAAGTATTTGATGTAGTAGCAAAAGAGCTTAATTTGGATGCAAAACAAAATGGTGTTACCAAAGTAAAAGAAAGTTTATTAAATAGAATTATTGCTACAATGTCAGCGGTTTTTGCACCTTTTGTATATATACTAGCAAGTGCGGGGCTTATTCAAGGATGTCTTATTATAATAACACAGTTTGCACCAGATTTTGTAAAGACAGGAACTTATGAAGTTATAAGTTTTATTTCTTGGACTCCATTTACATTTCTCCCTATATTTATAGGTATTACAGCATCAAAACATTTTAAATGTAATACATATATTGCTATTGCTTGCTGCTGTGCTCTTGTAAACCCAACTTGGAATGATATGGCATCACGTATTGCAAATGGCGAAACAATAAAATTTTTGATATTCAATTTGTCAGAAACAACATATACTTCAACTGTATTACCGCCTTTATTTCTGGTGTTGATTTTATCTTATTTGGAACGTTTATGTCAAAAGATACTTCCGGATGTTATTAAAGCTTTAGGAACACCTTTTATATGTCTTTTAATCATGGTTCCTGCAACAATAGTTGTAATCGGACCTATCTCAGACAATCTTGCTAGAGCTATTGCGGCAGGATACAATTTCATTTATTATTCGGTTCCTGCTCTTGCTGCTTTAGTAATAGGAGGTTTTTGGCAAGTTGTTGTTATATTCGGTGTTCACTGGGGAATTACTCCGGTTGTACTTGCTGATTTTGCCAATAACGGCAGCAACTCATTTCAGGCTTTCCAAACATGTACTGTTGTGGCACAGGCGGCAGCTGCTTTTGGTGTATTCTTAAAAACAAGAAACAAGGAGCTTAAACGTGTTGCTTTTTCTGCAGGTTTAACAGGTGTTTTTGGAATTACAGAACCAGCAATTTATGGTGTTACATTAAGATTTAAAAAACCTTTTATATGCGGCTGTATAGCTGGTGCAATAGGTGCTGCTGTATCAAGTTTCTTTGGTTCAATGTACTATATATATATTCAGGTCTTCCAGGTCTTTTAACTATTGTTAATGCTATAAGTCCGAAAAATCCAAGTTCATTTATTGGTGAAGTAGTAGGATGTGGTATTGCAATTATAGGTTCTATTCTGCTTGTTCAGATTATAGGTTTTGATGAGCCTTCAATTTTAAATACAGCTGATAATAATGATAAATCAGATTCTGCAGAAGAAAAATCTGTTTCAGGAAATGAAAGTACTGTTGTTTATTCACCTTTAAATGGTGAGATAAAAGAACTTAAAGATGTGAACGATGAAACTTTTTCTAGCGGAATGATGGGAAAAGGTGTGGCAATAATTCCATCCGAGGGAAAACTATATGCTCCTTTTGATTGTACAGTAGTATCTATTTTTGATACAAAGCATGCAATAGGTTTTGAGGATAAAAATGGAGTTGAGATTTTAGTGCATATAGGACTTGAAACTGTATTACTTGGCGGAAAATATTTTGAAACAAAAGTTAATGTTCAAAATAAAGTTAAAAAATGTCAGTTAATAGCTGAATTTGATTTAGAGAATATTAAAAAGGATTTTGATATAATAACACCTATTATAATTACAAATACAGAAGAGTGTTCAGATATTACTTTAGAAAAAGTATCAGGAAATATAAGTGCTGGAGATTCTATCATCAGCATAAGAAAATAATTAATAAACTTAGAAAGGAGTGTCATTATGAGTTTACCAAATAATTTTTTATGGGGCGGAGCAGTAGCTGCCCATCAGCTTGAAGGAGGCTGGAATGAAGGCGGAAAAGGTGCAAGCGTAAGCGATGTTCTTACAGCTGGTGCCCATGGTGTTATGCGCCGTATAACTGACGGTGTTATAGACGGAGAAAGATACCCTAATCATGATGCGATTGATTTCTATCATAAATATAAAGAGGATATTGTATTATTCGCTGAAATGGGATTTAAATGTTTCCGTACATCAATAGCTTGGACAAGAATTTTCCCTAAAGGTGATGAAGCTGAGCCTAATGAAGAAGGTTTAAAATTTTATGATGATATGTTTGATGAACTTCTTAAACATAAGATTGAACCTGTTATAACACTTAGTCATTTTGAAATGCCATATCATTTAGCTAAAGAGTATGGCGGTTGGTTAAATAGAAAAGTTATAGATTTCTTTGTAAAATATGCTATTACTGTTATGAACCGCTATAAAAATAAAGTTAAGTATTGGATGACATTTAATGAAATAAACAATCAGAGTAATACATCAGCAGATATTTTTGGATGGACTTGCTCTGGTGTAAAATATAGTGAGTTTGATGATCCTAAAAAAGCTATGTATCAGGCTGTACACCATGAACTTGTGGCTTCTGCACTTGTTGTAAAGAAAGGTCATGAAATTAATCCTGATTTTAAAATAGGCTGTATGTGTTCTTTTGTTCCTTTTTATCCATACTCTTGTAATCCTGATGATATAATGATTGCTGCTGAAAGTATGCATGAGCGTTTTTACTTTGCTGATGTTCATTGCCGCGGACATTATCCTGCTTTTGCCAAAAAACAATGGGAAAGAGAAAATAATGCCCCTGTTATGGAAGCAGAAGATGAAAAGATACTATCTGAAGGAAAAGTTGATTATTTAGGATTTAGTTATTATATGTCAAATGCAGTAAAAGCTGATATACAGAAAGATATAAAGGCAACTATGGATGGAAGTACATTGAATTCAATAGCAAATCCTTATGTAAAGGCTTCTGATTGGGGTTGGCAGATTGATCCTGTTGGGCTTAGATATTCTCTTGTTACACTTTATGAGCGTTATGAAATTCCTCTATTTATAGTTGAAAATGGTTTTGGTGCTATTGATGAACTTAAACCGGATTGCACTTGCGATGATGATTATCGTATTGATTATCTTAAAGCACATATAAAAGAGTTAAAGAAAGCTGTTGAAATTGATGGAGTTGATCTTATGGGATATACACCTTGGGGATGTATAGACTTAGTTTCATTTACTACAGGCGAACTTAGAAAACGTTACGGCTTTATATATGTAGATAAAAATGATGATGGTTCAGGAACTGGAAACAGATACAAAAAGAAATCTTTTGTTTGGTATAAGAAAGTTATAGAATCTAATGGCGAAGATTTAGATTAATTTATATTATTGTGTAGAGTTAATGAATTATTAATTTTTAAAGCGATAAACGAGTAGCTGGCAACTTTGAAGTAGGTTGTCAGCTATTTAGAAATAAAAAAATCGAGAGCCTATCAGCTTTAGCTGGTAGGGATATTAAAACGAGATTTTTTTATATATAAATAATAAGTTTATCGTTAGCAATAATAAAAATAAACTTATTTAAAATCATAATTTAAACTATATTAAAAAATTTATTTACCGTGCGTTAATAAAAATTAATAGTCTAATAACAGCTTGGGTTGGTATTAAAATAACAGAGCGAAATAACAAAATAAAATATATTAAAAATAACAGTTAATATTTTAAATTTAGAGGGTGGGGAGTTAGAATAAAATTTTGTTTTTAAATCTTTTCTAATTCCCGCCCTTTATGTTTTATTGCCTTATTCTGTTATTTCTATTTTTTGTTCCTTTATTGTTTAAAAAGAAATGTTAACGCCCACCCAAGCGATTTTTAAATTTAAAATCTATTTAACGCACGATTAATGAATTTTAATTGTATGTGTAAATTATAATTAAGGATTATTTTATATTGTTAATTTTATTTAGCGTGCGGTATAAAAGTAGAAAATTTAAATAAAATTTGTGTCAGTAAAATCACAGTTTAAAATAAAAATAAAACTTTTTAAGAAAATATTTTGTTTAAAAAAATAGTCAAAAAATGGAGAAACTTAATTTATAATAGATACTTCTAATATATAAAATTCCAAAGAGGTTTATATGTTCATTGCTTTATTAATAGTTTTTATATTGTTTGTATTATTTATCATTTTATATTATGCTAAAATCAAAAAAGTAAAAAACGTTGGAAAGATAAAGTATTGCTATAACTCCTTACTTTCTTTTATACTAATAATGGTAAATAAAATTAGTAAATCTGATTTTATTGCTATTACTAATCCGCTTACAAATAGAATACATTTAATAAATAAAAATTATTATGACAATATTACTGAAGAATATTTTTTATATAAGCATGAATTGGTGCATATTTATCAAGGCGAAATATTAGGAAAAATAAAATTTTTATTTCTTTATTTTGTTTACAGTATAAAGTATGGTTATTATAATAATCCATTTGAAAAGCAGGCAAGAGAACATGAAACAAAAAATTTTATTATAAAAGAAAATATAGCAAAAGAAATTAATAATAATTTTAGATTATATGAATAGTATTAAAATATTTTAATGATTTTATAATAAAGCTTGAAAAATTAATTACATCTGCCCGCCCAAGCGATTTTTAAATTTAAAATCTATTTAACGCACGATTAATGAAATTTAATTATATGATTAAATTATAATGAAAAATTGTATTATATTATTAATTTTATTCAACGTGCGGTATATAAGCATAACAAATTTAGATAAACTGTGTTGGAAAAATTGCAGTTTAAAATTTAAAATAAATAAAAGTTTTATATAGCTTTAACAAGTTAATATAAAAAAGTCCTTGACAATTAATGTTATATAGTTTATGATAATAACATCATATTGGATAGTGATTGTTTTATTTAAATCTTTTAAGACAAGCTAAACCTATTTATATAAAGACGAAATTCGGAAGTATTGTATATTTTGTTTTTATATAAATAGGTTTTTTTATTTTAGGAGAATTTATTATGAAAGTAGGAAAGATACTTAATAATAATGTCGTTGTTGTTTTTGAAAGCGGTAAAACAGAGAAAATCGTTATGGGCAGAGGTATAGCCTTTGGTAAAAAAGTTGGCGATACTATAGATGAAGAAAAAATTGATAAAACGTTCTTATTAGAAAATTCAGACAATAACAGCAAACTTCAGCAATTATTAAAAGATATACCTGCAGAATATTTAAATACTACAGAAAAAATTATTGCGTATGCCAAAACTAAATCTGAAAGAAGTTTAAATGATTTTTTGTAAATCACTTTAATGGATCATATATATATGGCAATAGTTAGAACTAAAGACGGTGTCAATATAAAAAATATGATGCTTTGGGATATAAAAAAATTCTATAAAGATGAATATAATATAGGTTTAAAGGCTTTGGATATTATAGAAGAAGATTTTAATATAAGACTTTCAGATGATGAGGCAGGTTTTCATATAGTTAATGCTCAAACTAATGATGATTACGGATGCATAAAAGAAATGGGCGAGATTACAAAACTTATACAAAAAATAGTTATGATAGTAGAGAGGCATTTTAATATAAAGTTCAATGAAGAATCTTTGTATTATAACAGATTTATAACTCATTTAAAATTTTTTGCTTTGAGATTGTTCCAAAAAAATATTTATAATGATAAAGAAGATGAAGATTTGTTATCTGTGGTAAAGATGAAATATAAAGAAGCTTATGAATGCACTTTAAAAATAGCAGAATATATTTTGCTTTCTTATTCTTATGATATAAGCGATGAGGAGAAATTATATTTAACTATACATATAGAGAAAGCAAAAAGGAGAGAATAAAATATTTATAGGATTTAATATATTTGGATGGTGACATTAAGTTGGCCAAACCTTCATTATTATAAAAAATTATTATAATTGGAGGATACGCTGATGGGAAAATATGAATCATTGGCAAAAGAAATCATTAAAAATGTAGGAGGAAAAGAAAATATTAATTCTCTTACTCACTGTATCACAAGATTAAGATTCAAATTAAAAGATGAATCTAAAGCAAATGATGAAGTTTTAAAAAATATGGACGGTGTTGTTACAGTGATGAAAAGCGGCGGACAGTATCAGGTAGTTATAGGTAATCATGTAGCTGAAGTTTATGGTGATGTATGTACTATTGCCGGATTAGAAAGTAAAAGTTCTAATAATGAGGAAGAAGAAAATAATAAAGGAAATTTATTTAATAGAGCTATAGATATAGTGTCTGGAATATTTCAGCCTATATTGGGAGTTATGTCTGCATGCGGAATGCTTAAAGGATTCAATGCTTTATTTCTTGCTTTGGGATTATATAAGGACAGTTCAGGAGTTTCAATACTATTAAATGGAATAGGCGATGCATTATTTATGTTTCTTCCTTTATTTTTGGGTTTTACTTCAGCTAAGAAATTCAATTTAAAGCCTATGTTAGGTTTGGCAATAGGTGCTGCTATGTGCTATCCTGCTTTGCAATTAAGCACATTATCAAAAAATGCAGAGCCTTTATATACATTATTTGCTAATACAATATTCGCATCCGATGTTTATATAAATATTTTAGGAATACCTATAATATCAATGGATTATACTTCAACAGTAATACCTGTTATATTTATAGTTTATTTTGCTTCTAAATGCGAGAAATTTTTTAATAAGATAATACCAGATTTAGTAAAATTCTTTATAGTTCCTATGCTTGTGTTATTAGTTTCATTGCCTATAGGATTTTTAATCATAGGACCTATAACAATGTTTGGCTCTATGATTATATCACAAGTTGTATTTGCCATTAGAAATGTAAGCCCTTTAATTGCAGGAACTATAGTAGGAGGCACTTGGCAGATACTTGTAATATTCGGTATGCATTGGGGATTCATACCAGTGTATATTAATAACATGGTAACATTAGGCTATGATAATATAATGATGCCTTTCTTCGGCTGTACTTTTGCAACTGCCGGAGTTTTACTTGCTATATTTGTAAAAACTAAAGATAAGAAGTTGAAAGAAATGGCATTGCCAAACTTTATATCAAGTGTATTCGGAGTTACTGAACCTGCAATTTATGGTATTACGCTTCCTATGAAAAAGCCTTTTATAATAAGCTGTATTGTTGGAGCTTTAGTAGGAGGTTTTTACGGACATTTTAATTTTAGAAAATTCTTTGCCGGCGGAATGGGTATATTTGAATTTCCTGCTATGATTAATCCAGATGGTACAAGCGGAAATATAATAGTTGCAGTATCAGGTGCAGTTTTAGCTATATTATTAGGATTTGTAATAACTTTCTTTACCTATAAAGATAAAGAGAAAAATATAGAAAATACAGAAGTTACAGAAAATAAAGAAAATGTAAATGATAAAAATAAAACAGCTTTGCTTAATAAAGAAATAATATTCAGTCCATTAAAAGGAAAATTACTAAAATTAAAAGATTCAAAAGATGAGGCTTTCGGCTCTGAAAGTTTAGGTAAAGGTGCTTTGATAATACCTCAAGAAGGCAAGGCAGTATCACCTATAAATGGTACAGTGAGTACAGTTACTCCTACACTTCATGCTATAGGCTTAACATCTGACAGCGGTATAGAGATTTTAATACATATAGGAATTAATACTGTAGAATTAAATGGAAAATATTTTAAAAGCAATTTAAAAGAGGGAGATAAAGTTTCTATTGGAGATACTTTACTAGAATTTGATATTGATTCTATTGTAAAAGAAGGTTATTCTATAGAAAGTCCTATTATAATAGTAAATACAGATGAGTATTTAGATGTGTTAGAAACAGAAAGCAATATTGATATAAATTATAAAGATTCAATATTAACAGTAATAAAATAATTATTTAAATAAAAGTTTAAATAATATAGGAGATATAAAATATGGCTTTTGATAAAAACTTTTTATGGGGCGGTGCTACTGCTGCCAATCAATGCGAAGGCGGTTTTGATAAAGATGGCAGAGGACTTGCTAATGTTGATGTTTGTCCTATCGGTGAAGATAGATTAAAAGTGATATCAGGTAAAATGAAGATGTTTGACTTTGATGATAAGCATTATTATCCTGCTAAACTTGGTATTGATATGTATAATCATTATAAAGAAGATATTAAACTTTTTGGTGAGATGTGTTTTAAAGTTTATCGTTTATCCATTGCTTGGAGCAGAATATTTCCAAATGGCGATGAGAAAACACCTAATGAAAAAGGTTTATTATTCTATGAAAATATTTTTAAAGAATGTCATAAATATGGAATAGAGCCTTTAGTTACTATTACGCATTTTGATTGTCCTATGCATTTGATAAAAGAATACGGCGGATGGAGAAATAGAAAATTAATTGACTTTTATGAAAATCTTTGCATAACTTTATTTAATAGATATAAAGGACTTGTAAAATATTGGATAACTTTCAATGAAATAAACATGATACTTCATCTTCCTTTTATGGGAGCAGGACTTTATTTTGAAGAGGGAGAAGATGAAAACAAAATAAAATATCAGGCAGCTCATCATGAATTAGTTGCCAGTGCATTAGCTACAAAAATAGCACATGAAGTTGATCCTAATAATAAAGTAGGCTGTATGTTTGCGGCAGGAAGTACATATCCTTTTGACTGCAATCCTAAAAATGTATGGGAAGCATTATGCCGAGACAGAAAAGAGTATTTCTTTGTAGATGTTCAGGCACAGGGAAAATATCCTAATTATGCTTTGAAAATGCTTGAGAAAAATAATTGCATGCCGGAAATATGGGAAGGAGATTTAAAACTCTTAGAAGAAAATACTGTGGATTTTGTTTCTTTCTCATATTATCATTCAAGATGTGTTGATGTTTCTGCTAATACTCAATCTTCTGAAGGAAATGTATTTGCTTCTGCTAAAAATCCATATCTTAAATATACTGATTGGGGCTGGCCTGTTGATCCTTTGGGTTTACGTGTAACTTTGAATCAAGTTTATGACAGATACAGAAAGCCTTTATTTATAGTAGAAAATGGAATAGGAGCAATAGACACTATAAATGAAAATGGTGAGATCATAGACGATTACAGAATTAATTTTCACAGAGAACATATAAAAGTTATGAAAGATGCTGTTGAAATAGACGGTGTTGATTTGATGGGCTATACTACTTGGGGCTGTATTGATTTGGTTTCTGCAAGTTCCGGAGAGATGAAAAAGAGATACGGTTTTATTTATGTAGACTTAGACAATGAAGGCAAAGGAACTTTAAAGCGAACAAAGAAAAAATCTTTTGCATGGTACAAGAAAGTTATAGCTTCTAATGGCGAGGACTTAGACTGATTATTATTTATGCGGTTTAAAATTCAGCGATAAACGAGCAGCTGATAACTGATGAAGGAAGTTGTGAGTTAATTCTTAAATAAAAAAATCGAGCCTCTATCAGCTTTAGCTGATAGAGGTATAAAAGCGAGATTTTTTATATATAAATAAAATAAGAAAGTTATAGCTTCTAATGGTGAGGACTTAGATTGATTATAATTTAAACTATCACGCACGGTGTGTGAAATTTAAAATATAAGCTTATTTCAAATTATAATTTAAACTATATAAAAAAATACATTTACCGTGCGTTAATAAAAATTTTCAATATAATAACAGCTTGGGTGGGTATTAAAATAACAGTGTAAAATAACAAAATAAAATATATAAAAATAGCAGTTAAGATTTTAAATTTAGAGGGTGGGAGTTAGAATAAAATTTTGTTTTTAAATCTTTTCTAATTTCCCATATTTTTTCTTTATTTGTATGCATTTTTAAGCATACTATAAATGTTTAGCTCATAATTTTTTTATTTCTTCTATAGTCAAACCTGTATATTTAGAAATAATATTAATATCAACTTTATCATCTTTCATTTGTTTTGCTATAGAAGTTTGTCCTTCTTTTATACCTTTTTGCATTCCTTCTTCTATTCCCTTTATACGCTCCTCATTAAGCATTAAAACATTAAAATAATCTCTTTCATAATTACTATAGCCATTATATAAATCATTACTTTTTACAAATTTGTTATATTCTTCATATACTTCTTTCATTATAGGATTTTTCTTTACTAATATTTCCATAGTATCCTCCAATTTATCTTTCGAATTTAAAAACTCAAACCAATCTGATAAACCTTCATATAAATTATAAGAATTACTAAATTTCCTAAGCTCTAGAAAATGAAGCTCTAAATGATTAGTTAATATATGATTAGTTTCTAACTCTTTAATAAAATAACAGCTATGAGGCTTATCTATACCTTTTATCAAATTAAAATCAAGAATATTAATACTTATTACAGGTGTTAAATCTGAATATATATCCTTAGATTTTAAATTTGTAAAATAATTTTTAGCCCAATAGTATAAACTTCTATATATAAATGACTGATTACCTATTCTTTGTATTTCTATAATTATAGTTTCGCCTGATTTCGTTTTTGCTTTAACATCTGCTATTGATTCTTTATCAAATACATTTTCTTTTAGATTAAAAGTATTTAAAACTTCTATATATTCAAAAGGCTCTTGATTAGAATCTATCCTAACAGAATTAATAAGATTTTTAAGTATATGCTCATGTCCTTCTTTAGCAAACATATAACGCATAAAATAATCATTCAAAACATTAAAATACTTTCCACTCATAATATTATTATAATGAAATAATTTGTAAATGTCAAAATAAATTTTTTGATTTATTTTATTCTGTTATTTTTGTTTTTTGGTTGTTAAAAATAAATTTTAATGCCCCAAGTTTTGTTTAAATTTATAATGCATTCACCGCACGCAGAATATTATTATATTATTAAGTATATTTATTAATTACAATTATCATTATATATAAAATTTTACTTACCGTGCGTTAATAAAAATTTTCAATATAATAACCGCTTGGGTGGGTATTAGAATAACAGAGTAAAATAACAAAATAAAATATAACAAAAATAACAGTTAAGATTCTAAATTTAGAGGGTGGGGAGTTAGAATAAAATTTGTTTTTTTAATCTTTTCTAATTTCCAGCCCTTTATATTTTATTGCTTTATTCTGTTACTTTTATTTTATATTTTTTGAAAATATTAATAACAATGATGATTTATTTATGAATTATAATATACAAAACAAAATACATATTAATTTTAAAATTTGTATACTTTTATATAAATTAATAGACAAAAATTAAAATATTGTTTATAATATTTATATAGGAATTGTATATGTCAGGATTAACATTTTGGTTTGCATTTTTATTAGTTATATTCATTTTTACTAGATATTTTATATTACCCAAAATATTTAGCAAAGATTCAAAAGAATTTAAAAAATATGTTGAAGAAGCATATAATGATTTGGATAAATACTACAATTCAGGTAATGAACGGTCTAAAGAAATGATAAAAAATTCAATTATTGGTATGGCTAAAGAAGGAAATGATATAGCAAAAAAATTCTGTGAAGATAAAGTCTGGGATATTAAATAGCGGCAAAGATTGATTATATTTGTAACTATTCTTAAATAATTTTATGTGCTTTTGCAACTTTGACGAAGTCCGCAGAGCGTATGCCATGAAAAAGTTGATAAAAAATAAGTTAAAAATTTTTTATTTATATATACTTTCATCTAAACTTTTATATTTTATTCTAAAATTAGAATTTTAATAAAGGGAAAAAATTTAAATGTCTGGGTTTGGGAATGAATCTTTTCTAATTCCCCGCCCTTTATATTTTTTTTCTTTATTCTGTTATTTTTGTTTTTTATTTCTTTATTGTTTTAAAATAAATGTTAATGCCCGCCCGAGTTTTATTTAAATTTATAATGCATTCACCGCACGATAAACAAAATTAAAAAATATTATTTTCACTTAAATATAATTTTTATTATATTTATTGATTTACTTATCGTGCGTTATATAATTTCATAATCATCATCTACATTAAAACCTAAATTTACTTCAAGATTTTCTAACTTTTGATTTTTCTTTTCATAGTCAGCTTTAATCTGAGAATATATATTGTATCCTGCACTCATATTTATAAATCTTAAATATATATCATTTTCCTTGCCGTTAAATGCTCCTTCTCTAAAAAGTTCAAATAGATAATTATTGATTAAATGATATGTATAAAGCTGGGTTTTGTATACAGAACAATTTTTTTGAGATGACTGAAAATTGAAATTAACAATCTCTCCGGAATGAAGCTCATTATAAAATTCATTGTCAGCACATATTTCAGGTAAGAATAAAAATAAATCACTTGCAAGACTATAATCCTTTGTAAGCTCTTCTGCCAAATTTCCTAATTTATCATATGACTCTTCAGATTCTTTTAAATTTAAAACTATATTTGAATATTCTCGAATAAATTTTAAAATCTCATCATTACTGAATGGGTAAGGAGTGTAAGTTTCATTATCCTGTACTAAAAAGAAAAACTGCTTGTCTGATGAAAAATCTGTTTCATTCCAAGTTTTAACATATTCATTCATTTTGTCGGCAAGCACTGGTATATTAACATCATTGATTCTAAGCTCTCCTATAGAATAATCATTACCTGCCTTAGCTCCATATATTTTAATGTAGCATATTTTTTGATTTCCTATTCTTTTTAAAATATCATCTTTGAACATGTCCCAATAAATATTTACATTTTTAGGCTTTCCATTATCGCCGCCCATATTAACTAAATTACTTGTATAAACTTTCCATTTATGTTTTTTACCGGCAAATTCAGTTTCTACTTCATCAAGTATTCTGTTTTCATTCATCGCTTTTATGCCTGTCATTATACCGAATATGAAACTTCCATTTGAAAGCCCTACAGAAGTATTGGCATCTTTTCCAGCACTGGCACAGCATTCAAATATATCTCTGTCCCAATCAGGACTTGATATATAATAGTTTATAACTGCACTTTTATCTGTTATAGTATCAGGATAAGCATTTATAAATATATTCCATTTTTTTATAACAATACTTCCCTCTATTATTTCATTATCTATATCATTTGATAAAATAGATGATATATCTTTTATGATAGAATCAGGATCATCAATATTAACTGCATTAGCTTCATAATGCATACTTCCGCCTTGTATATATTCTTTTAAATTATTATATAAATTGTTGTAATAATCATATTCTTCATTGCTTATTAAAGATTTGTTCATTTCTAATGTATACAATGCTCTGTCTATATTTAAATTGGCATTGCTCATATCAGATTTTCCTGAATATGCATAGGCAATTTTATAAAACCAAGTATGATGGCTTTTGGTTTCTTCGGATAAAGAATTTAATATTTCTATTGCTAGGTCAAATTCTCCAGTATTATTATATGCTACAGCAAGCTGCCCTTTAATATCATCATTTAATTGTTCTTCAGGTAAGGAGAGTATTAATTCAATAATTCCTCTATGATTTCCTTCTTCATATAATTTGTGAAATTGTAAATCTAATTCTTCATTATTCATACATAATATCCTTATTTGTTATTGGTAAAATATAATATATTTATGATAATAAAACAATATATTTTTGTTTAACTTTTTTATGATTTTAGTATATAATAAAACTTAATATCATTATAAGGAGTTATAAAGATGACAAAAGTTGTTTTAATTCGTCATGGTGAGAGTGTTTGGAACAAAGAAAATCTGTTTACAGGCTGGGCAGATGTTACATTATCAGAAAAAGGAATAGAAGAAGCTAAAGCAGGCGGAGCTGAGTTAAAAAAAGCAGGATTTACTTTCGATAAAGCATACACTTCTACACTAACTCGTGCTATCAAAACTTTAAATTTAGTATTAGAAGAAATGGGACTTTTATGGATACCTGTAGACAAATGCTGGCAGTTAAATGAAAGACATTACGGAGCTTTACAGGGATTAAACAAATCACAAACAGCTGAAAAATACGGAGAAGATCAAGTAAAAATTTGGAGAAGAAGTTATGATACTCCGCCTCCAGCATTAGAAAAATCTGATGAAAGATATCCTGGACATGATCCTCGTTATAAAAACTTATCAGAAAAAGAACTTCCTCTTACTGAATGTTTGAAAGATACAGTTGCAAGAGTAGTGCCTTTCTGGGAAAATGTTATACTTCCAGATATTAAAGCAGGTAAAAAAATCATCATTGCTGCACATGGTAACAGCTTAAGAGCTTTAGTAAAATATTTGGATAATATTTCTGATGCTGATATCACTGAGCTTAATATACCAACAGGAATGCCTTTAGTTTATGAACTTGATGATAATTTCAAAGCAGTTAATAAACAGTATTTAGGAGATCCTGAAGCTGTTAAAAAAGCTATGGAAGCAGTAGCAAATCAAGGTAAGAAAAAATAAGAATATAAAAATATATAGTTTTTTATTTTATAAAAATAAAAGGAAGTCTTTAATCATTAAAAGACTTCCTTTTTTATTAAATTGTATATTTAGTTTTAATTGTTCTTTTTATTTAGAAAACCAAAGATATAAATTATAGGCTCAATAAAAATATCATATAAGAATTGACTTATATTTTTTACTAGAAATCTTTTCACTAAAAATATAATAATGAATACACCCTTAATAAGTCCAAATGATGTATCCAATATATCAATGAAAATCTTTTCAAAGTCTGTAAATAAAAATAAACTTACAGCTGATACTATAAAAATAATTTCAAGCATATTAAATCCTTAAAATAAAAATTGGTATTTAGGAATAATACATTTTAATGATGACATTTTTTGTCGTGATTAATAATTACTTATATAAATTTTCATTATTTAATTCACTTTGGGCAAAATTTCTTAAATAATTCTGAACGAACTCTAAATCTTCTCTTGTATCTATACCATGAAGGAATTTTTTAGTTTCTAAAACTTTTATTTTCATGCCATTATAAAGCCATCTTAATTGTTCTAGCTTTTCTATCATCTCATATTTACATTCTTGTAAGCCTTCTATCTTTAATAGAATGTCTCTTCTAAAAGCATAAACTCCTATATGTTTATAGTATTCAGCACTAATATTCTGATCGAATCTTTTATGAGGTATTGTGGCTCTAGAAAAATACATAGCATAATTATTTATATCAGTAACAACTTTAACAGCATTTTCATCTTTTATTAATGGGCTGTCATCTTCTATTCTTGTTTTTAAGGTGGCAATATCAACATTTTCATCATCAAAAGCATCTATTAAAGGATTAAGCACTGATTCATTTATTAAAGGTTCATCACCTTGTACATTTATAATAATATCGCTTTCTATCTTTTTAGCAACTTCTATTATCCTTGAAGTTCCTGAAGTATGTTCTGATGAAGTCATTACCGCCTTAGCATTATTTTTTTCACATATATCCATTATTTCTTTAGAGTCTGTTGCAATAATACAGTCATCTATTTTTTTAGCAGCCTTAACATTATCATAAACTGCTATTATTATAGGCTTTCCTAATAATTCATAAGTTAATTTTTTTGGAAATCTAGTTGATTCATATCTGGCAGGTATTATTGCTGTGATTTTAGCCATATTATTACTCCAATAATATTTATTTTTTTATTATTTCTTTATTTAGCATTAAGCATTTCTTTGGATATATCTATTAATTTTTCTTTAAATTCTTCTATAGTTTTTGATTCTAATAATACAACAGGGTACATACTCATTCTTGAAATCTTTGTAAATAAAGAGAGAAGTCCTAAATATTTTTCATTACTATTTTTATTGGTTAAAAACATAGTAAGTAAATGAACCGGTTTTTTATCAAGTGCAGAATAGTTTAATCCTTTTTTTGATACAGCAAATATTAAATCATTGTCTTCAACTTGATTAGTTCTTACATGCGGAAAGGCTACACCATATCCTAAACCGCTGCTTATAATATCCTCTTTTTTATACATAGATTCTATTATTTGAGCTATATTTATTCTAAGTCCATTAGCCTCTGAATATATTAACATTTCACTTATAGCTTCTTCTTTATTGTCAGCTTTTAAATCTAAAATAACATAAGAATTATTTATGTATTTTTCAACATCATTTAATGAAATCATACAATTTAACCTTCATTATATATAATATAATAATTTAATATAAAAAATTTATATTAAATTCCAAAATTATCTTTTAAATATTCTTTTATAGTATATTTTTTTTGTATTAACTCTAATGTGATATTAAGGGGATATATAGTTTTATGATTTTTGAAACCAATTCCTATAGTTTCATCATCTAAATCTATATCTCTGGACAATTCCCAATGACCATTAAATTTTTTCCTTATAACTTCACCTATATACGCACTTATAGAAAATATAAAATTTCTATTATCATCTCTTTCCAAGACTAAATTCATTTTTTCTTTAAAAAATTTATCTATTTCAAATAGACTTTCTATAGTGTAATCGGCATGATAGCCTTCACGCATAAGAAAATTACTTATCCAATCGGAAGCCCTTGAAAGTTCATCTTGGGGTAAAAGATATTTTGGCATAACATAAATCCTTGTTACAATATTACATTTTTTTTATAATATGTCAACTTATAATTTAATATAAAATTATTATAAATTTGTACTATTATTTAGTAGTTTATAAAACCAAGTATTTTCAGAATTATTCAGCGGAAGTGTGTATTTCTTACCATCAATATCTGTAAATAGTATTTTATCTTTACCATAATTAATAGTCATTTTAGTATTATCAAATTTCAAATCTTTAACATTATTAGTGTTTTTAATATCTTCTATATATTTAGCTTCTTCTATACTTTTTATAATCTGATTTCCGCTTTTATTGTTAATAGTTCCTGCAATATATGTTAATTTGTTAAAGCTGTTAGTATCTTCTCTTTTAACCAAAATAAAATTTAAAGTTTCATTTGTGAGTCTATTGCCTTTAGTATCTTCATCAAACATTAAAATACTCACTTTATCGCTGACATACATATTGCAGCCTGCTAAAAATAGTAATGTAAATAAAAGTATTAATCCAATTTTTTTCATAATAAAGCCCTCTCAAAATATAAAACAAATCAAATGATAAAAAATAATATAAAATAATTTAATAATAGTTTCAATATGTATATTTTTTATATGTTCAATTTTTTCACTTGAAATTTATATTTTATGTTATATTATATATAAGAATTATAATTTATAAGGAGTTTTAATATGTCTTTAATAGATAATATAGTAGCTAGAGAAATATTAGATTCAAGAGGAAACCCTACAGTAGAAGTTGATGTATGGCTTGATAGCGGAGTTATGGGAAGAGCAGCTGTACCATCTGGAGCTTCTACAGGAGAACATGAGGCAGTAGAATTAAGAGACGGAGACAAATCAAGATATTTAGGAAAAGGCGTTCAAAAAGCTGTTGAAAACGTTAATGAAATTATTTGTAATGAACTTATTGATATGGATGCTTTAGATCAAGTTGAAATCGACAGAACTATGATTGAACTTGACGGAACAGAAAATAAAGGAAAATTAGGTGCTAACGCTATACTTGGTGTATCACTTGCTGTAGCTAAAGCAGCTGCTGAAGAATTAGGTATGCCATTATATAGATATATAGGCGGTGCTAATGCTAAAACTTTACCAGTACCTATGGCTAATATCTTAAACGGCGGTGCTCACTCATCAGCTCCAATCGACTTCCAAGAATATATGGTTATGCCAGTTGGTGCTCCTACTTTCAAAGA
>NZ_CALXYQ010000022.1 GCF_944393015.1 uncultured Brachyspira sp.
CCTACTTGCTCTATAGAAAAAGGTAAAGTAGTAAAAGCTGTAATAGTAAGAGTAAAAAAAGAAGTTAGACGCCCTGACGGTTCATATATTCGTTTCGACGAGAATGCTGCTGTTATAGTAGATGATAAGAAAGAGCCACGCGGTAAACGTATATTCGGACCTGTAGCTCGTGAACTTAGAGACAGAGGCTTTATGAAGATAGTATCACTTGCACCAGAGGTAATATAATTATGATAAAGAAACAAGATTTAAGTAAGACAAAATACAAAGTAAAAAAAGGCGATACTGTTGAGGTAATAGCTGGAGAGCAAAGCGGAGAACGCGGAGAGGTATTGTCTGTAGATAGAACAAGAGGCAGAGTTTTAGTAAAAAACATCAATATGGTTAAAAAAACTATGCCTAAAAGCCAAGAGAATCAAAAAGGCGGAATAGTTGAGAAAGAAGCTTCAATACATATATCCAATGTAATGGTAGTAAACAAAGCAGGAAAAGCTACTAGAGTTGGAAGAAAAGAAGTAGACGGTAAACTAAAAAGATATGCCAAAAAATCAGGCGAAGTTCTTGATAAGTAAGTAGGAGAAAATAAATTATGTCAGTATTGAAAGATAGGTATGAAAACGAGATTAAACAGTCTCTTCTAAAAGATATGAATTTAAGCTCTACTATGGCTATCCCTAAAATAGAAAAAATCATAATCAATATGGGAGTAACTCAGGCTGTAACAGACAAAAAATATGTTGATTCTGCTGTAGAAGAACTAAGCCAAATAGCAGGACAGAGAGCTGTTGTAACAAGAGCTAAAAAGTCTATAGCTAACTTCAAATTAAGACAAGGTATGCCTATAGGCTGCAGAGTAACTTTAAGAGGCGAAAGAATGTATGACTTCTTAGAGAGATTAATATTCATAGCATTACCAAGAGTAAGAGACTTCCAAGGTATTCCTAGAAGAGGTTTTGATGGTAATGGTAACTATAACTTAGGAATAAAAGAACATACTATATTCCCAGAAATAAGTTTTGATAAAACAGATGCCGTAAAAGGCTTAAATATAACAATAGTAACTACTGCAGATAATGACGATATGGCACGCACTTTATTAGAAAGAGTTGGTTTGCCATTCCGTGCAGCACCTAAAAGTCAGGAGAATAAATAATGGCTAGATTGGCACTTAAAGTTAAAGCTACAAAAAAACAAAAATATAAAACAAGACAATATAATCGTTGCCCAATATGCGGCAGACCTCGTGCTTATATAAGACAGTACAAGATGTGCAGAATATGTTTTAGAGATTTAGCAAATAAAGGTTTGATACCGGGCGTAACTAAGTCTAGTTGGTAATTTAAGGAGAATATGAATGAGTGTACATGATCCAATAGCAGATGCTTTAACTATAATAAGAAATGGTTGTAGAGCAAAAAAAGAGGCTGTTACTATACCTTTTTCTACAAAAATGGAAAATATACTTGCAATTTTAAAGAAAGAAGGTTATATTAATGACTTCAAAAAAGTAGAAGTAAAAGATAAAAATTTCTTCCGCATAGAAATAGATTTGAAATATTATGAGGGAAGTTCAGTAATAGAAGGAATTCAAAGAGTATCAACTCCGGGTTTAAGAGTTTATACATCAGTAGATACTATACCTCAAGTAAAAAACGGTTTCGGTATATCTGTAATATCTACAAGTAAAGGTGTAATGACAGATAAAGAGGCTAGAAAAGAAAAAGTTGGCGGCGAAGTTTTATGCTACGTTTGGTAATAAATTATTAAGAGGGTATTAATAATGAGTAGATTAGCAAATAAACCTATAGCGATACCTCAAGGCGTTGAAGTTAAGATAGACGGACATAAAGTAATCGTAAAAGGTAAAAGAGGGGAGTTGACAAGAGAGTTTTTTGATTATATAATATTTGAACTCGAAAATAATTCTCTTTGGGTTAAACCTCCTAAGATTGAAAGTACTGACGAGAAAGCTATTAAAGAAAATAAAGCTAAATACTCTGCACAATTAGGTTTAGTGTGGAAGCTTATTTCTAATATGATAGAAGGCGTTACTAACGGATATAAAAAAGTTCTTCAATTAGAAGGTACAGGTTATCGTTCTAATGTTCAAGGAGATACTATAACATTGCAATTAGGTTTTTCTAGTGATGTAAAAATGAAAATACCAGAAGGTATTAAAGTAACAGTTGAAAAAGATACTAAAATCACTATAGAAGGCAATGATAAAGAACAAGTAGGCGAGCTTGCTATGAATATCAAAAAGAAAAGACCTGTTGAGCCTTATAAAGGTAAAGGTGTTAGATTTGACGGCGAGCATGTAAAATATAAAGAAAGTAAAAAAGCTGCTAAGTAAGGGGTTTTTTATGAGTTTAAGAGAAAAGATTAAAGCTCAACGCGAAAGAAGAAAAAGAAGTATACGTATAAAAATAGAAGGAAGCTCAGAGCGTCCAAGACTTACAGTTCATAAAAGTCTTAAATATGTATCTGCTCAAATAATAGATGATAGCAAAGGTATCACTTTAGCATCAGCATCTTCTCAAGAAAAAGATTTAAAAAGCGGTAAGAATGTGGATATAGCTAAAGAAATAGGTAAAGTTTTAGCTACTAGAGCAAAAGAAAAAAATATAAGTGAAGTTGTATTTGACAGAAACGGATATATATATCATGGAAAAATAAAATCCCTAGCTGACGGTGCTCGTGAAGCAGGATTGAAATTTTAAGGAGTATTACCTTGGCACACGATATAAATAACAACGAAGAAAAAAGTATGTATGAAGAGCGTCTAATAACTTTAAACAGAGTAGCTAAAGTTATGAAAGGCGGAAGACGTTTTAGATTTGCCGCTTTAATGGTTTTAGGCGATAAAAATGGTCATGTTGGTTTAGGTTACGGTAAAGCAAACGAAGTACCAGATGCTATAAGAAAAGCTATAGAGCAAGCTAAGAAAAACATGATAGAAGTTAACTTAAAAGGTGAAACTATACCTCATAATACAGTTGGTGTATTTAGAAGCAGCAGAATAGTTATGAAACCAGCTTCTAAAGGTACAGGAGTTATTTCTGGAGGTCCTGCTCGTGCAGTATTAGAATTAGCAGGAGTTAAAAACATTCTTTCTAAGTCTTTAGGAAATAACAACTCTATGAACCTAGCTAAAGCTACTTTTGAAGGTTTAAAATCTTTGAAAACAGTAGAGTATATGGCTAATAAAAGAGGTGTAAGTATAGATCAAATTTATGGGAGGGCAGAATAATGGCTAAAGTTGTAATAACATTAGTAAAATCTCCTATAGGCTATGAGAAATCTCAAAGAGATACAGTTGTAGCTTTGGGTTTCAAAAAGGGCAAAAGAGTTGTAGAAAAAGAAGCAACTCCTCAAATAAATGGAATGATAAACAAAATATCACATCTTCTTAAAGTAGAGTATAAGTGAGGTTCTTAAAAATGGCACAAGAAAATACAAAAATATTAAGAGCTCCTAAGGGATCTAGTAAAAAACGTCATAGAGTAGGACGCGGACAAGGTTCTGGTTGGGGCTGTACTGCAGGCAGAGGTGATAAAGGTGCTCAGTCTCGTGCCGGTTACAGCAGAAGAGCTGGTTTTGAAGGCGGACAAATGCCTTTACATAGAAGAATTCCAAAAAGCGGATTCACTAATGCAGCTTTCAAAAAATGTGTAAATATTATAAATGTTGGTGATTTAGATTCTATAGGCGGTAATGAAATCACAAGAGAAACTTTACTTCAAATGGGTTTCTTATCATCTAAGAGAGATTATATTAAACTTCTTTCTATGGGTGAAGTAAAAAATGCTGTTACTATAACAGTTGATATGGCTAGTAAAAAAGCTATAGAAAAAATAGAGAAATCTGGCGGTAAAGTTGTAATACATGAACGCAAAAAATATATTAGAAAGAAAGAAGATAAAAAGTCTTAAGGTAAATTATAATGTTGAAATCATTTGCTAATATATTTAGGGTACAAGAATTAAGAAGCAGAATCTTATTTACTGTTATTGCTATATTAGTTTATAGAATAGGTAGTCATATTCCTACACCTGGTATAGATCCTACAGCATTGTTAGGTTTCTTGTCCTCATCTCAAGGCGGAGGAGGACTTTTAACTATAATGGATTTATTTTCAGGCGGTGCTTTATTTAGATTTTCTATATTAGCATTAGGTATTATGCCTTATATTTCTGCTTCAATTATAATGCAGCTTCTTGGTGTAGTTATTCCTGCTTTGGAAAGAATGCAAAAAGAAGGTGAGAGTGGTCGTAAAAAGATAAATCAGTATGTTAGATATCTAACTCTTGTTCTTTGTATAGTACAATCTGCAGCTATGGCTAGTTGGATTCAGAGTATAAATGAAGGTGCTATGATATTTATGAATCCTGGTATAGGTTTCATACTTCTAGTGGTTGTAACAGCTACTGCTGGTACCATGTTCTTGATGTGGCTAGGTGACCAGATCACAGAACGCGGCCTTGGTAACGGTATATCTGTTATAATTTTTGCCGGTATTGTTGCTCGTATTCCTGCTGGTGTATATGATGTTATACAGAAGAGAGAAAGTGAATATTTGAATTCTTTAGTTATAGTTCTTTTCTTTATAATTTTCGCAATAGTAATATTCTGCGTAGTTTATGAAGAAAGCGGACAAAGAAGAATTCCTGTTCAGTATGCTAAAAGAGTTGTAGGCAGAAAAGTATTCGGAGCTCAATCAACTCATATACCTTTCAAAATCAACCCATCCGGTGTAATTCCTATAATATTTGCTTCAGCTTTAATGGCAATTCCTGCTCAAATAGCTAGCTTAACTAGAGGAGTTCAATGGAGATGGCTTGATGCATTGCTTAGATTCTTCTCTTATGGAAGTTGGGCATACATAATTCTTTATTGTTTATTAGTTATAATGTTTGCCTATGTTTATACATCAGTACAGTTCAATCCTGATGATATAGCTGAGAATCTTAAAAAGTCCGGCGGTTTTATACCAGGTTACAGACCAGGTACTCAAACTGCAGAATATTTAAAGACTGTATTAAGCAGAATAACTATAGGCGGTTCAATATTCTTAGCAGCAATAGCTGTATTTCCGGATTTAATGTCTAAGATTCCTATATTTGCTCCTTTTAGAGGTACAAATGATTCGCTTGTTTATTTGATGGGTGGAACATCTGTAATGATTAGTGTAAGTGTTACTGTTGAGTTATTAAAACAAATAGAGTCCTATTTACAAATGCATAACTATGACGGCATATTAAAGAAATCTAAGGTGAGAAGGTAATAAAATATGGCTGAAAGAGAAACTATAGAGGTAGAAGGTACTGTAGTAGAGCCTCTTCCAAATGCTACTTTTAGAGTAGAGTTAGAAAATGGTCATAGGATATTGGCTCATATATCAGGCAAAATGCGTATGAATTTTATTCGCATACTTCCTGGGGATAAAGTAACTATAGAAATGTCTCCCTATGATTTGACAAAGGGTAGAATAATTTATCGTTATAAGTAATAAATTAAATGGAGATTAGTTACAATGAAAGTAAAAAGTTCTATAAAAAAACGTTGTAATGACTGCCAAATAGTGAAGAGAAAAGGCGTCGTTAGAGTTATATGTAAGAAAAACCCAAGACATAAACAAAAACAGAAGTAATTAATTTAAGGAGATAATTAATATGGCACGCTTAATGGGTGTTGAAATAAGAAATAATAAAAGAATAGAAATAGCCCTTACTGATATATATGGTATAGGACGTACTCTTGCTCATGTTATTTGTGATAAAGCTAATATAGACTATTCTATTAAAGCTAAAGATTTAACAGATGCACAAATTACTGCTTTAAGAGATGCTATAGAAGCCACTACTAAAGTAGAAGGTGATTTACGTACAGAGCTTTATAATAATATAAAACGTTTGAAAGACATTCACTCATATCGCGGAATGCGTCATATTAAGAGGCTTCCTGTACATGGTCAACGCACTCGTACAAACTCTCGTAATGCTAGAGGTGGCGGTGCAAGAAAAGCTATTGCTGGTAAGAAAAAAGCACCAGGTAAAAAATAATTAATGGGGGAGAATAGTGGCTACTCAAAAAGGTAAAAAAACTCTAAAAGATAAAAAAATTAAAAAAGATAGAAAAGTTGAAGCTTTTGGTATAGTACATATAAAGGCTAGCTTTAATAATACAATAGTTACTATAACTGATAGAAATGGTGACACTCTATCATGGGCTAGTGCAGGTTTAGATGGAGATTACAAAAGTAGTAAGAAATCTACACCTTTCGCAGCACAAGTTGCTAGTGAAAAAGCATCTAAAAAAGCTTATGAAATGGGTGTAAGAGAAGTAGAAGTTTATGTTAAAGGTCCTGGAATGGGAAGAGAAAGCTCTATCAGAGCTGTTGAAGCTTCAGGTCTTAAAGTTAAACTTATCAAGGACGTTACTCCAATGCCTCATAATGGCTGCCGTCCTAGAAAAAGAAGAAGAATATAATAGTTAATTAAGAATTGTATTAATAATAGGAGATAAATAATTATGGCAAGATATAGAGATGCTAGTTGCAGATTATGTCGCCGAGAAAAAATGAAACTTATGTTGAAAGGCGATAGATGTCTTACTGCTAAATGTGCTATAACAAAAAAGAGAGATGTACCTGGTCCTGCTAACAGAAAAATGAAACAGTTATCAGAATATGGTATTCAGATGAGAGAAAAACAGAAAGTTAAACGTATTTACGGCGTTTTAGAAAAACAATTTAGAAATTATTATCATGAGGCTATTCGTGTAGCTGGTGTATCCGGTGAAAACTTACTTAGATTATTAGAGCTTCGTTTGGATAATGTTGTTTACAGACTTGGATTTGCTAAAAGCAGAAATCAAGCTAGACAATTTGTAGCTCATGGTTTTATATCAGTTAATGGTAAAAGAATGACAGTTCCTTCTTATTGTGTTAAAGTAGGTGATAAAGTTTCCATCACTGAAAGAGGTAATACAGTAGCTGAAGTAAAAACTATAGTGGAAGGTTTAAAAAGTGAGTATGTTCCTGCTTGGTTGAGTTTAGATCTTTCTAATAAGACAGGTGAAATCGTAACTTTACCTATAAGAGAGCATATAGAGTATCCTATTAATGAACAGCTCATCATTGAGTATTATTCTAAGTAATGGAACTCTTTTATAAGGGGTATTTTAAGAATGGCATTAAAAGAAATATTAGAATCTATTAGACATCCTCATAGAGTTACTTTTGAAAAGAAGGATTTAACTCCTACTTATGGTAAATTTATAGCTCAGCCTTTTGAGAGAGGATATGCGGTAACAGTTGGTAATGCTTTAAGAAGAGTACTATTATCTTCTATACCTGGTTATGCTATCACTACTATCAAAATTGATGGTGTTAGTAATGAATTTGAAAATGTTCCTGGAATGAAAGAGGACACAATTGTTATGATTATGCATCTTAAAAATGTTGTGGTTTCTCTTCCTAGCCATATGGATACTAAAACTATTCATATGAAAAAAGAAGGTCCATGTGTTATCACTGCTGGAGATTTGGTGGCTGATGATACTGAAGCTCAAGTGCATAATCCTGACTATTATATAGCTACAATTGCTGAGGGATATACTTTTGAGATGGATATTCAAATTGAAGGCGGATACAGCTATGTGCCTGCTGAAATGAATATTGAATTATTAGAAGATATTAATGCTATAGCTATAGATGCTATTTATTCTCCTATTGTAAGTGTAAAATATAATGTTGATCCTATCAGAGTGGGTCAGCGTATAGATTATGGTAAACTTACTCTTGAGATAGAAACTAAGGGTAATATAGCTCCTGATAAGGCTTTATCCCAAGCTGCTAAAATTTTAAGAGATAATTTAAAGCATTTTATGGATCCTGAAGAGGCTAATGGAGATGATGAAAAAATAGAAGAAACTCCTAAAGATTCTGTGCTTGATTCTCTTAAAGGCAAACATATTGAAGAGGTAGAATTCTCTGTTAGAACTGCTAATTTCTTAATGGCTTCTGATTTGAAAACTTTAGATAAAGTTGCTGTTAAAACTGATGCTGATTTATTAAGATTAATCGGTGCTAATGAAATGATCATCGAAGAAATTAAAGAAAAGCTAGCTGAGTATAATGCTCATCTTGGTATGAGAGGATAAGAGAATAATATAAAAGTTAATAAACTTTCAAGGATAGTAAAATGAGACATAGAGTTACAGTAAAAAAATTTAATAGAACAAGTGCACATAAAAAAGCTATGCTTTCTAATATGCTTACTTCTCTTTTTAAATATGAAAAAATAGAAACTACTAAAGAAAAGGGTAGAGCTATTAAGCAATTAGCTGATAAAATAATTTATAGAGCTAAAGTTGATAATGTTCATAATAGAAGAACTGTAGCAAAGTATGTTAAAGATAAAACAATACTTGCTAAACTCTTCAAAGATATAGCTCCTAGATATGCTGGTAAAAACGGCGGTTATGTAAGAAAAATTTTATCATACAAGAGATTCGGTGATGCTGCTGACATGTGTGTTGTTATGCTTTGCGAATCTGATAGCAATTCTGCTAAAACTGAAAATAAATAAATTAAAAATAAATTAAATCAAGTTTATAAATCTAATATAAGCAAATTAAGATAAATATTATATCGTGTAGTTATAGCGAGTATTCGCTATAACTTGGCATGATTATTGTTTATCGAAGGAATTATTATGCCTTTTCCAACCAAAAAACGTGTGAAAGTATCTAATGAAAATGAGGAAATTGAAACAGCTCCTGTTCAGGTGAAAAAAGTTGTTAGAAAGAAAGTTGTAAAACAGGTTGTCGCTGAAACTAATGAAGAAAATACAAATAATTCAGAAATTATACAGGAAAAAGATGAATTTGATAAAGAAATAGAAAGTAATGATGAAGTGAAAGAAATAAAAAGACCTCATGATATACTTTATATTAGCAAATTAAGTGTTTTAACTTTTGAGGAATTATTAGAATTTGCTGAGTCCTATGGTATAAAGAAAGACACTAGTAATAATATAAGACGTCAGGAACTTATGCATGCTATATTAAAGGCACAGATTGCTTTAGAGGGAAAAATAGTTGCTGAAGGCACTTTAGAAACTTTGCAAGATGGTTTTGGATTCTTGCGCTCAAAAAATAGTAATTATTTAGTTGGACCTGATGATATATATATTTCTCCTGCTCAAATAAGACTTTTCGGACTTAGAACTGGTGATTTAATTACTGGAGAAGTTAGACCTCCTAAAGATAATGCCGGAGAGAAATTCTTCGCTTTACTTAGAATAGAAACTGTTAATGGGGAAGAACCTAATAATCTTTATAAAAGACCTCATTTCGATAAATTAACTCCAATTTTTCCTAATGAACGTATAGATTTAGAGTTTGCTCCTAATAAAATTTCTACTCGTATTATAAATTTAGTTTCTCCTATAGGTAAAGGTCAAAGAGGATTAATCGTTGCACCCCCTAAAGCTGGTAAAACTATGATGCTTCAGGAAATTGCTAATGCTATATGTAAAAATTATCCTGATATTAAACTTTTCATTCTTCTTATAGATGAACGTCCTGAAGAAGTTACTGATATGAAAAGACAAGTACCGGAAGCTGAAGTTATAGCATCTACTTTTGATGAAACTCCTGATAAACATTGTCAGGTTTCTGAAATGGTATTAGAAAAAGCAAAAAGATTAGTTGAAAATAAACATGATGTTGTTATTATATTAGATTCTATTACAAGACTTTCAAGAGCTTATAACTTAGTAGTTCCTGCAAGCGGTAAAGTATTAACAGGCGGTGTTGATTCAAATGCTTTACATAAACCAAAAAGATTCTTCGGTGCTGCTCGTAATATAGAAGAGGGAGGCTCTCTTACTATAATTGCTTCTGCCTTAGTTGATACTGGAAGTAAAATGGACGATTATATTTATGAAGAGTTCAAAGGTACTGGTAATATGGAACTTCATTTAGACAGAAAACTTGCTAATAGAAGACTTTTCCCTGCTATTGATATTGATTCTTCTTCTACTAGGAGAGAGGATTTGCTTCTTACTGAAGAAGAGAAAAATAAAATGTGGGCATTAAGAAAGTATATGCAGTCTCAGGGTATAGATGAAGATCAATTAATAGAAACTGTTGTTGATAAAATGAATTCTACTAAAGACAATGCTGAGTTTTTAAAATTATTAAATTCATAATATTTTTTAGGATTTTATTAATATGTCGAAAAATTCTGAAGAGGAAGAAAGAAGACTATTTGAATTCTATTTAGATCATGGATATATTCCTGATGAGTTTAAT
Source organism: uncultured Brachyspira sp. (assembly GCF_944393015.1). Lineage (GTDB taxonomy): Bacteria > Spirochaetota > Brachyspiria > Brachyspirales > Brachyspiraceae > Brachyspira. The sequence goes on from NZ_CALXYQ010000022.1 coordinate 10,321, forward strand.
AAGAAAAAAGAAGATATAAAAAAAGAATTTAATAAAAATAAAATTGATAAAGAAAATAATCTTAATAAAGAAATTCAAATTGATTCAAAAGAAGAATTAGCCTATACAAAAGAAGATGAAGAAATGTTTTTAAGTGCAATTGAAAATCTCGATTGCACTAATCATTCTAAAAAATCTATTCATGATAGAAAGGTTAATACCAAATTCAAGCCTAACATAAAGAATGCAGTTCCAAAGGATAGATTGGATTTGCATGGACTTACAAGTGAAAGGGCATTAATAGAAATTAAACATTTTATTTATGAATGCAAAAAAAATAAAATAAGCCCAATACTAATAATACATGGTAAAGGTTTTGGAAGTGAGAATAGAATACCTGTTTTAAAAAATCTAGTTGAATATTATTTAGCAACAGAAGGAAAAAATTATATTAAATATTATTCTGATGCTCCTATAAACCTTGGAGGAAGCGGTGCTAAAATAATTTATTTGGATATATAATATTTTTTGCTTTATTTTAAATCCCACCCTATATATTTTTTGTTTAATTTAGAATATTTAATTGATTTTTCCTTTTAATTTATTTTGAAATTATAGCTCCCACCCAAAATTTAATTATATTTTTAATCTCATCACCGCACGCAGAGTAAAGTTATGAATATAGATGCATCAATAATTAGAAATTAATTATATTATTAAGTTTAGCTAACCGTGCGTTAAATAGATTTTTAAATTTAAAAACAACTTGGGCGGGTGCTTTATTTTCTAAATAAATTAATAAGAAAAATGAAGTTTTATATTCAAATAAAAGTTATAAAAAATAAAGGGCGGGGTATGTAAATAAATTTTAAAACTTTAATATTTATTGTATACAACAAGAGTAAATTCTTTTTTGATAGGCAGTATTAATTTTGAATGGGTTTTATGATTTTCATCGTATATTTTTAAATGATTATGAGGCTCTAAAGTTTGATTAAATAATCTTAAATCACATAAAGCAAGTCCGAATCCTGCACTTTCTGTATTATCTAATTGCTCCTTAAAGAATTTTTCTACCAAATTATTTTTATAATATTCTTTAAATGTTAATCTTTTAGAATCTATTCTTGTTCTGCTAATCATTGTAAGAGGAGCATCATTTATTATTTCGAATTCTATATTGTTTTTATTAAATCTAACTACCAATGTTATAGTAAGTTTGCTATTACATAATAATAATTTTGAGTATTTATTTTCATCTATTTCAATATTATTATCAATATCTTTTATAAGTTTATTTTCTAATTTTATAAATTCTTTTAATTGTTTTATAGTTTCTTCATCTTTTAATATATTGGAATATTCACTCATTATATCATAATCATCAAAATATTCTTCGTTTTTTATTTTTTCTATAAAATGGGGAAATTTTTCTATTAAAGTATTAATTGTAATAGCATGAAGATATCTAGCTTTTATAGCATTTGAGATAAGCTCCATTATAATATAATGTGCATCATTTGTATATTTACTTATATTATATTTTTTTAATATCTCTTCCAAAATAAAATTTATTTTTTGTTTAGAATTATTATCAAGCCAAGTGATATTAAATTTGATAGGCTCTTTTTTATGATTTTTAATATATTTATTTATTTCTTCTATATCTGTTTTAGAATCTATCATGAATTTATAATCTCTTTTGCTATACGTTCTAGCACATTTTTTTCACCTAAAGTTTCTCTCACTCTAAGCAAATTATTACTTACTTTTTTATAATATTCTTTATCAGTTAAATATTTTATAATATGACTTGTAATAGCATTAGGATTACAGTCATTTTGCAAAAGTTCAGGAGCTGCTTCCTCATTAAGTAAAACATTAGGCATACCAACATATTTTATATTTGTAAGCAATTTTCCAAGAAAAAAAGTTATAAATGATATTTTATAGCATATAACCATAGGTTTTCCGTAGCATGCAGCTAAAAGACTAGCAGTACCGCTTGACATTATTAAAGCATCAGAATAAGAATAAACATAATCTTTATCATCACCGCATAATAATGAATACGAAACATTTTCTAATAAATTTTTATGAGCATCTAAAATTTTTTCTATAGGTTCTTTATATTCAGGATATGCTATTGGTATTACAAATCTTATATTTGAAGAAAGCATATCATTAAGCATCTTCATAGATTTTATAAATACCGGAGCGAGCTTTTTTATTTCCTGATTTCTGCTTCCAAATAGAACTCCTACAGTATATTCTTTTTTAGGCATATTTAATTCAGGTACATTTTTATTATAATCCAAATCTGCAAATGGATGTCCGCTATACATTACATCGCATCCGAATTTTTTATATACTTCATAATCGAATACAAAAGGAGTAATTATTTTTTTAGCAGAAAGAAGCCTTTTAGCATTCCAAGCACCCCATATACCAACATGAGGAGGAAAATAATATATATATGGTATATTATTAGCCTTACAGTATTTTGCTAATAATAAATTTACACCCTGATTATCTACAAGAAGCATAATATCAACTTTATTACTTTTTAGATACTCTTTTAATCTATTAAAAGCACCAAGATTTTTGAAGGCAACTTTAGGATTAGCACCTTCAAATATTCCTATAGTTGATAAGGTAGACATATCTGATAATATATTAACATTAGCTTTTTGCATTTCAACACCGCCGAAACCATCTAATATAATATCAGGATTCAACTCTTTTATTTTTCTTGCTAATAAGGCACCTTGAATGTCGCCTGAAACTTCTCCTGTGGCTATAAATATTCTCATAATTTATTTTTAAACTGTTTTTCTAGGAGTTATTCCTCTTCTAGCTTTGGATATAAACTCTACAATATCTCTAGCTATAGGATTTAGTGAGGTATCATTTAAATATGTATCTAAAAATTCTTGTTTTGTTTTATTCCAATTAAACCACATATCATAAGCCTCTTCAGCTTGAGAAATCTGTTCTGAAGTAAATCCAGCTCTTCTCATACCTACCAAATTAAGCTTATAAATAATTGCTTCGCCTGCATGAGCAGTTAATGCAAATGGGAGTATATCTCTTCCTACAGCAGACATACCGCTTATCATAGCATACTGACCTATAGCACAGAATTGATGTACTACACAGTTTCCAGATATGAAAGCACCTTTTTCAACTCTCACATGTCCTGCTACTAAAGCACCATTACATATTATAACATTATCATTTATTTCACAGTCATGAGCAACATGCCCAGTAGCCATTATATAGCAGTTATTTTTTATAATAGTCTTAGCATTTTCTTTAGATGCTCTATGAAGATTAGCAAACTCTCTAATTTCATTTCCATCACCTATTTCAAGAAAACTCACTGTTTTTCTATCAAAATGTATATCTTGCGGAAGATTTCCTATAACAGCATGATCATGTATTATATTATTTTTACCTATTGTTGTATATTCTTTTATTACAGAATGTGCTCCGATAGTTGTGTTTTCTCCTATACTTACTTCACCTTCTATAACAGCATAAGGCCCAATTTCGGCAGTATCTGCAATCTTAGCAGAGTCAGAAATTATGGCAGTTGGATGTATATTATTTGACATTTATTTTCCTTATTTTATTTAAGCTAATTATTTATCTATTTTCATAGCTTCTTTATCAACTAAAAATAAACCTAAATCTCCGGAACAAGCTAATTTATCATTAACTTTAACTTCACCATGAGTTTTAAGCAGATTATTACTGAATGCTTCAACAGTAACATACATATCCATAATATCACCAGGTATTACAGGATTTTTAAATTTAACATTATCTATTTTAGCAAAGAACATAAATTTTTTACCGTATTCATCAGGCTTTAAAATTTTAGTGTAGCAATAAATACCTGAAGTCTGAGCCAATGCTTCAATCATTAGAACGCCTGGCATAATAGGGCTTTCCGGAAAATGTCCTGTAAACTGAGGTTCATTGAAAGTTACATTTTTTATAGCATGTATTTTTCCTTCTTCAACACTTTCTACTCTGTCAACTAGTAAGAAAGGGTATCTATGAGGTAATAATTCCATTATTTTATTTATATTAATTTTTTCCATTTTCAAATAAATCCTTATAAATATAATAAAAATTACACTAATTAATATAAGTATATCATATAATATTAAAGTTACAAGTATAAAAATAGGTTTAAAATTATTTAAATATTCCTTATAGTTAATCAATGTATATTAACTATATTGTATAGACTATAAAATAATTAAAAAAAATAATAATTAATGATATATTATTGACTTTTCAATTTAATTTTATATACTCATAAGATATGAATGTTCAAGATTATAAATATTTTTTATTAAAATCCATTTTTTATGATTTGAGTTTATATTTTGGCTCTGAAAGTAAAATTGGGAAAAATTTATCTGATTTAGAAAAAATATTAGAATACAATAATTTATTATTATTGGATAAAGTTTCATCAAAACTTGTAGATATTATATCAGATAATAATGGTTTTAAATTTACTGAACCTGAAAATAAAAAATTTTTAAAATCTATATTTACAACATTTAAAAAACATGTAGAAAAAGATAAAACTACAAATGGTGAATATACTATAAATGGTGAATATATAAGATATTACCCTTTATCAGAAATAAAAAATTCAATAATATATCCTGATAAAATAAAAGATAATTCATCAGATGATTATGAAAAATATATAGAAAATTTAGATTGGGAAAAAATAGTTGATTCTGAGGATATAAATTCTGTTTTGAATACATTATCAAATATTTTTTGTTATGTACCATATTTTAAAGATGGGAAATATGGTATAGGCGATATATCTTTTTATGATAAATTAAAGATTAATACGGCATTGGCTTCCTGTTTATATTTGCTAAAAGAAAGAAATGAATTAAATGAATCTTTTTTAAATGATGATGAGTATGAGCATTTTGTTTTGCTTTCAGGTGATATTTCAGGAATACAGAAGTTTATATATACAATATCTTCTATTTCTAAAGGGGTGTTAAAGTCATTAAGGGCAAGATCTTTTTATCTTGAAATAATGCTTGAACATATTGCAGATGAAATTTTAGAATATTTTAATTTAACAAGAGCTAATTTACTTTATACAGGCGGAGGACATTTTTATTTAATACTTCCTAATTATAGTAATATTGAGGAGATAATAAATAATATAATACAAAGGTTAAACGATTGGTTTATTGATAATTTTTACATAGATCTTTATATAGCTATGGGAGTAGAAAAATTTAATTTTAATAACTTAAAAGATTTTTCATCAGTATTTAAAAAACTTTCTAGTAAACTCACACAAATGAAACAAAGAAGATATATTTATGGATTTGATAATGGCCAATTAAATAATTTATTGTCTTTAAAAGTTAATAAATACAGAGAATGTACAATTTGTCATAGCGGCTTTCATATTACAAGAGAAAGAATAATAAAAAATGAAAAGACAAAAGAAAGTAATTTAGGATATGTTTGTGATACTTGCTTTAATTTATATAATGCAGGCAAATATATGCTCTCAAAAGAAGAAAGTATATTTGTAGTTAATAATAATGGTAAAGAGAGTTTAGATAATAATCTAATGGTAGGTTTGCCTTCTCTGTATTATGAATGCGGTAAAAATGAAAATAAAGAAATTGATAGATATTTATATTTTGGTACAAAAGAAAAAATTAACAGTAGTAATTTAGTGAGAGCTTATTCTAAAAATAATAAAGAAAATAAGTATGTAAATCTTTTTTTGGGTGATTATAATTTTAAAGAGGATAAAGAAGATAAAAATTTAATAGATTTTGAAACTTTAGTAAAAGGCACAGAAAATAATAATACAATTGGTATAAATAGGCTTGCAGTTTTAAGATGCGATGTTGATAGTTTGGGTGATGCTTTTATGAATGGTTTTATAGGGCATGCTGATATATTAAGAACTTCATCATTTTCAAGGCATTTAAGTTTGTTTTTTAAATATTATATTAATTTTATATGTGAAGGCAATATTAATATTGATAATTATAAATTATTTGGTGATTCATTTCATAATAATAGTTTTGATAGAAAAGAAGAAAAACGTATTGTTATAGTTTATTCAGGCGGAGATGATGTATTTTTGGTTGGTCATTGGCTTGATGTTATTAATTTTTCATTTGATTTGAGAGAATCATTTAGAAAATATACAGATGATAAGCTTACTTTTTCAGCTGGAATAGGTTTTTTTCATACTAAATATCCTATATCTAAAATGGCTTCTCAAACAGGAGAACTTGAGGATTTAGCTAAAAAAAATGAGTATACAGAAAAGAATAAATGTATTAAAAAAGATTCTGTTGCTTTATTTGGAATACCTCATAGTTATAAAACAGAAGAAGATAAAAGTTTTAAATATGTATTTACTTGGGATGAATTTAAAGAAATTAAATCGAAGATAGATTTTTTATTCTCTGTTTGTTATTTTTCTAAAGATGATTATGATAAAGAAAAAGTTTTATTATCTGTTTCTCTTATGTACAGGTTAAAGCAGCTTATAGAATTATATGATAAAGATAGAGGTATTAATATAGCTAGACTTGCTTATTCTCTTGCAAGAATTAATTATAATAATGAAAATAATAAAAATTATAATTTATTTAAAGATAAAATATATAATTGGTTTACAGCAGGATATAAAGAAAAAGAAGATAAAAAAAATGAGAATGATAAAAAATCAAAATATCTTAATAAAGAAATTAAATATTTAAATATTGCCTTAGATTTTATAATATATTTATTTAGAAAAGAATAATATTATTCAGGAGGAGATATAATTTATGAGTGCGGATAACAAAACATTTGTTAATAAAGATTTGACATTGGATATTGAGGAGGCACAATATTTTGTACAAAAATATATAATTGTAAATTTTAATAATAAATTAAATGTTTTTGCTAGTACAAATCAGATAAGGAAATTTTTGTCAGCTGTAAATAGGATAAATAATGGACTCTTAGTAGAAGATGATATGGCAGAAGATAAAAAAATTAATGAAAATGTTATTAGAGATATAAAATATATGAAAACACAACTTGCATATTTAGTAGGTAGAAGCAGGGATAATAAAGATAATAATGAAGATGTTTACAGTAAAGAAATAGATAGTAAATTAAATGAGTATTTGAGTAAAGATATGTTAAATAAATTATCTTATAAGAAAACTTTTAATAATAGTGAACATTCTTTTTGTAAAAAGGGTATAGAGGCATTGTATATAAGGATTTTACCTAAAATAGATTTAATAATATCTGAGAGAAAATTGGAAGATTTTAAAGAATTAGCAAGATATATAGAAGCAATAGTATCTTATCATAAATTTTATGGAGGAAATTGATAAATGGGAGCTTTAAAAACTTTAAAGTATAAATTTTTAATAACTTCGAAAATTAAGCTTATAACAGGTATGCATATTGGAGGTTCAAGTGATTTTTCTCCAATAGGTGCAATTGACAGTCCTGTTATAAAAGATCCATTGACAAAACAGCCCATTATACCTGGTTCTTCAATAAAAGGAAAACTTAGAACTCTTTTGGCAAGAATGATATTTGAAAATTATGATAATGTTAATAAACTTCCTGATCATAATAAGGATAATGAATATATTAAAGAACTTTTCGGAGCTCAGAATGAAGAATCTAAGTTGCAATTTTATGATTTGTTTTTGACTAAAGAAAGTGCCAAGTTTATAAAAGATAAAGAATTAGATTTTGACTTTACTGAAATTAAATTTGAAAATACAATAAAAAGAAATGAATTATCTGCTACTCCTAGACAATTAGAAAGGGTACCAGCTGGAGCTGTATTTGAGTTTAAGGTTATTTATAATTTTACTTCTGATGATACTAAATATGAAAATAATTTTAAACTTTTATATAATGCAATAAAGGCATTAGAGTTTGATTATTTGGGCGGAAGCGGTAGTAGAGGTTATGGAAGAGTAAAATTTGAAGATTTTAATATACAAACTGTATTAAAAAACTGCAGAATTAACAAAGAAGATGAGAAAATAGAATTTAATGATGAAAATATTAAAGATAATGAAGCAAAAAATATAGAAAATAAATTTATGGAAATATTTAATAGACTTAAATCATAGGTTTTTTAAGATATATGAATTATAAGATATACAAATTGAAATTTCAATCACCTGTTCATTTCGGAAGTGATATTTTAGGTACAAGCTTAGAAGAAGCTGATTTAATTTGTCATAGTGATACGTTATTTTCTGCATTATGTTTGGAATACATTAAATTAAATGGTTCTGATAATTTGGACAATAACTTTATAGACTTATTTAGAAAAGGAGATCTGTTAATATCTTCGCTTTTTCCATATAAAAAAGATAAATTATATGTTCCTAAGCCTTTTCTTGTGAGAAATAAAAATAATAATGATGCTAAAGAAAATAATTTAGAAGATAATAAATATGATAGAAAAGCTATGAAAAAAATATCATATTTAAAAATTGATGATATGTCATGTTATTTGGAAAGTTTAAATAAGGGAAATAATAGTTTTTTAGAAAAAATTGATAAAGAAAAAGGTTATAATGATTTTGCGGAATATAGTTTAATTCAAAAAGTAAGTTTAAGAAGCAGCCGAGATAATAAAGATAATGATGATGATAATAATGATCTCTATAGTGTAGGAGGATATAGTTTTTATAATGATTGCGGACTTTATTTTATACTTGCATATATGAATGATGAAAATTTAAAATTATTTGAAACTATATTAAAAAGTTTGCAGTATTCAGGTATAGGCGGAAAAAGAACTTCAGGATATGGTCTATTTAATTATGAAGTGATTAAAGATGATAGTATTATTAAAATATTTAAATTTGAAGATGAAAATAAAGACAATTATAAAATGCTTCTATCTTTATATTATCCTATAATAGATGAATTAAATAATATTGAATTAAGAGAATCATATTATTCTTTAATTAAGAGAAGCGGTTTTATATATTCTCTCACATATAGTGATAATCTATTAAAAAGAAAATCTTTATGTATGTTTAAAGAAGGTTCTTGTTTTATGTTAAAAAAAGAGTCTGAAAATACATCTTTTAAAGGTGATATAATAAATGTATCAAATAATGGCAGCCATGAAGTTTATAGATATGGAAAAGTTTTATATATAGGGTTAAATTAGATGCAGAATAAAAATAATAATAAATATTATAACAATAATAATAGATATAATAATAACAAATATAACAATAACAATAGATATAATAATAATAACAATAGATATAATAATAATAACAAATATAATAATAAAATTGATTTTGATCCGGATAATTTAAAATTAAAAAATTTTCATGAATATAAAATAACAGTAAAGACTTTGACTCCTATATTTATAGGAAGCGGAGAAGAACTAAATAAAACTATGTATGTTTATGATAATAAAACAAATAAAGTATCAATAATACATAAAGAAAGACTATATAGTTTTTTAGAATCTAAAGAATTATTTGAAAAATTTTCAGAAGATTGTATGAAAGAGAATTTTAGTATTTCTGATTTTTTCAATGGAATTGACTATGATGATAGTATTTTTAAGTATTCATTAGAATATCGTGATAATAATATCATAAATAATAATAAAGATAGTCTAAATTCTATTAATACTTTTGTAAAATCTTGCGATGTTCCATATATACCGGGTTCAAGCATTAAAGGTGCTATTAGAACTGCAATTATTGCTAATGCTATCATAGAAAATAAAGATAAACTAAAATTTTATATGAAAGACAAAAGTATAAGGCAAATGTCAAATTTAGAAGATGAAATAATAAAGAAATATATATTAAAAGATAAATTTAATAAAAATAAATTATTTAATTCTATACATGTTTCAGACAGTAATCCAATACCTATTTATTGTGATGAAAAAAATGAAACATCAAATTTTTTTATAGGAAGCAGATATGATTATTCATTAAAAAGTAAAGACATAAATGCTATGTCAATACAATTAGAATTTTTAAAACCAGATACTATTTTTACTTTTAATCTTTCAATAGATAGATTGCTTAGTAATGTTTTTGATATCAAATATATAATTGATAGTTTGAATAAATATTTTAATATATATAAAAAGACAATTGATTTATTTCCAAATGCACTTTCTATTACAAAAAATCAATATCATGCTTATAGAAATTCTGAGAATGCTAATATATTTATTGGAGGACATAACGGATATTTTACAAAAAATATTATTTATTCTATTGCTAAATTTCATGGAGATAAAGAAGGTATAGAAATCAAAGATATAGTTGAAAAAATAAAAAGACATATAAGAAAAGATGAAGAAGATTGTTATGAGGAAATATGTCCTAGAACTTTAAGATTTACTAAGTATGATGATATTTTTTATGATATAGGTATTTGCAGTATAGAAAAAATTGAAGAGATAAAAATCTAATATGCTAGCTAGTTTAATTATAAAAATGAAGCCTAGAGATGATAATGCTGTAATAAAAAAAGATTATGGCAGTTTATTTCATGGTTATATGTATTCAAAATTGGATACTCATTATGTTGATAAACTTCATCATCTAAGACTTAATCCTTATAGTCAGTATTCTTATTTTGACAGTAAAAGTAATTGCTATATATGGAAAATATCTACTTTAAATGATGAAGCTAAAGAAAAAATTATCGATAAAATGTTTGATGATGATGTAAACTCTTTTACTTTAACATATCATAATTTAAAAATAGATATTATATCTAAAGAAATAGTTAATGTATGCAGTTATAAAGATATTTCAGACAGATATTTTTTATCTAATAATACCATAAGAACAGCTGATATGAAATTTTTAACTCCTACTACATATAAAGTACATGGACATTATACTATTTTTCCTTATTTGAGTAATATGTTTATTAGTCTGTATGATAAATGGAATTATTATAGCAAGGATTTATCTTTAAAAGACAATAAATTAGTGGAAGATATAGTGAACAGTGTAAGAATGGTTCAATATAATTTAAAAAGTACTAAATTTTCTATGGAAGGAGTAAAATTGGATTCTTTTATAGGTTCTATTAAGCTTTATTGTGATGGCAATAATATGCTTGTAAATATTTATAATATCCTTCTTGATTTTGCAAATTATTCTGGAATAGGAGCAAAAACTTCTCTTTCTATGGGAGGGGTATTAATTTCAAGGAATTATTTTAAAACGAAATAGGATATTTTATGTTAGAAAAAAATAGCGAATCAAAATATGTTCTATTTACACCAGTTGGCGGAAATGATCCTGTTGGCGATGAATATTATAAAGATGATATGATTGAAGAAATAAATAAAAAACTTGTTGAAGGTAAAATCAGTCAGGATAAAGCAGATAAATTAATAACTTATATAGAATCAAAAAGAAATAAAGAACCTATATTAATGGAAGGGGCAATACTTCATATTGTAAGACATTATAAACCAGATTGTGTTATTCTTGTTTTTACAAATACTGTTAAAGAAGTAGAAATAAAATATAATGTATTGTCAGAAAAAATAAAAGAATTATCAAAATCATGTGAAGTTTTAAAATAGAAGATTTTAATAAAGATTATGTATATAGTTGGGAATACAATATAGATTTTAATGAAAAATTAAAAAATATTCCAGAAAAATACAGTAAACATAATATATTAGTAAATATAACTTCTTCTACACCTCAAATGAATTTAAAGCTTTCTTTGGAAACTTTAAATAATTATAAGTTGATTCCTGTTCAAGTTTTAGTATCTCTTAACGATTTACATACTGGTAAAAATGTTCAAAAAGATTTTTCTAAGGTATATTCGGATTATGAAGAAATTATTAAAAGATGTGTAGAACCCAATATATATAGTATAAGAAAACCAAAAATAAAGTCTCAAATACATTCTTTAATTGCATCTGGAGATATAGACGAAAATGGTAAGTATAATTATATTACGGCATATAATTTATTTAAAAATGATAGGCATATTAGAAAAGATTTGATAAAAAAATTGAAGAGGCAAAGGAGAGGGTTAATTTAAATTATACTAATAATAGAAAAATAGAAGAAGATAAATTAAAATATATGAATATATTTAGGGAATATTATTTTGTTATGAAAATAAAGAAAATAAAAGGCGAGATGTCTGATTTTATTCTTAGAATTACACCTTTTATTACAGAACTTTTCTATTATTTTTTATCTAATTTGAATATTAAAGATTTAAAAGATGTTTTTATTAAAAATAAAAATGAAAGCTATATTAATGTTTTTGAAATAAAAAATAATACATTAAAAAATGAAATTTTTTATACTAAATTAAGAAATTATATTAAACATGCTAAATTGGAAAATAAATATAAAAATATTCAATATTTATCTTTGGATATTAAAAATATTGATACTATGATAGAAGATTTATATAAAAAAATAGAGGTATTATTTTTAAAATTAAAAAGTGATAATAATGGTTTTAAAGATTTATTTAAAATAGCAGCAAGTCTTTATGGTAGCATAAAGAATCCTACATTTAATAAATATAAAATAATTGATAATATTAAAGATTTGATGAAATATAAAGATAAGTCTGATGAAGTTAATGATATATGTAATTCATATAACAAAATAAAAAGTAAACGGGAAATATTAGATATAGCTGATAAATATGTTTCTAAAAATGATTATGCTACTATACAATATTTATTAATTATATTCAAATATTATAATAATAATTATTTGAGTATTTATAATTTATTTAAAGAATTTAGAGATATAGAATCAAAAGTTAGAAATAATATAGCACATAATCTTATCAGCATTACAGAAGATGATATAATCTATAATGTAGGTTTATCATCTGATAGAATACTATATAAGTGCGATGAATTATTTCAGTTAATATTTAAAAACGATCTTTCTCCTGCCGACATTGGAGAAGATGGAAGATTAAAATTTGATTATAACTGTATTATAAATAAAGATATAGAAACTTTGTTAATAGATCCATTGGAGAAATAATAATGATAGAGAAATATGTATTATTTTCACCTGTAGGTTTTAATGATGCAGTTGGAAATAAATTAAATATAGATTTAGTTAAAAATAAACTTAATTATGATTTAAAAAATAATAATTTACCTGCTTATAATGATAAAATAAAGTCAATGTTGGAATATCTTAATGTAAATTCTGAAATAAATACAGAGGGTACTATACTTTCAATAGTTAGAAAATATAAGCCAAAGAAAGTTTTATTATTATTTACACCTGAAATGATAATTAAAGAGAATAAAGATTCTGTAAATATTTTTGATATCTTAGAAAAAGAGATAACAAAGCGTTCTAGTGAATGTATAGTTGAAAAGAAATTAATAAAATATCATAATACTTTTGATGCGGATATAATGTCTAATGAAGGCGAAACTTTTTATGATATGATAAATGATTTAAAAAGAGATTATGAAGATTATAAAATATTAGTTAATATTACTTCTTCTACTGCACAAATAAAAACTAGAATTGCTTTAGAATGTGTTGAGACTAATTTTAATATTATTCCAATATATTTATCTGATCCTTTAAGAAGTAAAATATCAACATCTGCTATCCAATATTTTGCTCCTTCTTCTGAAGAATATAAAGAACCTGTAAGAAGCAATATTTTAGATCGTTTGGATAAGATTGACACTATATGGGATGAATATGAAGATTATACTATATATAGAGAAAATAATATTATTAATGATGATATATATTATAAAAAATATTCTGTTGCTAAACTATCAATATTGGTGCAAAATAGAATAAAATCCCAAATTGCAGCTTTGATTGAAAGATCATATGAATACAAAACATGTTATGAATTATTCAAAGATAATGATTTCATTAAAGAAAATTTCCAAGATGTTTTAATTCTTTTGAGATATGCGGATTTTAGAGTAAAATTAAAGTATAGTGATGATGAGCTAAAGAAAGAAAATATTAATTTAGATGCTGATTGTTTAAAATACTTTCAAGATAAGTTAAATTCTTTTGATAATGCAGAAAAGATATTGATAGAATATTTTTATCTAATGAAATTAAAACAAAAAAAGGGAGATTTATCAGATTTTATATTAATGCTTACTCCATTTCTTGAAAATATAAAATATTGTAAAGATAAGAAACTCATATCTTCTCTAAATAAAATAGAAAATAAATTAAGAAATACGGCAGCACATCAAATGGTTAATGTATCTGAAGAAGATATTTTAAAAAAATGTAATATATCATCTAAAGATATAATTAATAAATGCAGTGCTTTATTAAAATTAATTTTCATGAAAAAATTTGATGAAAAATATTTTGTTTATGACGAAATAAATAAAAGAATATTAGAAAAATTATAGTTTTTATTTGACTTATTTTAAATAAATGGTATATTAGGAGCAGTAAAATATCGTTCTTTAACCTAATCTAAATATTTTTAAGTTATACAATACGGTCATAACTAATTACTAAAAATAGTTTTATTAAACATAATTTGTATTCATACTTCAAATGTTTATAAAACATACATATTTAGGAGAGGTTATCATATGAATATTGATTCTTTTTCAATTTCTTTAAATAATTATACTAATTTCTATAATATAATTGTATCTTTAGTAAAAAATAATAACTTTTTTCCAAAAAATAATTGTTATACTATTGACTTATTGTCATTATTGTATTATATTAATATTATAAATAATAAATCGTATATTTTAATGTTTTTTAATTTTTTTATAAAAAAATATATTGACTTTTTAAAATATATGGTTATAATTATTAATGTAAATAGCTCTTTAACCTAATCTGAATATTGATGAAGTTGTAGTTAATTATAACTTCAGAATTTAGAAACAAAATAATTTATTAATCCTGATGGATTTTTAAATGATTAAAAATTAGAAATATTTGGAGGGTTTTATGATGAACTATTTATATTCTTCTAATCTTAATCACATTTATTTTGTGGTATCAAATTTGGATCATGATAACTCTATTTTAAGAGTATCTAAGAACATTGTGAAAATAAAGAAGTATACTAGAAATTTCGTAACAAAATCACCAAATAAGCCTCATGAGAACAAAAACAGATGTATAAGAAAAAATATACTGAAAAAAATGTATAATTTAAGTTTATTTTGAAAATGCTTTAGGTTTGTTTTTATATTGAATTATTGGAATATAAAAAGATTAAGGAGTATTTTATGACAAAACAACTTATGATTAGATTAATTTTAGGTATAGCTAAAGGGGTAATTGTTTACTTTATAAAAAATAGCAGAATATAAATTTTATATATTATTAATAGTTTTTAGGAGGATTTTATGAATATACCAATATTAGCAATAAGGATAATCAAGGCATTAGCTGAGGTTATAGAGTCTGAGTTAAGAGATAAAGAAAATAAAGGAGGGGAGTAATATGCTTAAGAAAATAGTTATAGGTTTAGTTCCAGTATTAATAAGTTTTGCTATAGAGAGATTATTAAAAGAGATAAATGACAGATATTAAGTTTTATAATTTTTAGGAGGATTTTATGAAACTAGATATAACAGTTATTGTAATTATTTCAAATATAGTTAAAAATATAATAGGCAGAAGATAATTTTTATTAAGGAGTTTTTATTATGGAAAAAAGAGTTTTATTTTCACCAGTAGGTACACATGATCCTATAGGAATAATTGTAGATGGAAGACCATCAGAAGGTTCTATGCTTCATATTATAAGACATTATCAACCTAGTATTGTTTATTTATATATAAGCAAAGAATTAAATTATGGTGATGATAGATATAAAAATGCAATAAAAAAATTCTTTCCTAACTGTGAAGTAGAGAATATTTTTAGCGAGATAGATGAGAATGATGTTAATAATTATGATGTTTTTATGAATGATTTTAAAAAGTGCATTAAAGAAATACATGATAAACATAAAGGTTATGAAATACTTTTGAATATAGCATCAGGTACACCTCAAATGAAATCCAGTTTAATACTTGAAGTTATTAGTAATAATATAAAATTGATACCTATTCAAGTGAGTACTCCCACTAAAAAGAAAAATTTTGAGGATCATTTTAAAGCTGAAGATTTGGATAAAATAGATATAGATATAGAAAATTCAGAAAAAAGATGCGATAAAGTTAAAGTATTGAGTTTTAAACGTTCCAAAATACAAACACAAATAGAATCTTTGATAAATAATTATGAGTATAGTGCAGCTTTACAAATGTTTAAAGAAGATGAAAATGCAGCTGATTTGTTTAATTATAAATTACCAATATATTTGCAGCATTGTATTTATCGTATGAACTCTCAATTTTCTGAGGCAGCTAAATTATTTTCAGATAATGGTATAGACATTTTAGACTATAGTAATGGAGATGAAGTGAAAAGAGAGTTTTTTGAATATTTTTATATCATGAAAATAAAGCAGTCAAAGGGAGCAATAACAGATTTTCTTCTTAGAATAACACCTTTTATTACAAGATTATTATACTATTTTTTACATGATAAATATAATTTGGATATTAATAAATATATATCGAAAAAATCAAATTTTATTTCTTATATAGATAGAACACTTATAGACAAGCATAATAAAGCTTTATTAGGATTTTTGGATAATCTGTATGGTAAATCTAAGTTTAGAACTACTTTTTTGAATTTCAATACTTTAATAGATATAGCTTTCTTTTATTATAAGCAGATAAATGATAATAGTTATAAAGGCACTTATGCAGCTTTTAAATATTTTGATAAGATAGAAAAAGAGAGAAATAAGGCAGCACATACTATGATAAATATAGATGAAGATTTTGTGAAAAGCAATTTAAATAAGTCCTCTGATGATTTAATAAAGAATTGCGAAACTTTGCTTAGAATGATTTTTGATTATCAAGTAAATTATTTTATTTATGATAGTATAAATAAAGAGATAATCAATTTAATTCAGGAAACAAAATAAATTATTTAGGAGTATATTATGAAAAAGAATTTATTAACATTTATAGGATTAACTGATATAAGAACACATGAAAATAAAGAGTATAATGGAGCAGTTGAGCAAATACTGCATAAATATGAGTTTGATAATGTTTATGTATTTATAACTTTAGGTTTGGAAAATAAAGTTAATGATTTGAATATGATTGAAAGATATAAGGAAATTTCTAATAGTAATGTAATAGGCATTTATACAAAGATAGAAGATCCTACTAATCCAAGAGCAGTTTATAATAAGATGAAAGAATATATTGAAGAGATAAATAATAGTACCAAAAATATAGAAGGAGAATTGTACGTTAATATGGTATCATCAACACCGCAAATAATTTCAATATTGTCATTGTTAGTAGGCGGAAAAGTTTTATGTAATTCTGTAGGAGTTTATCCTAGTAATCCGCTTTATAGTGATGAGATAAAGTTTGATAATTTAGATTTTTATAGAGATATACTTTAATTATATTGTTAATTAAGAAAGAGGTGCTTCAATATTGAGGCACCTCTTTTTTGTTTAACGTCCCTCAAACTGTAAAAAACAGTTAGTGGGAATGAGTTACGCTCGCCGCGTGGCTTCCCGCACCGCATAACCAAACATTTGAGACAGTCAACTATAGGTGCGGCTGACTACTTGTCGTAGTGGCAACCCGCACGGAATTGCCAACCTTATATACAGTCTGCTATACGTGCGGCTGATTACATTTCATTACATATCAACAGATATTCCTTTCATCTGTATGGAATGAGTTTAAAAACTTGCTATTCTTGATAATTCGTACAAAACAAAAAACGAATTGTTTTCGTCCCCCACAAGCGTAGCGAAGTGCCTACTTGGTTCGGGGAATGAGTTTAAAAACGAGAAGAATATACAAAACCGTATGAAACATTTACTCAACTATGTTTTCGTCTCCCGACTGAAAGGAGCCTACTCGGTCACGGGGAATGAGTTTAAAAACGCTCGCCGCGTGGCTTCCCGCACCGCATAACCAAACATTTGAGACAGTCAACTATAGGTGCGGTTTATTACCTGCTAATTACCCAAACTTTATATACTGAAAAAATTATCCTTCAATATTTTGGGAATGAGTTTAAAAACTGTCTGAAATATGACAAGAAACTGGTACTATGGCATTACAAGTTTTCGTCCCCTTTCGGGGAATGAGTTTAAAAACGTGGAGCTATAGGACGTAAAATCAATTACTATCTTGGAGTATGTTTTCGTCCCCTTTCGGGGAATGAGTTTAAAAACACCCAGGCCACAATATCGGTGGTTAAATCTTGTTTGAAATACAAGTTTTCGTCCCCTTTCGGGGAATGAGTTTAAAAACGTGGAGCTATAGGACGTAAAATCAATTACTATCTTGGAGTATGTTTTCGTCCCCTTTCGGGGAATGAGTTTAAAAACACCCAGGCCACAATATCGGTGGTTAAATCTTGTTTGAAATACAAGTTTTCGTCCCCTTTCGGGGAATGAGTTTAAAAACAAGTATCTAAATAAAAATCAAAGGATTAAAAATATGGAAAATAGTTTTCGTCCCCTTTCGGGGAATGAGTTTAAAAACCCGTAATTTTTTCTTAAATTTTTTGTAAAAATTTAGTAATCTTTCTTTACAATACGAGATTTTTAAACTAGTTTCTTCTTATATATGTTTTTAAACCCATTATGTAATTATCAATCCTCTTTGTAAATTCACTTTACTTTCGCCCGGGTATGTAATTATCAAGCCGTTTTCTATGTAATTTACAAAAAATCACACTCTCGTGCGAAATTGATATGTCAAAGAGCTGATGCATATATTATAGTACATTTTTCTACTCTTTTCAACTATTTCATAGAATTAAATAATTTTTATCAAGTATATTATGTTTTTTACCTATTACATTTCTTTTAAAATTATACATCTTATAACTTATAATTGAATCATTTTCATCTATTTTTATTTGGGATAAATCAAAAAGCATCTTTTTATACAGTCTGTTATTTAATAGGCATAAAAATGAAGATTTTTGTATATTATGACCATAGCCCAGCAAAATATTAAATACTTTATTTCGAATTTTATCATTTGATATATCATATATTACTAAAATAGTATATTCTTTTTTCATAATTTTACTACCTTATTATGAAGCCTTTATAAAGTTCAGGATTTTTTTCTTTTATTGATTTATACAAAGAGTAAGATTGATGTAATAATATTTCTCTGAATGTTTTTTTATGATTTAAATACTTGTATTCTTTATTCATTTTATTTTCAAAAATTGTAATTAATTTTTTTATAGATTTATTCTTTAAATAAACTCCTCCGTTTTTATTAGAATATTCAAAATCATCTTTTATAAAAATTTTTTTTCTTACTGCTGCAATAATAATGCTGTCTATAATAGGACTTCTGAATTCTTCCATTAAATCACTTACTAAAGAAGGGTGATCATTTCTTAATTTATGCATAAATCCTATATGAGTATTAATGCCGAAATATTCTAAATTATTATATATCTCATAAAATAAAAGTGTATAGCCGAAACTAAGAAGAGAATTAAATGCATCCTTAGGAGGTTTTTTATTTCTATTTTGAAAGTTAAAATCTTCAGGCAAAAAATAATTAATACATTTAAAATATATTTTTGCACTATTGCCTTCATATCCCATTATACTTTCTATATTATCTGAAATATTAATTTTATCTATATATGAATTTAATGTTTTTATACTTTCTTCAACAAATTTATTATTATTTTTTCTATTATATTTATAAAGCAATGTTCTGCAATTTTTGATTTTAGATGTTATGAATATCTTTGAAATATTTAGACAAAAATTATAATCTTTATTTAGAGTAAATTGTTTTTTTAATATATTTATTTTTATTTTTTTATTTGAATTCAATACTCCGAGAAAATTACCGTATTTAGAAAACCATACCAAAGAAATATTTTTTATTAATAATTCAAATATCAATTGAGAGCTTATAGCTTTTTTTCCATAAATAATGATCTTATTAATTTTTTCTATAGGTATGGTTTTTATATTATTTTCTTTATCTGTTATTTCTAAAGTATTATGTTTTTTTGCTAATTTATAATTTTTATTTGTTATATATAAAATCATTATATATTAGCCATTTTAAAAATATTATAAACATCTTCTTTATTCAAAGCTCTGAAATGTTTAAACTCTAATTTACCATCTTTTATGCATCTTCTTGTTAAATCCTGCAAAACTTCTTCGCTTTGTATTCCCACTCCTAATTCTGTAAAGTTGGTAGGCATATTGATTTGTTTAAAATATTCTATAGTTTTTTCTATTCCTTTAAGTCCTGTATCATCATCTATATTCCAAACATTTTTTGAGTACTGAATGAATCTTTCTTTTTTGTCTTTTAAACAGTATTTAGCCCAAGGCCCCCACATCACAGAAAGACTTGCTCCATGTGCACAGTCAAATTTTGCACTCAATTCATGTCCGAATTTATGAACTATAAAATCAAAAGTAAGTCCTAGTCCTGTTAAAGTATTATGAGATAAACTTCCGCACCACATAAGCTCGCTCATAGCATCATAATTATTTTTATCTTTCATAGCTATTAATCCGTTTTTGAAAATTGTTCTTAATATAGCCTCAGCAATAGCATCTGTAGTTTGATTATTGTCTCCATTAACTGAGTTATTACTATCGCCGAAATATCTGTCAAAAGTATGCATAAGCATGTCAACTATTCCGCAGGCTACTTGATAATATGGTAATGTAAAAGTTAAGCAAGGATTCATTATTGCAAATTTAGGACGGTTAAATTCTGTAGGAAAGCCTCTTTTATCAAGAGTTTCTTCATTAGTAAGTACAGAAGAATTACTTGTCTCACTTCCAGCAGCAGATATTGTAAGTATGCATCCTATAGGAAGACTTTTTTCTAAATTTTTTGTTTTTGTCCAGAATTCCCATATATCAGTATCAGGATTGGCAGCACCATGAGCTATGGCTTTAGCAGTATCAATAGCACTTCCTCCTCCTATACCAAGTATAAAATCAGCTTTGAAATCTATTGCTTTTTTTACTCCTTCTCTTGCATATGATAGTGTAGGGTTAGCTCTTACCCCTCCGAATAGCTCATATTCTATATTTTCATTTTTTATTATATTTTCTATCTTTTCTAATAATCCGCTTTCTTTTACACTTTTTGTACCATAAACTACAAATACTCTTTTACCGCCGAAGTTTTTTATTTCTTTTGCTGTGTTTTCTTCAGAATTTTTTCCAAATATTACTTTTGTTGGATTGTTATATATGAAACTTTGCATATTCCTTTCCTTTATATAAATAAAATATTATTATATTTTTTACTAAAACAATATTATAATGATTATTAATTTATAATACAATATAAAAATAAAAATACTAAAAAAATATTTTTATTTTTAATAAATTTTTTTAAATATAAATTTTTTATTGTACTTGATATTTATTTATTATCTAATATACTTATAAATATTACTTATTTTGAGATTGGAGTATAAAGGTGAAACATATTAGATTTTTGATTATACTATTGACTTTTAGTTATTCTGTATTCGCATTAACTGCAAATGAAACTAATTTATTTAATGCAATTAATGAAAAAAATTCGGATAATGTATCAAATATATTGAATAATTCTACAGATATAGATATAAACGTTCTAGACGATGAAGGATATACTCCTTTACATAGAGCAGTTTTAAATAAAGATTTGAATACTCTGAATGTTCTATTAGAAAATGAAAGTATAGATATAAACTCTAAATTAGATATGAAAGTAAGTATAGAAGGCTGGTATTTAGGAGGTGCAACTCCATTAATATTAGCTTCATATATAGGTGATACTAATATTGTTTCAGTTTTACTTGAGAATAATGCTGATATTAAGGCTCAAGATGATGTTGATGGAAGTATGGCTATACATATGGCTTCTGCTAACGGCAATAATGATGTAGTAATGATACTTCTTGATAAAGATCCTACTACTATAAATGATGTAGATAATAGAGGAAATACTCCATTACATTGGGCAGCTATGAAAGATAAGCCTGAAACTGTTAAATTATTAATGGAAAATGGAGCAGATATAGAATCTAAAGATGCAGACGGATGGACACCTTTACATTATGCTGCTGCTTTCTCTTCTCTTCAAACAGTACAGACTCTTGTTGATTTAGGTGCTGATAAAATGAGCAAAACTAAAGACGGAAATGAGCCTATATATTATGCAAGAGGCGATGATGTTAAAAATTATTTAGCAGGAAATGATAATATAGCAAGAGAAGGTACTCCTGAAGATAATTTGGAAGGAGATGAAACTGTTGTTGCTGATAATAATACAGCAGATGAAAATAATAATACAGAAGAAGCTATGAATAATGAGGAAGAAACAGCAGCAGAAGAAGAAGTTGCAGCAGAAAATGAAGAATATGCTCAAAATGATACTGCAGAGGAAGAAGTTACAGCAGAAAATGAGGAAGAAGTTGTAGAAGAGCAAACTGAAGAAGTATATGTTGATAATACTATAAATGCCGTTGATTTAGATGTTAAGCAGTTAGAACTTTTAGTTGCTGTTAAAAATAATGATATAATAGCTTTAAATACTTTAATAAAAGAAGGTGTTAATCCTAATTTTATAGATGAAAACGGATATACTCCTTTACATTTAGCTGTTATAAATAGCAATTTAGATACAGTAGAGGCTTTGCTTAAATATAAAGATATAAATAAAGAGGCAAAACTTCCTTATAAAGCTACTTTAAATAATTGGTACTTAGGCGGTGCTACTCCTTTAATAGTTGCTTCTTATGTAGGTAATGCTGATATAGTTTATACTTTACTAGAGGCAGGCTGCGATATAAGAGCCAGAGATGACATAGACGGTGCTATGCCTATACATGTAGCTTCAGCAAATGGAAATGATGATGCAGTTATATTGCTATTAGAAAAAGATAAAACATTAGTAAATGAAGCTGATAAAAATGGAAATGATACTCCATTACATTGGGCTGCTATGAAGAATAAACCTTCTACAATTAATGTACTTTTGAAATATGGTGCTGATACAAAAATACAAAATTCTGATGGAAATACAGCTTTACATTATGCTGCAATGTATGCATCTTCTGATGTTGTAAAAAATATAGTTGCTTCTGGTAAATCAAGCGTTAATATGGCTAATAATGAAAATATGTATCCTATACATTATGCTGCTTTAGAAAACAATACTGATGCTTTGGTAGCATTAGTTCAGAATGGAAAGGCGGATGTCAATATAAAAGATTCTAATAATGATACAGCTTTACATTATGCCGCTGCTTATGGTAATATGGATAGTGTTGTGGCATTAGTAGAAAAATGCTATGCTGATAAAACATTGAAAGATAATGATGGTTATATGGCTGCTGATTTAGCTTCAGATAATGGTTATAATAATATAGCTAATTATTTAAGAGGTGCTGCTTATATACCTGATAATAATACTCAAGATAATACAGGTGATAGACAAGAATTAATACTTCCTGAGTACAATAAAAAGCCAAATTTGGATAAAAAATGGTGGTAATTTAATTTTATTATAATTGTGATTGAAAGGCTTGGAATTTTTAGGAATTTCAAGCCTTTATTGTATTGTTTTTTATGAATTTATGAGAATTTATATTTTTTAATATTGTTATACATTTATTTTATTACTCAATAATATTTAAAAATAGTACAATAAAATTTGCAATAGAAATAAATATATAATACAATATAAGATAATATATTAATTGAGAGGAATTAAGAATATGTTTAAAGGCACTACAATATGTGCAGTATGCAGAGATGGTGTTACAGCGATAGCTGGAGATGGACAGGTTACATTGGGTGAAACTGTTATGAAGCCTAATGCAGTTAAATTAAGAAAATTATACGGCGGTAAAGTGATATCAGGTTTTGCCGGATCAACTGCCGATGCATTTACATTATTTGAGAAATTTGAGAAAAGACTTCAGGAATTTTCAGGTGATTTAACCAGAGCAGCGGTTGAGCTTGCACGCGAATGGAGAACTGATAAGATGCTTAGAAATTTACAGGCACTTATTATAGTTGCGAGCAAAGAAAAAATGCTTTTACTTTCAGGTAACGGTGATGTTATAGAAAGTGAGAACAATATATTAGCTATAGGTAGCGGAGGACAGTATGCTAAAGCAGCAGCAATGGCATTAAGTGAAAATACAGATCTTTCCGCTAAAGAAATAGCTAGAAAATCGCTTGAAATAGCTTCTAAAATATGTATATACACTAACAGTAATATTTCTTTGGAGGTAATAGAATAAGATGTCATTTGATGCGAAATTAGAAAGCGAACTTACGCCTAGAAAAATAGTAGAGGCATTAGATCAGTATATAATAGGACAGACAGAGGCTAAACGTTCTGTTGCTATAGCTTTGAGAAATAGATATAGAAGAAGACATTTACCTGATGACTTGAGAGATGAGGTTGCTCCTAAAAATATAATCCTTATAGGGCCTACAGGTGTTGGTAAAACCGAGATAGCTAGAAGACTTGCTAAATTAGTAAATGCTCCTTTTATTAAAGTTGAGGCTACTAAATATACAGAAGTAGGTTATGTAGGACGTGATGTTGAGAGTATGGTAAGAGATTTAGTAAATGTTGCTATATTCGATCTTAAAACAGCTATGATGAAAGAGGTAGAAAAAGAGGCTACAGAAATAGCTTTGGATAAATTAGCTAAATTACTTCTTCCTTCTGTTAAAAAAGAAAATGATGAAAATATGTCTGAAGAAGAGGCAGAAAAGAAGAAAAATGCCAAAGAACAGATAAAAAAACGTATACAGAATGGCGATTTTGATGAAAGTTATGTGGAAATCAAAATATCATCAGGAAATAATAGAATGTTTGGTATAATTCCTGGTATGGGCTTTGAAGAAAGTGATATGATCCAGTCTATGGTAGGAAGCATTATGCCTACAAATAAGAAGCATAAACGTTTGAGAGTTAAAGAGGCTAAAAAGTATTTAATCAATGAGGCTTCAGAATCTCTTATAGATATGGATAAAATCACATCAGATGCTTTAAGTCTTACAGAGAATATGGGTATAATATTTTTAGATGAGATAGATAAAATTGCAAGCGGTAACAAAACAGATAGTGCCGATGTTGCCCGTCATGGTGTTCAGAGAGATTTACTTCCTATAGTTGAAGGTACTACTGTTAATACAAGATATGGCCCTATAAAGACAGACCATATATTGTTTATAGCGGCAGGAGCTTTCCATATAAATAAACCTTCTGATTTAATTCCAGAGCTTCAGGGTAGATTCCCTATAAGAGTTGAGTTAAAGGCTTTATCTAAGGAAGATTTCAAAGATATATTAGTTAATCCTAAAAATGCCATAACAAAACAGTATCAGGAGCTATTGAAAACAGAGGGTGTAACTATAGAATTCGAGGAAGAGGCTTTATCGGCTATAGCAGATATAGCTTATAATATCAACACTAATGTAGAAAACATAGGAGCAAGAAGACTTTACACTATTATGGAAAAAGTTTTTGAGGAAATTTCTTTTAGTGCTGATGAACATAAAGGTGAATTTATAAAAATTAATGCCGATAATATAAAAGAGTCTATGAAAGATATCGAGGATAACCGCGATATAAGCAGATATATATTGTAGCATTTTTTTATAAGTAATAGTAGATTTTTTTATTATTTTTTATAATATAGTAAATATAATCAAAAAAAATGGAGTTTATGATGGATAATAACAATGAACAACAAGAAAGTACAGTATTTATTAAATGGGTGCCTCTATATGAGACAAGGCATAAACTTATAGACAGTCAGCATAAAGAACTCGTTAATATTGTTAATGAGCTTTATTTAGCAACTGTTGATAATAATGCTAATACAAATGAAGCTTTTATTAAAGCTATAAAGAAATGTATAGACTATACTCAGTATCACTTCAAAACAGAAGAAAAAATAATGGATTTAATCAATTATTCAGATGCTGAGAATCATAAAGCTATGCATAAAAGTTTTTATCTTGAAATAGTTGATCAGATAAGAAAATATGAAGAAGGTCAGCCTTTTGTAGCTAATAAGTTTATTAAGTTCTTAAAAGATTGGCTTTTGGAACATATTGGTTTCCAAGATAAAAAATTTGTAAATGAAATTAAAGAAGCTTTAAAAAAGAAAGAAGCTAATCAATAAAAGCATTATTTTAATATATTTATAAACATCTTAATGTTTATTATAATTTGTTATTATCAATTTAGAATAGTATTGTATAAAAAATATAGGATTTTGTTAAGTGTCGAAAAGTAACTCATACATAATTGGTGTAATTATATTAAGTATTATTAGTGCTATACTTCTATTTTTGGCTTTTCCGCCGCTTAACTTATTTCCTATGTCTTTTATAGCTTTAGTACCTCTTAATATTATTATATTTAAAGCAGATAAAATTAGATATTATGTGATATCATCTTCTATATTTGTACTGCTTTTTTTCGGTATGCTTTTAATGTGGATTACCGCATTTATGCTAAAAGAAACGGAAGCTATAGTTTCTTTTTTAACTTTATTTACTATATTATTTTTAATAATATTTTTATTTTATTTTCCCGCAATGCTTCTAAGCGGATTTCTTTCTAAAAAATTACCTGATTTTCGCTTTATTATTATACCAGTTGTATTTACATTTATGGAGTATATGAGAAATGTAGGATATCTTGGTTTTCCTTGGGGTATTATTGGATATTCGCAGTGGAATTTTCCTATATTCATACAATCAGCAGATATATTCGGTGTATTAGGAATTAGTTTTTTTATTTATTTTTGTAATTCTGTTATTACTCATTATTTGTTATTATATGCTGAGAAAGATAAAATTAAATATAAAAAACCATATATTCCTGCTTTGATTTTTATATCATCATTCGTTTTGATCATTGCTTATGGTGCTATTAAAATAAATCTTGAAGAATCAAAAAGAACATTGTCGCCTAAAACTAAAATAGCATTAATACAAAAATCTTTTGATCCTAATATTTATTGGAACAGTATATATACAGGTGAACCTTATCATAGAAATTCTAAGGGTATACAAGGTTTCGCAGAAAAATTTTTATTAAAGTCTGATAAATTTAAAAGCGAAGAAAAACCAGACGGAGTTACTCAAAACGGTACAATATCTGTAAAAAGAATAGCGAATCTTGCAAAAGATGCAGCCCTTTCAAAACCGTCTTTAATAGTGTATCCAGAGTCTGTTACTTTAGATTCCTATGGTTTTTATATAAATGAATATAGAGATATGTTTGATTATGGCTTAGCTTCTAATTATATGCATCCTGGTGTATATAATACATATATACTTTATGATATGATTAGATATACACAAACTTATCATTTATTAGGAACAACTATAATAAAAGAAGATACAAATAAAGATGCTTATAACCCATATAAATATTATAATGGTATGGAATTCATTAATGATAGGGGCAATGTAATAGATGAGTATTCTAAAATAAAACTTGTGCCAGGAGGGGAATCTTATCCTTTTCAAGATAATGAGTTTTTACTTAATACTTTCCCTTTCAAAAATATAATTAATTTTATGTATTCTCAATTTGACAAGGCTGGTGCTAATAGATGGAATAGAGGAAAGAGTATTACCGTATTTAATCATCCTAATGGTTATACTTTTTCAGGTGTTATATGTTTTGAAAGTGCTTTTGGTAATTTTGTTAGAAAATTTGTCTATAATGGGGCACAAACTTTAGCGGTTATTACAGAAGATGCTTGGTCTTATAGCGATGAATCACTACTTCAGCATTTCTATATGTCTGTATTCAGAGCTATAGAAAATAGAAGAGATATTGTGCATAATGGTAATTCAGGAGTTACAGGTCATATATCAAGTACAGGAAAAATTATTTCAACACTTCCTTTTTGGAGACCGGATTATTTGATTGCCAATGTGGCACTTAATGATAAAATCACTATATATACTAGATTTGGAGAATGGTTTGTATATCTTTGTATTATAGCTATAATAGTGTTTACATTATCAGCTACAACTAAAACATTATTTGAATTAAAAGAGATAGTAAAAAAACGTTTCTTTGCTAAAAAATTAGAGCATGTAGAATTAACTTCCGCACCTTCAGCAAAGAAAGTTGATGAATATATTGATAATGATGATAATCATGATTTACCTAGTTTAGATGATTTAGATGATCTTGTAAGTAAAAAAGAAGCGGAATCTAAAACGGTTAAAGAGCATATTATTAAAGAAAATATTATTAAAGAAAATAAAGCAGATAAAATTGCAGTAATAAAAGAAAAAAAAGAATCTCCTTATATAGAATCAGATAATAAAAGAATAATTGTGAATAAAAAAACTGATGCTTTAGAAAATGTCAATAAAAATAAGGAAGATAAGAAACTTGATAGTAATAAAAAAATAGATTTATTTTCTGATGATACTGTAAATTATTCTAAAGAGATGTCTGATATAATAAATAATTCAGAGAGTTATAGTATCTTTGAAAAAGATAAATATACATCAGAGATATCTTCTGCTTTAACAGGCATTATAGAAGAAAATGAGGAAAGCCTTAATAATAAAGATATAAAAAAGAATAAGATGTAATAAAAGGGGATTAAGGTATTTATATATGTTGGGAGCTATCAGAATACTTATAGCAGAAGATTCTAAAACTACTAGTGCATTATTAAATAATGTATTAGCCAATCATTATAGATTAGAAGTTGTAAGTATTGTGAACAATGGTATAGATGCCTATAAATCTATAGTATCAATAAAGCCGGATTTTGTTGTTATGAATATAGATTTACCTTTAATGGGTGGTATAGAATTATTAAAATTATTAAAAAAAGAGAATATACAAACTAATATTTTAATTATGAGTTCTTTGGCACAGAATAAGGATTTATCATCTAGGGCTTTAGATTTAGGTGCTTTGGATATAATATATAAACCTAGAAATATAAATGCGGATTTTGTTAAAGATAATATACTTAATGTAATATTAGAAACTATAAAAACAAATCCTATAAAATCCGATTCAGCTTTCGATTATAATTCAGCTATATTAAACAGCTGCAGTATGAAAGAAGTCATTGAAGATGAAGAAAAAACATATATGGATAAATTTGATGATAATGTAAAAATAATGCCTTATGATCAAAAACATGTTGCAACAGCTTTGAGTATATCTTTTAGAAAAGATTTTAAAACTCCTCTTTTAGTTGCAATAGGTATATCTACAGGAGGTCCCAGAGCTCTTAGAATAATGCTTCCTAGTTTGCCTAAAGATTTTCCTTTGCCTATACTGATATCGCAGCATATACCTAAGGAATTTTCATCTTCTCTTATTTCTAGTCTGCAGGATATTTCTAGTATTAGAATTAAAGAGGCTCAGGTAGATGAGGAGATATTGCCTTCAATTGTATATATTTCTCCGGGTGATAAGAATATGGGGATATATATGGACAGCAAAGGAAAATTAAGAATTAAATTTTATCCTGATCCTGATAAAAAATTTGTTTATACTCCTTGTGTTGATTATTTATTTAATACTATTGATGATGTTTTAAAAGATAAAGCCATTGCTATTGTTATGACTGGTATGGGTAATGATGGTACTAGCGGTATGACTAGATTATATAATGATAATAATTTAACTATTGCTCAAGATAAATTAAGCTGCACAGTATATGGTATGCCTAGAAGTGTTATAGAAAATAAGGTTGCACATGTGGTATTATCACTTTATGATATTGCCGAATTTTTAGTGCAGTATTTGAGAGGAAAACTTAAATGAAAAATATTTTTATTTTAACTATTGTATTAATTGCTTTTGCATCTTCTTGTAAAAAGGAATATGGTGCTGAATATAGCCTATATGAATATGAAAAATATATATCTAAACTTATAGCAAATAAAGATACATTGGAATTTACTTCTAATTTCATTCAGAATTTAGATGAAAATACAATCAATGTTTTGAATGAGATGAGTTTAATATATGAACGTACTCCTGTTAATATTATAGAGTCAATAAAAAATAGAGGTTCATTATATCAGAGAATATTTTCAGATAATGATGATTCTCTTTGTAATTATCTTCCTAAAGACGGAGGATATTATGATGTTAATGTAACTTATAGAAAATATAAAGATATTATGATAGCTCAGATTGAATATCCTTCTTTTAATAAAATATCTGAAAACTCTATTGAATTTGTTGCGGTATATTTAAATGATAAATGGAATTTAATCACTATTAACTTTTTGAATATTTAAAAATAGGATTTTTTAATGAGAAAAATTTTAATTACATTGATTGTGATATTATTTGTATTGGTATCATGTTTAGAAGATTTAGACAGCGTGAGAAAAAAATCTTTATTTGCATTTTATGATGACATGAAAACAGAAATATTAAGTGATAATATAAATTGGATAGAAAAAAATTCTGATTTAGAAAATATAGAAAACATTAAAAATATTGTATTAGATAATACCGATTCTCTAAAAAAATTAATGTCTTCTTCAAATAAAGAGTATTCTGTAACTATAAATTATACAATAGGTGATAATACTAATCCTGCAAGCGGATATTATATTGTTAGAAACACAGAATTTTCACCTACTTATTATTATATAAGACTTGTGAACAATTCAAATAAATGGAAAATAGAGTCAATAGATAAACTTCCATTAAAGTAAAATATTAAATACACCTAAACAAATATATTTTGTCAATTTTTAGTTATTTATGAATGTAAAATAATATTTTTCTATAATATAAAATATTATTTCATATTGCTTAAATATGTTTTATATATAAGATAAATTCTTATTTTTTGTACAGTAATGGGTAATCAGCCGCACACATAGTTGACATTAGATAAGAATAAACTATACCGTGCGGTGTGGTGGCACAGCTCGTGCTTGACAAAGTTAAAAATTTTTAGTATATATTAAAATAAAATAATTAAGTTTTATTTTAAGGAAGTTATTATGCCTATAATAAAAGCACCATGCAAAATAAATATTTCTCTTGATATAACTTCAAAAAGAAAAGACGGATATCATTTGATAGAATCTTTATTTCATACAGTTAATTTATATGATGTCATAAATATTGAAAAAGCTGATAAATATAATATTACAACAAGCGGTAAGTATGCTTTAGAAGATGATAAAGAAGAAAATATTGTAACTAAAATATTTAATCATTTTAAAAACAATATGAATCTTAATAATGATTACAATATACATATAGAAAAAAATATTCCTACAGGGGCAGGACTTGGAGGCGGATCATCTGATGCTGCTAATATTATTAAGTTTTTTTTGTCTGAATTAAATATCGATATCAATGATGATTTAATAGAATCTTTTTCTTCATTTGGTGCGGATATTCCTTTTTTTATTAGAGGCGGCTGTGCTTGGGTTTCAGGCATTGGAGAGAAGATACAAAATTATGATTTTACGCTTCCTTATAATGTTATTTTAATGTATCCGAATATACATGTTTCCACAAAATTAGCTTATTCAAAGTTTACTCCTGAAGATTTTAATAAATCAGATTTGTTTTATATAAAGAATATGCTTGATAATAAAGATATTAATTTTGAAAGAATAGTTTCAAAAACATATAATGTATTTGAGAAGAATGTTTTTAATTTAGAAAAAAGAATAGAAGAAATAAAAAATAAAACTGAAAGTATAATTAATAGAAAAGTAACTATGAGCGGTTCTGGTTCTTCGCTTTTTGCTTTATATAATAATGATGATAAGAAGATAGAAAATGATTTTCAAAAATTAAAAAATGAACTTAATATGGATATATATAAATTGAGTTTGATTTAATTGTATTTAATGTTTTTTATGTTATAATTCTGATTATTATAAAAATTAAATATTTAAAAATTAAAGAGAACATTATAAAAAATGCTAAAAAAGATATTTATTATATTATTTGTTTATTCTTCTGTATTTTTTGCAGCTGATTTATCATCTTTATCATCAAAACATTCACTATCAGTTTTGGAAACAAGCAGTACAAGATCAAAAGGTATGATGGGAGCAGATTTTTTGATAGGAAATGATTCATCTGCCTTATTTAAAAACTCTTCATCTTTGATGGGAGTGCTTAGAGATAGTGTTAATTTGAATTATACTTTTACATCTAATCCGCAAAATGATTATATATTCAATGCATCATACGCTCATATAGGCGGTTCTTATGCTGTAGGAGTTGGTTTTGCAGGGGATATAAATAAAGTTTATTCTTATGATAGTTTAGGCAATAAAAAAAATGATATATATAACGGACTTTATTTAATCAATGTAGGTGCTGCTTATGCTATTAATGAAAGTTCTTTTATAGGGGCAAATGTTAAAAGCGTAGTTAATAATAGCGGAAAAGATAATAATTTTGGTATGTTTTTTGATATATCATATATGCAGTCTTTATTTACACCTAATTTTAAGCTAGGCGTTGGAGTTAGAAATTTCGGATTTTATGATAATGTATTTGCTAAAACAGATACTGATATAACAGCTTCTGTAGCATACGCTAAAAGCGATGGAAGTTTTGCTGTATCAGGACAGTATACAATATCAGTACCTTCTGTAAGTCATGAATTCTCTGTTGGACTTGAAGCTATGATCATAGATTTTAATAAATTGGGATTATTTAAGAAAAAAACAGCATGGTATGATGATTTGCCTGAAAGCATATTAGATGCTCCGGATTTCGTACAAAAAAGGCTTTCACAACAGCTTCCAAGCGGTATTCTAGCTAGATTAGGAGTAGGCAATAAAGGTGTTTCTTTGGGTTTATCTATTTATTTGGACTTATTCAGACTTGACTATGCTATTAGTTTTGATAATTTCAGTAAGGATAATATTTCTCATGATATAGGCATGAGTTTTGTTTTTTAATTTAGGTTTTTTATGGCTATTTGTAAACAAAAAATATCTAATACAGAAAATTGTCCGAGAGAAGAGTACAAAGACGGTTTATGCATTATTCATCATAACAGCAATGATAAACCTGAAGGACTTTTCAGAAGAATAATAAGAGATGATATTTATAGAGGATTTTATAATTTCTCTTATATGATAAGCTATGACGGATTTAATTTTGATGGATTAAAAATCGAAAAAAATGCTAATATGCTTTTTACCAATTCTTCATTTTATGGACCTTTTCAAATGAGGAATTTTAATTTATTCGGCTCTTTAGATTTCACAGACAGTAATTTTGAAAGCGGATTTTTTATTACAATGTCCAATGTTTATAAAGAAATAATCATGAAAAACTCTAAAATAAATATGGATTTTGATATGTCCTTGTCGAATTTGCAGTCCATTGATATTGATAATATAACAGCAGAATGTAATTTCGCCATTGCCAATTCTGATATAATAGATAAACTCTCATTTAATCATATTCATTTTAAAAATAATTTCAGTATGCTCAATGCGAGTTTGCAGGGAGAATCCAGTCTTGAAAATATTATCATAGAGGGTGATGCGGATTTCAGGAATATGGTATTTTATAAATCATTGAAATTTGAAAATGTAGAAATAAAGGGCAGAACTATACCTTATGAAATTGTTG
Source organism: uncultured Brachyspira sp. (assembly GCF_944393015.1). GTDB lineage: Bacteria > Spirochaetota > Brachyspiria > Brachyspirales > Brachyspiraceae > Brachyspira. The sequence continues at coordinate 44,109 of NZ_CALXYQ010000022.1, forward strand.
ATAATGAAAAAATAGAATTCGTAAATGTTTTAATAAACGGCAAAGTTATAGATGACAATCAAAAAGAGAGAAAAGAAAAAGAGAAAAAAGAATCTCAATTAGAAAAAATCAAAGAGGCAAAGGATAAAATGTACAAAGAAACTTTGCTTAATAATAAATACTCTAAAAGAAAATAGATGTTAAAGTAAATTTCTTTTGTCTTTTAATTCATCTTTTTCTCTTATATCTTTTAATATATCTTTAATTTTTGAATCTTTATTATTCGGATAAATTAAAAGCACTCCGTTTGATTTTACTATAGTTAAATCATCAACTCCGTCTATAGCTATAAAAGTATCTTTATCATCATTTATTATAATATTGCTTTTTGCTTCTTTTGCATATACATTTCCAATTATAACATTATTATTATCATCTTTATCATATATTCTTCCAAGTGCTGAAAATGAGCCTAAATCGTCCCAGAAGAAGCTAGATTTTATACATTTGATATTTTTTATTTTTTCCATTATACCAAAGTCGAAAGATATTTTAATTATAGTTTTGAATATTTCTTCTTTTTGAGTATCATCTTTCGCTTCTAATGTTTGTATAGTTTTGTTGTATGTATCAGGCATTAATTCCTTTATTGAATTAAGTATATTATCTATAGACCATATAAACATACCGCTGTTCCATAGATAATTACCATCTTCTAAGAATTTGCAGGCATTTTCATAATTAGGCTTTTCTACGAATCTATCAACATTATATACATCATCTTTAATATTATCTTTTATTTTTATATATCCGTATCCTGTTTCTGCTCTGTTAGGCTTAATTCCCACCACTACAACTTCATTGGTATTTTCACTTACTTCAATGGCATTTTCAATAGACTTTATGAATAAGTCTTCACTTTTTATTATAGGGTCTGCTGGAAGCACTGCAATCATAGCATTTCCTATCTTTTCTTTTATAGAAATGGCACCTAAAGCAATAGCAGCTGCTGTATCTCTTCCCATTGGCTCATATATGATGTTTTTAAAGGAAGGCATATATTTAGCAAATACATCTTTATATCTTTTACCTGTGATTATAAAAATATTATCTTCGCTAGTAATTTTTAATGCTCTGTCTATTGTCTGTTCAATAAGAGATTTATTTTCTATGATACTTAAAAATTGTTTTGGTTTGCTTTCCATGCTTAGAGGCCATAGTCTTTCACCTATACCGCCCGCCATTATAAGTATTGATTTTTTCATATTAAAGCCTTTTAATAAAAGTTATTTTATAGTACCTTATTATATATATAATTAAATAAAAAACAATGATATTGTAAAAAAAGTATTTACATTTCATAGATTAAAATAAAAAAAATATATTTTTTGTAAAAAATGTAGTTCTTAGATAGTATTAATAAATATAAACTCATTAATATTAAATATAATTTCAATATTTTTATTTGACAAAAATTTCATTATGTATTATCTTTTATCGTGTAATGGGAGATTTTTTATTTTTCTTTAAATTTTTAAAATTTGAGAGGTTATATGAATAATACTGAAGAGCTAATATACGATGACGATGATATGCTGTCGCCTATAGATGCGGCGAAAATAGTTGGAGTATCAAGAACTACTGTAAACTATTGGGTGAGACATTATGGCTTAAAGGCTGATGTTACACCTGGTAAGAGATATAAAATTCGTTATGCTGATTTAAAAGCTTTTTTGGCTTTCAACAAAAAAGAAAAAAGAATCAAATTAAAAAGAAAACAGTCCAAATATAAGCTTGCCATAATCGAGCCTATGGAAATTACAAGAAAAAATTATCTTGAATGGCTTAAAGATGATTATGATGTTACTTGCATATCTAATTTGGCTGCACCTTTAAAAGAATTAAAAAAGATTTCGCCTGATATCATTCTAATGGATATTAACTTATCAGATGACAAGGATTATTTTTATCTAATAGATGAAATCAAGAAAGAAATTTCTTTAAGAACATCATTAATTATTATTATTACAAAGAGATATAATGAAGATGATGTTGTAAATGGGCTTGAAAAAGGTGCTTGCGATTATGTAAAAAAACCTGTAGGACAAAATGAACTTAAAGCAAGAATTAAAAATGCTATTAGATTTTATGTCGATGTGTAAATAATTATTAAAGCATATTTATAGGGTCTATGTCTATTTCTATATAATTGCCTTTATCTGCTGTAAAACTACTATTTAGTTTATCAAAGAAATTTTTTAGCAGTGAATGCGATGGTGTTTTTATAAGAATATTCCATCTGTAATATTTATTTAATTTGCTCATAGCACATGCTGTAGCTCCTAGGATTATTATTTTATCAGAATCATTATAAGTTTCCATTCTGAGCATATCTGCTATTTTATTGGCATCGTCTTCTACTTTTTTTTCGTCTATTCCTCTTATTACTAATCTTATTAATCTTGAAAATGGAGGATAATTTAAAGGTGCTTTTCTATTTTCTATTTCTTTATTATAAAATGATATATAATCATGATTTTTAGCACATTCTATACTATAATGATTTGGAGAATAAGTTTGAATATATACTATACCGTTTTTTTCTCCTCTTCCGCTTCTTCCTGCAACTTGAGTAATGAGATTGAATGTTCTTTCAGCACTTCTAAAATCTGGAATATGAAGCGACATATCGGCAAATAAAACACCTACTAGAGTAACATTAGGAAAATCAAGTCCTTTAGCTATCATTTGAGTGCCGACTAATATATCTATTTCTCCGTCAGAAAATCTTTTGAATATTTTTTCATAGTTTTTTGTTCCGCCTACTGTATCCTGATCCATTCTCTCTACTACAGCATTTGGAAAAAGTATATTTAAATGCTCTTCTACTTTTTCAGTACCGCTTCCTATTCTCTCAAAATGTCCTATTTTACATTCATCGCAAAGCTCATCTAAATATTGAGTATATCCGCAGTAATGACACATAACAACATTTTTCTTTTTATGATAAGTAAGAGATACCGAACAATTAGGGCATTCCAAAACTCTCTGACAATATGAACAAGTAACTACAGGAGCATAACCTTTACGATTAAGAAATAATATAATTTGTTCTTTTTTTTCTAATTTTCTATTTATTTCTTCTGCCAATTTTTGAGTAATCATAGGAAAAGCATCTGCTCTTTTTTCCTTTTTCAAATCTAATATTCTTACTTCAGGCATATTAACAGAAGCTGCTCTTTTCTTTAGGCTTAGAAGCTCTATTTTTCCTATTGAGGCATAATAAAAACTTTCTATAGAAGGAGTGGCACTTCCTAAAAGCAATGTGGCATTCTCATGAGATTTTCTATAAAAAGCAACCTGTCTTGCATGATATCTTGGAGTATCTCCTGCCTTATAACTGGTTTCATGCTCTTCATCTATAACTATTATACCCAAATTTGGGGTAGGGGAGAATATGGCACTTCTAGCCCCTATAACAATTTTTATCTCATCTTTTTTTATCATCTGCCAATATCTGTATTTAGAATTAGGTGATAATTTACTATGAAGTACTGCTATTTTTCCTTCAAATCTTTCAGCAAATCTTTTTATAGTTTGAGGTGTTAAAGATATTTCAGGAAGTATCACTATTGCCTGCTTACCCATATCAACAACTTTCTTTATAGCCTGCAAATATACTTCTGTTTTTCCGCTTCCTGTTACGCCATGAAGGAGAAAAGTTTTTGGATTATTTGATTCTATACTTTCATTTATTTTTTTTAATACGGCTTCTTGTTCTTCATTAAGTTTTAAATATGGTTTTTGTTTTGCAGGTATTGGTTTAGCTTTTTTTTCTTTTTTGGCCGGAGTACCTACAGGAAGTGCGGCAAATAATGCCTCTCCGAAAGATGAATGATAATAATTACTCATCCATTTTGCTAATTTGAATTCTTTATCTGAACAAATAGGTTCAAGATCAATTCTAGCTTTGATAGGATATACTTTATAGTTACCGTCTATAGTTTCAACTTCTTCTACAACAATACCCTTATTATTTTTACCTTTAATAGGAGCAACAACTCTACATCCTACCAAGCTATCATTAATCTCATCTGGTTTTCTGTATGTAAGTATTCTGTCTATAGGCAGATTGAAAACAACTTTAACATACATTATTACATTTTTTCGCGACGTTTTTTATCTTCATATTTAGACATACAATTTACGCATCTTAAAGTATAAGGTAAAGCAGTTAATCTCTCTTCATTGATTTCTTCTTTACAGTCAATACATTTACCATAGGTACCGTCTTCTATTCTTTTAAGTGCATTATTAAGCATATCTAATTTATCTTTTTCTTTTTGTGAGAAATTCATTAGAGTTTGTTTCTCATAAGCCTGAAATGCTATATCCACCATATCACCATGAGAATCATCTTTAAGAGCCTCATAGGTTTCATTTCCGCTTAATAATTCATCTAAAGTTTTTCTCTTTTCTTCTAACAATAAATCTTTAAATTTTTTTAACTTCTTAGCAGTCATTATACCAACCTTTAAGCAATATAGTAACCCAATAAAAAGATATCTTAACGTTTTGAGAATTGGAAACGTTTTCTAGCACCAGATCTTCCGTATTTTTTACGTTCAACTACACGAGAATCTCTAGTAAGGAATCCATTTCTTTTTAAAGTAGTTCTGAAATCCTGACTTTCACCTACTAAAGCCTTAGCGATACCATGTCTTACTGCATCAGCCTGAGCAGAAACACCGCCGCCATGAACATTAGCAAATACATCATATTTTCCAAAATTACCTGTTACTTTTAAAGCATCTTCTACTACTTTAAGAAGAGCTGCTCTATTGCAGAAGTATTCAGCATAATTTTTTCCATTTATTAAAATTTTGCCGCTGCCTAAAGTTATACGAACTCTTGCATTAGCTGTTTTTCTTTTTCCAGTAAAAATAGTTAATTGTTTAGCTGCCATTTTTATCTCCTAATTATATATTTACTACAGTAGGTTTATTAGCTTCATGCGGATGCTCGCTTCCTGCATATACTTTTAACTTCTTAAGATGAAGTCTTCCTAATGGATTATGCGAAAGCATGCCTTTTACAGCTATTTTTACCATTCTTTCAGGATTTTTTTCTAATAATTCGCCGTAGCTTATAGCTTTTATACCGCCTGGATAACCTGTATGTCTATAGTGAATTTTTCCCTTCTTTTTATTTCCTGTTAAAACTATGTCTTTAGCATTGATGATGATAACATAATCACCATTGTCTAAGTTGTATGCATAGTCTACTTTATGTTTTCCTTTAAGCATATAAGCTGCTCTGCTTGCTACTCTTCCTAATGACTTACCTTTGGCATCTATTATTAGCCAATTTTGCTTTATATCTTTTTGTGATAAAACGTAAGTACTGTTTTTTGTTTTTAATGTTTTTTTATCCATAACATACACACCTTGATTTAACGTTTAAAAAAAATTTGGTAGTTTTTATCTTAAAAATGTAACGGTGCGTAATTATAACATGAATATACTGTAAAGTCAAATTTAATTTATAAATTAAATATATTCTTATATTTAATTTGATTATTTTTTTGTATTTTTAATTATTTTTAATATATCATCAAAACCAACTATATTTACTATTTTTATAATTTTCTCCAGATCGTTTTTATCTATTTTTTTAATAAATCAAGATATTTTTTATCTTTTATATTGTTGTTTATATCAATTATTTTAGATATGTCTTTAATTTTTATTAGTTTGATAATTTCTATTAATCTATCTTTTCCTATTATATTCATAATATTAATTATATTACTAATATTATCTTTAGTCTTATTAAACATATTTATAAGCCTTTATATATTTTTTTATATTGTAATATATAATAGTGTTTATTTCAATATAAATATATTTTTTAATGCTGTATTAGGTATTATTTTAAATAAATGTTATCTAATAATCTAGTAGAGCCGCAGTAGCAGGATATGAGTATTATTGAATTTTTATTTGCTGTTTCTACATTAGTTAGTGTTTCTTTGTCTGCTATATAAACATATTCTAGCTTAAGCATTTTATGAGATTTCAAATTATTCTTTATTATATCTATTAAGTATGATGATTTGGTACCGCCTTTTTTAAACTCTTCTCTTGCCTCTTTAAGAAGTTTATATATTATAGTAGCTTCTTCTTTTTCTCTATCGCTTAATAAAGTATTTAAACCGCTTAAAGAGAGCATATTTTCATCTCTTACTATAGGAATAGTTTTTAATGCTATATTATAATTCAAATCTTTTATTATTTTTTTTATTATAAATACTTCCTGATAATCATATTCAATAAAATATACATTTGTAGGCGATATTATATTAAAGAGTTTTAATACTGTTATTATTATGCCTTTATAATATATAGGTCTTGAAATAATATTAAATTTACTATTTTCTATATTTATATGAATAGAATAATCATCGGGTATCATCTCTTCTACAGATGGTAAAAATAATACGTCTGCCTGACATTCTTCTAAAAGTTTTTTATCTTTATCTAAATCTTGAGGGTATTTTTCTATATCTTCTACTTTCATAAATTGAAGAGGATTAAGAAATATACTCACGATTACAATATCACATTCTTTTTTTGCTTTTTTTATTAAAGCCGCATGTCCTTCATGTAAAGCTCCCATAGTGGGAATTAAAGCTATAGATTTATCCTTATTATCATTAATAAATTTATATGCACTTTTTATATTTTTTAATATAGTTAAATACATATATTAATCCATTTTTTTATTCATTTTATCCTGATTTGTTGCAGGCTCATAAAAATATAATGCCAGTATAGTCTGAAGCGGAAACATTATAATAGCTTCAATAAACATACTAAATCTTCTTATAGTGTATATAATATCTTTTTTAAGTGCAAATACATTCACTATATAAAGTATTTTACTAGCAGCAAATGCCGCAAACAGTAATATTATTAAAAAATAAGGCAATGTATTTGGTGCTGGTAATATAGTAATATATTTAGGTGTTTCATTATTATTGCAATTAACTATAAAAAGATATATACCAAACAAATATATAAAAGCAAATATTGCATCTAATATAATTGTAATAAGTTCAGCTTTTTTATGTGAAATTTCAGGATAAAGTAAAGTTCCGCATGATCTGCACTGTTTAGCGTATTTATCATTCACCGTTTTACAAGATTTACATTTAATAGTTTTAGCCATAGTTCTAGAATAGCTCCTTCTTTATTGTCAATATTATCGTAACTATTGTTTAAAAAATAATCATATTTATAAATTGTAAAATTGTCAACTATTATAATAAATTAAAAATGTTTAAGAGCCACAGATATTGCACACTTTTAGTTTAAAAAAAGTAGGTATCCCTTATAATTTAAATTGCTAGAA
>NZ_CALXYQ010000023.1 GCF_944393015.1 uncultured Brachyspira sp.
TTTCTAGCAATTTAAATTATAAGGGATACCTACTTTTTTTAAACTAAAAGTGTGCAATATCTGGGGCTCTTAAACAACGAGATTTTTTTATTAATCAATAAAGTTGTAAGCTAATAATTGGCGAGTTTATCACTAGCAATAATAAAAAAATGAATGTTAAAAATAAGAAATAATTATAAAATCACTAATCAATAAAATTATATATCAATAATATATTTCAAATTATATTCTTTTATAAAAAAATATTTAAATATTATGTTTACTATATTTGTTTTCTTTACAATATAATAATGAATAATAAAAAATTACAATAACAAGTCTTTTATCTATAAATTTAGTTTACATAAATCTTGTATAATATATAAAATGTAAAGTTTAAATAAATTTTATTTACAAAAAATTGACAAAATCTATTATATTTATTATACTATCTTTAAGATATATATTCTATTATTATGCGGAGATTTTTTATGGAAAATTTTAATTCTAAAATATTAATATTTTCATTTGTATTATTTTTAATATTTTGTCTGAATGCATTTTCAAAAAGCAATATAGCAATAATTGATGCAGCAGGCAGAGGTGATATTAATAAGGTTAAAGAATTAATAAATAGCGGAGCTAATGTAAATCAGCAGGATAGAATAGGTGAGAATGCCTTGATTGAAGCGGCAGAAGGCGGACATATAGAAGTAGTAAAGTTATTAATAGAAAATAAAGTAAATCTTAATCTAAAAAGTAAATGGGGCAGAACTGCATTGATGAGAGCTTCTTCAAAAGGTTATGCCAATATAGTAAATGTACTTGTAGAAGCAGGAGCCGATTTGAATATCAAAGACAATAGAAGAAGAACAGCATTAACTTATGCCAATCAAAGAGGACATCAGAATATAGTAAAAATATTAAAATCAGCAAATGCTAAATAAAGCTAACATAATTTAAATATTTAATTAAGGAGATATATTTATGAAAAAGATTTTAGTTTTTATTTTTATAATTGGTGTTAGTGTTTTTGCTCAAAGAAAGATGACGCCTTTAATGGAGGCTTTAGAGAAAAAAGATACTAAAAGAGCCATAGAATTAATAAACTCAGGAGTTGATATTAATACAAAAGATAGAATGGGAGAAACTCCATTAATAGAGGCGGCGGAAGAAGGACTTGCAGATGTTGTTAAAGTTTTGATAGAAAAGAAAGTAAATTTGAATGCAGCTAATGTTAGAAATAGAACAGCTTTGAGCAGAGCTTCATATAAAGGATATATAGAAATAGTTATTATGTTAGTGAATGCTGGAGCAGATAAGAGTATTAAAGATAAATATGGAAAAACTGCTTTGGACTATGCTTCAGAGAGAGGACATAAAGATATTGTTTCTATATTAAAAAAGTAGTTCATAATTAATTTTATCTATTATATTTTAATATATTTGAATTTAAATCATTAAATTGTTTTTGTAAAATTATTTAATTTCTTTAAAAAATATTTGTGTAAAAATAAAAAAATGACGATTTAATAATTATTATAAAATTATGTAAATTTATTTTCTTATTTTAAGATAGGAGTTTTTTATGAAATTAAATAATAAAATATTTTTATTTTTTATAGTTTTTTCATTACTTTTTTGTAACAGTGCATTTTCTAAAAGTAATATAGAATTAGTAAATGCTGCAGAAAATGGCGACATAAAAAAGGTGAGAGAACTTCTTAGAAGCGGTGTTAACATAAATGAGCAGGACTCTAAAGGTGATAATGCATTGATAAAAGCTTCAGAAAATGGACATTTAAAAGTTATAGAATTATTGGTGCAATACAGATGCAGTTTAAATCTTCAAAATAAAGACGGCAGAACAGCGATAAGTAAGGCATCAGAGAATGGACATGTTAATGTTGTAAGACTTTTAATTGATGCAGGTGCTAAAGTTAATTTGAAAGATAGAAAAGATAAAACAGCTTTAACTTATGCTTCAGAAGAGAAACATAAAAATGTAATTAGCCTTTTAAAAGCAGCAGGCGGTAAATAATTTTAAAGTTTTTATATAAAAAATAAAAAAAGTGTTATTTTTATTTGAAATTACTATATATAACATTGATAATAAATTTTAATTATAATATAATGGTTCGCGAATTTAAAAATTTTGTAAAGGAAAAAGAAAACATGAAAAAAATATTGTCTTTAGTTCTTGTTATTATGGGAACACTATTTGCAGTATCATGCGGCGGTAATACTTCTAATACTACTAGTACAGAAAACACAGCTGCAGCAGTAGTTACAGTTAATGATTTATTAGGAAAAGAGTATTCTCTTACTAATATGTACGAAGGCAAAGAAGTTACTATAGCTTTTTCTGACACTAATATGTTAGGCGGAAAATCAGCTGTTAATAACTATTTTACTGAGTTTTCATTAGACGGTAACAAAATCAAATTAAATGCTTTAGCTTCTACTAAAATGGCTGGTCCTGAAGAAGATATGGCTGTAGAAACAGAATATTTACAAATATTAAATGGTGCTGATACAATTTCTTTAGACGGAGATGTATTAACTATTACTACTACTTCAGGTACTAATTTAATTTATACTTTCAAAGGTAATGTAGAAGTAGCAAGTGAAAATGCAAACTAATTAAACACTATCTATATTTTTGGGCAAGATAATATTTTTATATTATCTTGCCTTTTTTATTTTAAATTTTTAATAAACTATTGACTTTTATATTCAGTAGTATAATATAAATGTATATTTCTGTTTTTTAGATAAAATATTTGGAGTGATTATGAAATTAAAGAAATATATTTTTATACCGCTAGTATTTTGTTTGATCATTGTTGTATCTTGTTCTGAAAGCATGCCTTTAAAAGAATATAAAGATGCAACTACCTTGAGAGATAAAGCTATAAGATATGATTTGCAAAACTATTCTAAAGAACAATTCGATATAGCTGAAGCGAATTATTCAGAAGCTATGATATTAATAGATGAAAATAAAGATTCAGCAAAAGTAAAAGAACTTCTTACAACAGCATCAAATTCATATCAAACAGTATTGAATGATGGATTACCACAATATGCTGAAGTTTTAAAAAGCGAAATAGATTTAGAAAGAGTATATTCTAAGGAAGTAAAAGCATATAGAGTAGATAAAGAAAATTATGAGTTTGCAGAACTTAATTATATAAATGCATTATCAGCTTTAAGTACAAACAATTATGAAGAAGCTGTAAGTTGTTTTTTAAATGCTAAAAAATATCATCACAAAGCATATTTCACAACTAAGATAAGATATGATGAGAGTACAAGAGGAATAAAAGAAGCTGAAGATAAAATCAGACAAGTTGAAGAATTAGAAAGATCATCTTCTAAGAAATAATTTTACTTTAATTATAAAAAATTAATGGAGAAAAAATATGAAAAAGGGATTATTTTTATTTATCTTATTAACGTTTTCTTGTTTTTTGTATGCACAGGAAACAAATGAATTAGTTTTACCTCCTGAATTACCAGCAGATTTGCCTGTTAGTATAAAGGAAAGCGATGATTATAAATTGGCACAAAGATATAGAGAAATGGCTATAGATGCTCATAGTGTAGGCGATTATAATCAAAGTATAGAATATTCAAAACAAAGTAAAGAATATTCTGATAAAATCATATTGAGATATGGTGTTTATGAATATGTTTTGAATAGCCAAAGAGATGCAGAAAGAAAACTTAGCTTATTCAAAGGAGTTGGCGGAGATACTAATGAATTAACAACTTCTTTATATGAAGAGTCTGTTACAGATCTTAATTCTGCTCATAGCATGCTTGAAGCATCTACTAACAGCACAGATTATACTAACACTATGCTTGAGTATAATAAATCAGCTGAAAAATCAGAATTAGGATATAATGTTCTTGCTATAGATTTAAGAAGAGAATATTTAATGAGTGAATCAGTATTAACTAATGGTGATAATAATGATACACAAATTACAAATTTAAGAGATGAATCTAAAAATGCATTAAGCAGCGGAGATTATACTAACTCTTTGACAAAATCAAGAGAAGCTATGAATATGCTTGATATGTTAGAAGCTCCATTAGCTTACGCTAAAGCTCAGGATTCTATGGATAAAGCTAAAAAAGACGGCTATAATAATAGTAAGCCTAATTTGTATACTGAAGCTTTAAAATCATTATCTTCAGCAGGCGAAACTTTGATAGCTAATAATTATAGTGATTCTTTAATGCATTCTAAAAATGTTATAAGTTTAGTTAATTCAATGGAAAGTACATCTGGAGATATATCTGCTCCTGAAGAAGAACAAGTTATAGTAACAGATGGAACAGTATTCCCTCAGTATTATATAGTTCAGTCTAGAAGAACTAATACAGATTCATTATGGCGTATAGCTTCTTATGACTTCATATATGGTAATGGTAATTTATGGAAAAAAATATATGATGCTAACAAAGATACTATAAAAAATCCTAATGTTATAAGAGCAGGTCAAAAATTAATTATACCTAGTCTTAAAGGCGAGACAAGACAGGGAACTTATGATACTAATCAAACTTATGGAAATATAACTACTTTCTCTACTAATCAGATTGAAGGTAACATAATCATAGAAGATGAAAAAGCTATGGAAGAGCAAACAGAGCAGACAGAAGAAACTGTTATAGATGAACAAACTGATACAGCTGATGAAAATACAGAGATAACAGATGATACAGCAGTTACTGATGAGAATGCAGAAATGACAGATGATACGGCAGCTACTGATGAAAATGCAGAAATGACTGATGATGCAGCAACTACTGACGAAAATGCAGAAATGCCTAATGATACAACATCTACTAATGAGGCAGCAGCAGAAGAAGGAAATCAATAATAAAAGTAAAAATAAATTTATAGAAAATAATTACGAAGATTATTGAAGTTTATTATAATTTAAGAGGTACATATTTTGGGTAAAAAATTAAAAATCATTATTATTTCATTATTGGGTGTGATTGTATTCGGAACAGTTCTTATAGCACAAAAGCCGAAAACTTCAAAAGAGCATTTGTTTATAGAAACAAATTTTGGTACTATAGAAATAGCTTTCTTTCCTGAAAAAGCACCAAAACATGTTGAGGCTATAAAAAAACTTGCTAATGAGGGTTTTTATAATGGAACATTATTTCACAGAGTTATACCTGGTTTTATGATTCAAGGCGGAGACCCATTGAGCAAACAGCCTAACAGATCTTTGCATGGTACAGGCGGCCCTAATTTCGTTATACCTGCAGAGTTCAATGATGTTTCTCACAAAAGAGGTATATGTTCTATGGCTAGAGGTGCGAGCGTAAATAGTGCCGGTTCTCAGTTCTTTATCTGCGTAGCTGATAGTCCTTTCTTAGACGGACAGTATACAGTATGGGGCGAAGTTGTTAGCGGTATGGATGTTGCTGATAAAATAGTAGCATTAAAAAGAGATGCTAATGATAATCCTTTAGAGCCTGCCAAAATGAATAGAGTTTATGTAAAAACAGTTAATTAATTTATTTTTTATAAAGGAAAAATAGGAAATTAAAATGAAAGAACATTTATTTATTGAAACAGATTATGGTACTATAGAAATAGAATTCTATCCTGAAATAGCACCTAAACATGTTGAAGCTATAAAAAAGCTTGCTAATGAAGGTTTTTATGATGGAATAAGATTTCATAGAGTGATACCTAGATTTATGATACAAGGCGGAGACCCTGTAAGTAAAGATGCAACAAAAAGACATTTACATGGTACAGGCGGTCCTGGATTCAATATCCCTGCTGAATTTAGCGATAAGCCTCATAAAAGAGGTATATGTTCTATGGCTAGAAGTCAGCATCCTGACAGTGCCGGTTCTCAGTTTTTTATCTGTGTAGCTGATGCCCCTCATTTGGACGGACAGTATACAGTTTGGGGAAATGTTGTTGATGGTATGGATGTTGCTGATAAAATAGTGTCGTTAAAAAGAGATCATAATGACAACCCTATGGAAAATTCTACTATGAATAAAGTTTATGTTAAAGAAGTAGAATGATAAAGTTCTTAGAATTATAAACGAGTCTTATTCAAATAGGACTCGTTTTTTTATAGATTAGTTTTGCAGTTATAAAAATTATCAGGAGATTATTAATGTCTGGTAAGGTATATATTGTTGGCGGCGGATGTGGTTCTTATGAATTGCTTACTTTAAAAGCTAAGGAAGTTTTGGGAATTTGCGATTGTGTTATATATGATAGGCTTGTAGATAATAGTATACTTCAATTTTGCAATAGCAATGCTGAATTAGTTTATTTAGGAAAAGAGCATGGAAATCATCATTTGCAAGAAACAATACATAATACCATTTTAAAATACGCATTAAAAGATAAAATCGTTGTCAGATTAAAAGGCGGCGACCCTTTGGTTTTTGGAAGAGGCGGAGAAGAACTAGATTTTTTATATGACAATAATATTAAATTTGAAATAGTTCCGGGTATAAGTTCATCTATAGCTTCAAGCGAATATGCAGGTATTCCTCTAACATACAGAAATATATCAAGAAGCTTTCATGTTTTTACTGCCCATGCTATGGATATATTATATCATTTAAATTTTTCTGTTATATCAAAATTGGAAGGCACATTAGTTTTTTTAATGGGTGTAGCAAAGATAGAAAATATTATAAACGGACTTTTAGAAAATGGGAAATCTAAAACCTCTAAAGTATCTATAATAGAAAATGCATGCCGTCCTAAACAAAGAGTTATAGTAGGAACTTTAGAAAATATCGTAGAATTATCTAAAATCAATAATATAAAATCACCTGCCACAATTGTTATAGGAGATGTGGTTCAGTTTCAGGATAGATTTTCTTGGTATGATAAAATGCCTTTAAGTAAAAAATCAATTTTAATTACAAGAAGCAAAAGCGATTCAAATAATTTATGCAATAAGCTAATAAGTTTAGGTGCGGAATGCTACAGTCTTCCTATGATAGATATAGAATACAATAATAATCATTTAGGAAACTTAGATAATTATAAGTCTGTTTTATTATGTTCTCCTAATGGAGTTAATGCTTTTATAAAAGAAATAGAAGATTTAAGAATATTAGGAAATATAAAAATAGGAGTGGTTGGACAATCCACTTTAAACAGATTAAAGCAGTATAAAATAAATGCTGATTTCTGTCCAAAGAAATTTTTAGTTGAAGAGCTTATAAAAGAGTCATTAAATTATACTAATGAAAATGATAATATATTAATCATCACATCAAATCTTTCTAATGTGAAAACTGATGATATTAGCAGTAAATATAAAAGAAATTTCACTAAATTAGAACTTTATAATACTATTAAAATGAAATATGAAGAAAAGATAATGATTGATAATATTAATATGGTTAATTATATAACATTTTTTAGTCCATCTGCTGTGGAAGCATTTTTTGAATCTATTAATAATAATGTATCTATAATTGCTGATAAAAAAATAGTATCTATAGGGCCTGTAACTAGTAAAAAATTAAGAAGTTATAATGTAAATGTTCATTTAGAGGCAAAAGAATTTTGTTTAGAAGGTGTAATTGATACTTTACTAGGAGATAAATAATAATGTTTAATAGAACTAGAAGAACAAGAAATAATCCTATAATTAGAGATTTAATATATGATGTTAATTTAACTATAAATGATTTTTTATATCCAATATTTATAGAAGAGGGTGATAATATAAAAATAGAAATAGAATCTATGCCTAATCAATATAGATATTCTTTAGATAAATTAAAAGATGAATTAGATGAAATATGTAATTTAGGTATAAGGGGCTTATTATTATTTGGAATACCTAAAAATAAAGATGAAAAAGGTAGTTCTGCTTATGATGAAAATGGAATTATACAAAAAGCTGTAAAATACATAAAGCATAATTTTCCTAGTCTTTTAATAGTAACAGATGTATGTATGTGCGAATATACTTCACATGGACATTGCGGAATATTAGATAATTGTAATGTTGATAATGATTCTACTCTTGAATATATATCAAAAATAGCTTTATCGCATGTTCAGTCAGGTGCTGATATGGTAGCTCCTTCTGATTGTATGGATGGACATGTTTATGCTATAAGAAATATATTAGATAAAAATGGGTATATTAATATTCCTATAATGTCATATAGTGTAAAGTATGCATCTTCCTATTACTCACCTTTTAGAGAAGCTGCTGATTCTGCTCCTAGTTTTGGAGATAGAAAAACATATCAGTTAGATTTTAGGAATTCTAAAGAGTATATTCAAAAAATAAAAAATGATATAGAAGAAGGTGCTGATATATTTATTATTAAGCCTGCATTAGCATATTTAGATATTATAAAAGATGTTTCAAATAGATTCAATGATATACCTATAGCATCATATAATGTAAGCGGAGAATATTCTTTAGTTAAGGCTGCTTCTAAACTTGGGTTTATAGATGAAAAGAGAATAGTTCTTGAAAATATGTATTCTTTAAAAAGGGCAGGATCAGATATTATAATAACTTATCATGCTAAAGATTTGGCTAAATATTTAAGAGAATTTTAATTTTATAATTATGTTTTTCCCTATTTTTGTAAATGTAAATAATTGCTTAGTTATAGGCGCAGGCAATGTAGCACTTAGAAAGATAAATAAGCTTTTAAAATATAATTGCAATATAACAGTTATGTCAAAATATATATTAGATGATATATTAAATTTATATGATTCAAATAAAGATAAAATAAAATTAATAACAAGAGAATTTAATTTCAATAATAATGATGATTTAAAAGAAATAGAAAAATATTTTTTGATTATAGCCGCCACTAATGATAGAGATTTAAATAATAAAATTTCAGAATATTGTATTGATAAAAATATATTAGTCAATAATATATCCTCAAAAAATAATATGAATGCAAGATTTTGCACTATCATTGAAAATCAAAATTATTCTGTAGGTATATCTGCCAATGGAAAAGTATCAGATGCTTTAAAGTTAAAAATGGAAATTAATAAATTATTTAATGATATTGATACAAATTAATTTAGTTTTAAAGAAAAAATTATACCTATACATTTAAGAAGTAATAAAAAATATTTCAAATATAAATAGTTTGTGATTTAAATCACAGCATTTATATATTGTGATGTTATTATACAATTAAATGATTTGAAGGTATATTGTATGTTTGACAATGATAAATTACTAGTTAATGAAGTTCATAATATTCTTTATAAAAATAAGATATCTTTAGAAAAAGAAATAATCAATTTGAAATATGCCTATAAAAAAGTTATATCGAATAAATTATATTATAAGATAGATGATCCTCCTTTTAATAAAGCTGCTATGGATGGTTATGGATATTATGATAATGGCAGCATAAAATTTGAATTATTAGAAGAAATATTTTCAGCAGGCAGTAATAAAACTGATATTAATATATTAGAAAATTGCTGTATTAAAATTATGACAGGTGCTATGGTGCCTGATAATATAAATAAAATTTCAAAGTTTGAGGCTGCTGATATTGTTGAAGAAGATGGAAAAAAATATGTTTATGTAAAAGAAGAGGAAAATTCTAATAATATCATATTAAAATCTACCAGCTCAAAAATAGGAGATTTATTATTAGATATAAAACGTCTTGATGCAGAGGACATATCAAGATTAGCTTCAAATGGTTTTTCAGAGATAGAAGTTTTTAAGAGTCCTAAAGTTGCTGTTATAAGTACCGGAAGTGAATTAATAGAAATTGGAAATAAATTAGAAATTGGAAAGATATACGATTCTAATGGCTTTCTTATAGTAAATAAATTGAAAGATATTGATATAGATTCTAAATTTTATGGCATAGTAAAAGATGAATATGATAGTTTATATTCTGTAATATCTGGAGCATTAAAAGAAAATGATATAGTAATAGTTAATGGCGGAATATCATTTGGAAATATGGATTATAGTAAGAGAGTTTTTAATGATTTGGGTGTAGAAAAATTATGTCATGGGGTATCAATTAAGCCGGGTAAGCCTTTTTATTTTGGTGTAAAAAAAGATGGTAATAAAATAAATAAAGCAATATTTGGAATACCTGGAAATCCTTTTGCTTCTTTGGTTTCTATAGAAAATTTTGTTAAGCCTTATATAAATAATTGTATGGGAATAAGATATGATAATTGTTTTTATAAGTTCCCATTGTATGAAAATTATAAAAGAAAAAATAGCAAAGCAGAGGAGTATTATCCAGTTGATTTTATAACTAATGATAAAGGAACATTTGTGAAGCTGTTAGATTATAAAGGCTCTTTTTATTTGCCTGCTAATATGAAGGCTCTTATGAAAATTAATATTGGCATTAATGAAATAAAGGCTTTTGAAAATGTTGAAATAAAATTTATATAAATAAAAATGAAGGAGTATAAAATATGAAAACAATGCAGACAACATGCAATTACTGCTCATTAGCTTGTAATTTTGATGTTACTTCTGATGGTAAAACTATTACAAAGGTTATACCTACTAAGAATTATCCTGTTAATAAAGGTTTTTCTTGTATTAAAGGACTTAATTTAAATAAGCAGGGTCTTATGAATAGTCCTGATTCTAAGCCAAGAATAAAAGATAAAGACGGAAATGTTAAACATGTATCTTGGGAGGAAGCATTTAATTATACTGCTTCTAAATTAAAAGAGATTAAAGATAAATACGGCCCTCAGGCTATAGCTGGAATAAGTACAGGTCAGTTAGAAACAGAAGGTATGGCTATATTCGGACATGTTGTTAGAAATTTTTTGGGCGGTAATTTGGATGGAAATACGAGATTATGCATGGCTACTTCTGTAGTTGCTCATAAACAAAGTTTTGGATTTGATGCTCCTCCATATACTTTAAATGATTTTGAATTATCTGATACTATATTTTTAATTGGAGCAAATCCTATAGTGGCACATCCTATTATATGGGATAGAATAAAATTAAATAAACTTCCTAATAAAAAAGTTATAGTTATAGATCCTAGAAAATCTGAAACAGCTAAAGAATCTGATTATTGGTATGGTTTAAAATCTAAAACAGATATTTATTTATTCTATACTTTAGCTAATGTATTAATAGAAAAAGGCTGGATTAATGAAGAATATATAAATAATTATACAGAGAACTTTGAAGCTTATAAAGAACATGTTAAAAACTTCCCATTAAGTAAGGCAAAAGAAAATACAGGCTTATCAGAAGAACAAGTTATGCAAATAGCTACTATGATTCATGAAGGTAAGAACGTATCATTTTGGTGGACTATGGGAGTTAATCAAGGATATCAGGCTGTACGCACTGCTCAATCTATAATTAATTTAGCACTTATGACTGGAAATATTGGGAGACCAGGCACAGGAGCAAATTCTATAACAGGACAATGTAATGCTATGGGTTCAAGGGCATTTAGTAATACAGCAGGATTGTATGGAGGCGGTGATTTTGATAACCCTAAGAGAAGAGAGGCTGTATCCAAAGCTTTGGGTATAGAAGAAAAATGGCTTCCTAATGCTCCTACTATTACATATAATGCAATTATAGAAAAAGCTATTGCCGGTGAAATAAAAGCTCTTTGGATATGCTGTACTAATCCTAGACATTCTTGGACTAATAATGAAACATTTAAAAAAGCTATTGAGAATTTAGAATTATTTATAGTTCAGGATATATACGATGATACAGACAGTTCAAAGATTTGCGATGTTTATTTCCCTGTAACTTCCGGACTTTATAAAGAGGGCGTCATAATCAATACAGAAAGAAGATTATCTAAATTACGTCCTGTACTTACAGAAAAAAATGGTAAATTGACTGATTATGAAGTATTTTACAAGATGGGCGAAGCTTTAGGTATGGGTGATTTATTAAAAGGATGGGAAACTCCTAGAGATGCATTTGAATTAATGAAAAAATGCAGTAAGGGTATGCCTTGTGATATTACAGGTGTAGATTATGATGCTTTGAATGATTCTCCTGGAATACAGTGGCCTTATCCGGAAGGAAGTGCACCTCTCACTAATAATGAAAGAAGACTTTTTGAAAATAATCAATATTATACTCCTAATAAAAAAGCTAAATTTATGTTTGAAATGCCTATAGAAAATCCTGTTCAATGCAGTGAAAAATATCCTTATATATTAAATACAGGAAGAGGCACAGTAGGTCAATGGCATACTCAAACTAGAACAAGAGAATTGGATGTTGTTAATGATGTAGCTGTGAAGGATGCTTATATTTATATAAGTGATGCTATGGCAAAGAATAAAGGAATTAATAATTTTGATGCCGTTGAAGTGGAATCTATAAATGGTCAGACAAGAAGATTTATTGCTTTTGTAACAGATTCTCTTTCTGAAAATCAATTGTATGCTCCTATACACTATATAGAAACTAATGCCTTAACACCTAGTGTATATGATACTTATTCAAAAGAACCATCATATAAATCAACACCGGTAAATATAAAAAAGGCTATATAAAAACTAAAAAGGAGTGAATATGAAACCTATAAAAAGAATAGCAATAGATAGAGATAAATGCATAGGCTGTTTAACTTGTGTAAGTGCATGTATAGTTGCTCATGACGGAGAAGAACCAAGAAACAGAGTTGTTATAAGCAGTAATTATAAAAACTCTCCTATATTTTGCCGTAACTGTGATTTGCCTGAATGCGTATATACTTGTATGTCCGGTGCAATGAAAAAAGATCCTAAAACCGGATATGTAACTTATGATAAAAATCAATGTGCCAGCTGTTATATGTGTATAATGGCTTGTCCTTATGGTGTATTAAAAGAGGATAGTTTAACAAAAACTGAAATTCTTAAATGTGATATGTGTGAAAATTATGAAGACGGTTCTCAATGTGTTAAAAAATGTCCTATGAAAGCCATCACTTTAGAGGAGGTAAAATAATGAAATATCTTATATTAGGTGCTTCTGCCTCAGGTTTAAATGGGGCTCGCGAACTTAGAATGCTAGATAAAAATGCAGATATTACTTTGGTATCTGTAGACGATAAAATATATTCAAGATGTATGCTCCATTATTATATAAGCGGAAAAAGAAATGAAGAGTCATTAAATTTTATGCCTAAAAATTTTTTCTCTGATTATAATATAAAATGGATAAATAATACTAAAGCTGTATCATTAGATGCTGATAAAAAGACAGTTAAGCTTTCTAATGGAAATGAAGAAAATTATGATAAATTATTATTGGCTACAGGTGCTTCCAGTACAATTCCTCCTATAGAAAATTTAAGAGAGGCTAATAATGTTGTAGGCGTTAGAACTCTTGATGACTGCAATAAAATAATGGAATTAGCTAAAAAGTATAAGAAAGCCGCTGTTATAGGTGCTGGTTTAATAGGTGTTGATGTTGTTAGCGGTATTTTACCTTATAATTTGGATAAGATTTCAATTATTGATATTGCTCCTTTTATCATAAGCAAACAGTTAGATGAACATACTGCTAATGTATATCAGAATAAATTAAAAGAAAAGAATGTAGATCAATATTATTCAATGAAAGTGAAAAGAATTGATATTGATAATGATAAAAATCCTAGATTTATAGAATTAGAAGATGGTCAAAAAATAGAAGCAGATTTTATAGTTGTTGCTATGGGTATATCTCCTAATATTGATTATCTTAAAAATACTGCAATAAAATTAAATGATGCTGGCGGAGTTGAGATTGATAAATATGGCAGAACAAATATTGCTGATATATATGCTGCCGGAGATATTACTGTAACTACTGCTATATGGTCTGCTGCTGTGAAACAAGCAATAATAGCTGCTAATAATATGGTGGGAAACAGTATTGATATTGATAATTTATTTAATTTTAAATCTACAATGAATCTGTTTAATATTCCTTCTATGTCTATAGGTACTGTAATTGCTCCTGATGATTCTTATTCTGTTGAAATTTTCGATGATAAAAAAGGAAATTACAGAAAAATAGTTCATAAAGATGGAAAAATAATAGGTGCTTTACTGCAAGGTGATTTGCGTTACAGCGGTATTTTGACTCAGCTTATTAAAGAAAATATAGATGTAACTAAAGTAAAAAAACCTTTATTTAAAATAGATTATTCAGACTTTTTTAATATAGATGAAAACTTTAAATTTGCTTTCTAATATAAATATATCTACTGTGATATTATGCGGAGGTAAAAGCTCTAGATTTAATTTTAATGATAAAGCTTTACTTAAGTATGATAATAACAAAAATTTTTTAGAGAAAATCATTTCAGAATGCAAAGGAGATGTATTTCTATCGGTGGATAATACTGATAAATACAAATCCTTTTTTTCTGGAAGTAATATAAAAGTTATAGAAGATATTTATAAAGATATAGGTGCTTTGGGCGGTATTTATAGTTCTTTTAAAAATATTGAGTCAGATTATATACAATTTTTAAGCTGTGATACTCCTACTATTAGTTATGATTTTATTGATTATATGATTAGTATGGCAGATGAATATCATGATGCTTTCATACCTGTTTATCAGGGAAATGTTTATTTTTTATGCGGTATATATTCTAAAAATATATTATCTGTAATAAATGAAAATATTGATAATAAAGAATATAGCATAAAAAAATTGATAGATAAGATTAAAGTTAAATATATTGATTTGAAATATACAAAATTTAAATTATTTAATATTAATACTTTAGAAGATTATTTATCATTTCAAAAGAGTATGCCTCAATATTTTGCTGTTTGCGGTAAAAGGAATTGCGGTAAAACAGATTTAATTTGTAAATTAATAAAAGAATTTGTTAATATTGGAAAAACAGTTGCTGTAATAAAACATACTTCTCATGATCATTCTTTTGATGCTCAAGGAAAAGATACTTATAATTTTAAGGAGAGTGGGGCAAAAGCAGCTTTAATATATTCTCCTCTAAAATATATGATGGTTCAAGATTATGAAAAAAGCGTCAATGAAAATGATGATCTTAGTAATTTTATAGATAAGATGAAAGGATATGATCTTATAATATTAGAGGGTTTTAAACATATTAACAATATACCAAAAATAGAAGTGTTTAGATCTAGTGTTTCAGATAAGCCGTTTTGTGATGATAAATCTATAATGGCATTAGTTACTGATAATTTAAGCTATAAAACAGATCTTCCTATACTCAATATAAATGATATTTCTTCTATAATGAATTTTATAATATCAAATATAATAACAATTTAATACTTAATTGTAAAAGGAGTTTAAGTATGAGTAAATTAAAAGGATTGCCTATAGGTTTTGTTGGAACATGTGTAGGATTAGCTACATTATCAAATGTTTATAATCTATTAGGTTTCAGTTGGGTAAGACATGTATGTATGTGTTTAGCTGGATTTGCAGCTATATTAGGTATATTGAAAGTTATATTATTTTTTCCTAAAGTACAAGAGGAATATAAAAGCGGAGTTTTAGCTGCAATGTATACCACAATAACAATGAATACTATGTTATTTGGTACTTATATTGCCGGATATAATCCTGCTATTGGTAAAGCTATATTTTTAGCAGGCGTATTTGTTCATATGGCTATGATATTATGCTATACTACATACCATATAATTATGAATCTTAAAGTAGAATTTTTACTTCCTTCATATTTTGTAACTTATAATGGTCTTTTAGTTTCTACAGTTGCAGGAATTAATATGCTTCCTCCTAAACTTGCAATGGGTATAACTTTTTACGGAATAGGTGTTTATGTTCTTATATTAATATTTTTAATACCAAGAATAATAACAAAACCTATACCTGCCAATTTTGTTCAGACTAAAACAGTATTATTAGCACCTTGTTCTTTATGTTTGGTGAGTTATTTAAATTTTAATAATGTAGAAAGTTTAAAAATGTATTTTAATCCTATTATAGCATTAGTATTATATATTTGTGTTTTATTAACATTTATATATATATTGTTTAATATATTTAAATTTTTTGAAAATGGATTTACTCCCTTATTTGGAGCTTTAACATTCCCTATGGCTATAGGTACTTTGGCAGGATATAGAGCAGGAGCATTCTTTACTCCTATTGAAGCTTATAAATCTTTAGGAATACTAGCAGCAAATGTTACAGGTTTTCAATTATTAATATCATCTACTTTTATGTGCTTAGTATTTTTTAATTTTGTAAAAATGTATTTGCATTCTAATAAAGCCTAAATTATACCATAAAATTATGTATATAGATTATTCATAAATTATTTTTTAATTTTTTATGAATAATCTATTGATTTATATTCATTTGAATTTTTTTATTTATTTTATCATATAGTTTTTTTGCTAATTCATTTTTCTCTTTTACTTCATCAAGAGAAACTTTATCTCTATAATTATTGCCATTGCAGAAAAAATTTCCATGAAGTATTATATTATCATCTTTAATCTCTGCATAACATCCTACAGGAGAATTACATCCGCTGTCAAATAAACATGCAAAAGTTCTTTCTATATCGACTAATTCTCTTATACTTCTATCATCTATCATTTTTAGCATATCTATCATTTCATAGTCATCTTCTCGGCATTGAACGCATAAAGCTCCCTGTCCAGGTGCAGGAAGTATATCCTCTATAGAAAAATATTGAGTTATGAGATTTTCTAAATTTAATCTTTTCATTGCAGCCGAAGCTAATATTAAAGCATCATAATCTTGTGTTTGAAGTTTTTTTAATCTTGTATGTATATTTCCTCGTATGGGTTTTATTATTATATCATCTCTAAGCAGCTGTATAGAGCTTGATCTTCTTAAAGAAGTTGTGCCTAATATAGAGCCTTTTTTTAGATCATTAAATTTGATATTATTTTTTGATATTAAAACATCTCTAGGATCTTCTCTTTCAGGTATAGATGCATATATCAATCCTTTAGTATTTACAGTTGTCATATCTTTCATAGAATGAACAGCAAAATCTATTTTTTTATTTAATAATGCTTCTTCTATTTCTTTGGTAAATGCACCTTTTAGAGATTTTTCTTTACTATTTGGATTTTCTATTAAATGTATATCTCCGCTTGTGGTTATCTTTTCTATATTTATTTCTATGTCTTTAAATTTATCTTTTAATTTATTTATAATTATATTAGTTTGTGTTATTGCAAGCTCACTTGATCTGCTTCCTACAATGAATTTTTTTTTCATTTCCATAGGTAATTCCAATTATTAGAAAATATTTTTAGTTATTCGATAGTCGATTTATTTTAGCAATTTATTATTTTTTTATCAATACTTATTGACTTTTTTTAATATCATTATATTGTTTAAATAACAGTTTATGATTACATTAGATGAAGCTTTTAATAATATTGAAATACTAAAAAAACTTAATTCTAAAACTATAGAATATATAAAACCTTTTTCCACTTTAAAAACATATAAAGAGAGAGAACATGTATTTATGGATAAAGATGAAATAAGTAATCTTTATATAATAGTACTTGGAAAAGCAGCTTTGTATAAGTTAAATAATTTTGGAGATAAGAAAATAATATTTATATTCGATGAAGGCAAGATATTAAATGAGCATAGTCTTCAAAATATAAAAGTATCTATAAATTGTGAAATTTTAGAAACTTCTGTAATAATGTCTATTCCTTGCAATATATTTATTAAGGCTATGGAAAATGATTTTTTATTATCAAAATCTATATTGGATTTAATGTCTTTGAATATAAGAAGGCTTTACAGGCAGCTGCAAAATACCACAAACAATTTAGAATGTGAAAAGAAATTGGCTTCTAAATTATTAAAATTAGCAAAAGATAATGGTATATACTGTGAAAATATAGTTAAAATAAATATACCATTAACTGTTACATATATTTCTGAAATGATAGGCTCAAGAAGAGAAACAGTATCAAGACAAATAAAAAAATTATCCGATTTAAGTTTAATAGAGTTTAAAGATAATTTTATATTTATAAAAGATATAGAAAAACTAAGAAACTATTTTTATGATGTGTGATTTATATCACATACTTATTTTTATTTACTTGTATAGTATTATTATAATTAAACGGAGGCATAATATGGGATACAAGTTAGATAAATCAGAGCTTCAAAAACTACTTGATCATCTAAAAAAAGACTATATTATATATGCCCCTAAAATTTTTAAGGGCAGCGGAACATTTTCTGATACAGATATAGTTAGATATGCATCTATATCAAGTGTTGATGATATAGAATTTGAGAAAAAGTTTGATTATTCTTTTAAAGAGGCTGTTTTACCTATTACCCAAACATTATTTTATTTTACAGAAGATGAAGTTAAGGAATCAAATATTGAGAGGGATAAATCTGCTTTAATATTTTTGAGAAGCTGTGATTTGCATGCTATTAAAAGACTTGATCAGATATATTTAAAAAATGGATTTGAGGATTATTATTATAAACGTTTGAGAGATAACATCAAATTTGTTTTAATAGGATGTTCTAAATCATTTACTAATTGTTTTTGCGTTAGTATGAACAGCAATAAATGTGATGAATATGATTTAGCAATTAATGCTTTAGATAATTGTTTTGAATTAGATTGTAAAAATAGTGAATTTGAACCTTTATTGAGCGGTTATAAAACTGCTGATATAGAAATTTCTTATGTTAAAGAAAATGAAGTAAAAGTAAGAGTTCCGGATAATTTGAGTTTAGATATTTATAAATCTAAGATGTGGGATGAGTATGATTCAAGATGTATAAATTGCGGAAGATGTAATTTTGTATGTCCTACTTGCAGCTGTTTTACTATGCAGGATATTTTTTATACAGATAATGGAAAGGTTGGAGAAAGAAGAAGAGTTCATGCTTCATGTATGGTTGATGAATATACTGATGTTGCTGGCGGAGGTTCTTATAGGAAAAAGAATGGCGAGCGTATGCGTTTTAAAGTTATGCATAAGGTTTTTGATTATAAAAAGAGAAATGGATATACTATGTGTGTAGGATGCGGAAGATGTGATGATGCATGCCCTGAATATATATCTTATTCTAATTGTATTAATAAATTAGAAGATGGAATGAAGGAGGTATCTAAATGAACAATAATGAATACTTGCCTTTTTTATCTGAGATTTTAGATATAAAGAAGCATACATCTATAGAATATACTTTTAAGATGTCATTTGATGGAGAATGTAAACCAGGACAATTTTTTGAAGTATCAATACCAAAATTTGGAGAAGCTCCTATATCTATAAGCGGTATAAATGATGGAAGTGTGGATTTAACTATAAGAAGAGTAGGTAAAGTTACTAATGAAATTTTTGAAAAATATATTGGTAATAAACTTTTCATGAGAGGACCTTATGGTAATGGTTTTGATGTTAATTTATATAAGGGAAAAGATATAATAATCATTGCAGGCGGTACAGGAGTTTCACCTGTAAGAGGCGTTATAGAATATTTCAGTGAACATAGCAATGAAAGAAAAGATATGACAGCCATAATAGGATTTAAAAGTCCTGATGATATTTTATTTAGAGAAGATTTAGAAAGATGGGAAAAAAATATGAATCTTGTACTGACTGTTGATGCTGCACCTGAAGGCTACAATAAAAATATAGGACTTGTAACAAAATATATACCTGATTTAAAAATTAATGATAATACAGCTGCTATAGTTGTAGGGCCTCCTGCAATGATGAAATTTTCAATAATGGAATTAGATAAAATAGGACTTAAAGAAGAAAATATTTGGGTATCTTACGAAAGAAAAATGTGCTGCGGAATAGGCAAATGCGGACATTGTAAAATTGATGATGTTTATATTTGTTTAGACGGTCCTGTATTTAATTATGTTAAAGGTAAAACTTTAGTTGATTAAGTACTATAAAGAAGGAGTTTTATTATGCTGGATATAAATGTTAAAAAACTTAAAAAAAATGCATTTCGTATTACTAAAAAAAGAGGATTAACTGCTTCAAGAATAAGGATTCCAGGCGGACATTTAAATGTTAAATATTTAGATATTATAAAGAATATAGCTGAAAATTACGGCAATGGAACAATACATATGACAGTTCGTCAGGGTTTTGAGATTCCAGATATAAAAATGGAAGATATGCCTAAAGTTAATGAACTTATACAGCCTATAATAGAAGGACTTCATATTAATCAAGATGAAAAAGGCAAAGGTTATACTTCTTCCGGAACTAGGAATATATCTGCTTGTATTGGAAACAGGGTTTGTCCTTTTGCTTGTTATGATACAACAGCATTTGCACAGAGAATAGAGAAAGCAATATTTCCAAATGATTTGCATTTTAAAGTTGCTTTGACAGGATGTCCTAATGATTGTGCGAAAGTGAGAATGCATGATTTTGGTATTATTGGTATGACTCATCCTCAATATGAGAAATATAGATGTATAAGCTGTAAGGCTTGCGTTAAATCTTGTAAAAGAAAGTCTGCTGATGTACTTAGTATGGTTAATTATAAAATAGAAAGAAATCATAAAGGCTGTATAGGATGCGGAGAATGTGTGCTTCAATGTCCTATGAGAGCTTGGACTAGAAGCGATAAAAAATATTACAGGCTTACAATAATGGGACGTACTGGTAAAAAAAATCCTAGGCTTGGAGAAGATTTTATAAAATGGGCTGATGAAGACAGTATAGTAAAAATAATATTAAATACTTATGAATATGTTAAAAAATATATAGATTTAACAGCTCCGGGAGGTAAGGAACATGTCGGATATATTGTAGATAGAACAGGTTTTGAAGAGTTTAAGAAATGGGCTTTAAAAGATGTTCAATTACCTGATATAGCCGAAGTTTATACTCCTGTTTATTGGAAAGGCATACATTATGTTTAATTTTATTTAATATAAATTAAACTTCTAATATATTTGATATATTCCGTTTTATAATACATTAATTTATCTTCTTTATATAAGGATATTTTTTTATGGTTAATAAGAGTATTATATTATTATTTCATGGGGCAAAGAATTATACTAATACAAATTTAATGTATGAAAGAATTATACAAAAATTTAAAGATGAATTTAAAGATTTTTATATAGTTGATGCTTACAGTTCAACCGCTATAAAAAAAATTATATCTGATAATGTGCATTTTCCTTCTGTGATTGAAAGATTAGAAGAATTAAAAAAAAGCAAAATAAATGAGGTATATATTTCTCCTATAGTACTTCTTCAAAATAAAGATTATATGAAGATTTTTCATTCAATAGTGAAGTATAAAAGCAGCTATGATATATTAAAATACGGGGAATCATTATTATCTGTTCCTGAAGATTATGATAATATG
This sequence comes from uncultured Brachyspira sp., assembly GCF_944393015.1. GTDB lineage: Bacteria > Spirochaetota > Brachyspiria > Brachyspirales > Brachyspiraceae > Brachyspira. Next base: position 21,366 of record NZ_CALXYQ010000023.1, read on the forward strand.
GTTTCTATTATATCAGAGAAATTTAAAGATGATGACTATACATATTTATTTGTAGGACATGGTGGAAAGCATCATTCTAATTCGGCTTATGGAATGCTTGCTTATAAATTAAATTTAAAAAATGATGCTTATATATCAATTACATTTTCAGAAGGTATAAGTATTGATGATGTAAAAGACAAATTAATAAAGAGAAATAAAAAAGTATTAATAATACCAATATTAATATCAAAATCATTTCATTATGAACATGATATTTCTGAAAAAGTATTCAATGAAATAAAAAAATTGGGACTTGAAGTGCAAGTAATAGATAAAACTTTAGGGGAATGGGATTCCTTTATATCTTTAGCTATAAATAAAACAAAAAAGCTGATAAACAGTATTAATTAGCAGATTTTCTATGAATAAAGTAAACAGCAAATGCTATAATCAAATAAATAGACGAAGTTATTAAGGCAGTTATAAGATTATCCCAAGTTGATCCTACAGCGAGTACAGTATTAAGTATTGGCACAACTAATAAACCTGTAACAGACATCAAAGAAAATCCTAGAGAAAATTCTGTAAGTGCTGGGCTTTTGTATTCAGGATCGCATATTTTTAAAAGAGTCATTCCTGTTATTAAAACTCCTGTTAAAGTACCCCAAGAAATTATAGCCCTTTCAAAAGCATAATCATCTTTAAATAAGATGTTATGGAATATGAATACTATTAAATAAGTAAATATAAAACCAGCTATGCACATAACTATTATAGGTGCTATATAATGTATTATGGCTTTTATAGGAAGGCTTGTTATTGCAGATACTATAGCAAAGTCGCTTAATGTACCTATAATTTTCGCTTTTACTTTAGCATCTACCATCCAAGATAATTTTAATTTTTTTATTATCATGTTTAAAGCAAACATTATAATCATAGAATAAGTCCAAACAGGAAGAACATCTAATCCCGGTACTTTTAATTTTTTAATGAAGTTCAAAACTATAAAAGCAATTCCGCATACGGCAAATATTACAGCCAAATGAAAAGTTATTGTTTCTATAGAGCTGCTTAAAAATGTTTCTCTTCCTAAACTTGCCTGCTTGCTTATATCATTGTTGTATCCCACTTCCATGTTTCTATCTATTTTATTTATATTTTGATTATCATCATTTTCATTAACTATTCTTTTTATAACATTGGTTTTATTTCTTCTTACTGCAATATTAATGAATATGATTCCAAATATCATTCCGCCTACAAGTCCTATTGTAGCAGTAGTGAGAGCAACTCCCTGAGCTATTTCCCATTGAGGTATTCCGAAACCTTCTAAAAGTTTTCCTGTAGCAGCAGCAAGTCCATGACCTCCGGCAAATCCAGCTGAAAGTTCATAACCGAAAGTTCTATACATATTTATATCAGGATTTATTTTTGTAAATAGTATATTAGTGGCATATCCTATGGCAGACTGAAACATACTTGCACATTGAAATATACCGAATGCTATTAAAACTTTTGTAGGGTAAAGTGATTTTATACTTTTTGTTTCGTTTAAGAACATACCCAAAGGAATAGCGGCAAATATAGGTATTGATAATATTCCGGGAAGAAGCGAATAAGTTTTTACCCATTCTGAAGATATTGAATAGTTTGAGAATTTACCTAATATTTCAGGAGATATTAAAAGCCCAATAAATCCCCCTATTACAGAAGCCGGCAAATATAATTTTTGAAAGAGCTTTATTTTAGCCCTTAAAAAAACCCCTATAAGCAGCAGTACCGATAATAAAGATAATGACTGCAATAATTCAGTTAATAGTTTAGATGTCATATTTGTTTCCTTAAAAATGAATGTTTTTATTTTTTGTATTATTTATAATTTTTTGATTGTTGATTTATCGAGTTTATTACTTTTATCTATTACAGTGTCTTCTCTCTCTTCTATTTTTATGATATCTCCATAGAATTTAGGCGGTTTATTAAATAGTATATCAAGAAACATTAAAGCTCTTGCACCTAATTCTCTTGGAAATTGTCTTACTCTATAAAGTTTTCTAACATTATCGGCATTATATGCTATTGCATTAATATTTTTTTGTCTTGCTATTAATATTGCTCTTTCATTATGAAAAGGCTGAGAAACTATAGTGAAATTTGTAAGTTCAAAAACTTTATTAGCTCTTATTATAGAATCTCTTGTTCTAAATCCGGCGAAATCTAAAAATATATGCTTTTTATTCACTCCTAATTTAATTAAATCAAGACGCATTTGTCTAGGTTCATTATATGATTTATATCTGTTGTCTCCGCTTACAAGTATATATTTTACTTTTCCGCTTTTATATAATTCATAAGCAGCATCCATTCTGAATTTGAAATACATATTTATTTGACCGTTATTCATATATTTGCTGGTTCCTAATACCAGAGCAACATCATTATATGGTATTTCTTCTATTGATGAATATATATATCTTTTTGAATAAAGTGAAACAGATGAATATAATATTACCGCCGATATAAGAGATAGAATAATAATTTCAGGAAGAAAATAAAAAATAGAAATAATAACTAGCGGTATGTAATTTATAAATTTATATATACCGCTTTTATTTTTTATTTTATTTTCAATTATTCTTTTATTGTTTTGTATATGTAATATTTTATTTTTGTATCTATTTTTTAATATCTTCATAAAACCTGCAGCATAGTTGTTTTGATAGTATACTAAAATAATTTATATTGTCAATTACTATTAATAATAAAAGTTTAGAAAAAATTGATTTTAAGTATTGCAATATTACTCAAAAATATTATAATAGTTAGCAAATGTTAAAAGGAGAATAAAGATGAATACATCATCTGCTAATGGTATGAATGCTGTTTTTGATGATATGAAACAAATGCAAGCATCTGCCTCTAATTTTTACAAACAAAATAAATCTTCAAAAACTATTGTCTTCTTAAATATTCTCCTCTCAATTCTTCTTATTATCCTGTAATATTATAATCAATTTTTTATAAAATACATTATTTGATTGAATACATTTAAAAATAAAATTTCTATAAGTAGAAATACTAGTAAGAAAATTAAAAAAGGCTATAAAATATAAGGAGTTATTTAATGAAGTTAAACGGTTCTGATATAATAATGGAAGTTCTAATAGAGGAAGGTGTTGATACTGTATTTGGTTATCCGGGAGGAGCAGCTTTATTTATATATGATGCTATCTATAAATATAGAGATAAAATTAAACATATAATGCCTACAGATGAAACAGGAGCTTGTCATGCAGCAGACGGCTATGCAAGAGCAAGCGGAAAAACCGGAGTTGTAATTGCTACAAGCGGACCAGGTGCTACTAATTTGGTAACACCATTGGCAACAGCATATATGGACAGTGTACCTTTGATTGCTATAACGGCAAATGTACCTGAAAGTTTAATAGGTAAAGATTCATTTCAGGAGGTTTATATTGCAGGTATTACGATGCCTATTACTAAACATAATTTTGTTGTAAGAGATATTAATGATTTAGCAAATATAATAAGAAAGGCATTTGTAATAGCAAATACAGGAAGAAAAGGACCTGTTTTAATAGATATACCAAAAAATTTCACATTTACAGAAACAGAATACGAAAGAAAAGAAAAATTTGTACCTAAGCATGTAAAAATAAGTGCTGAAGATGAAAAAACTATAGAAGAAGTAGCAAAATTAATAAATGAATCAAAAAGACCTATTATATATTTCGGAGGCGGTGCTAAGGATTCTAGTAATAAATTAAGAGAGTTTATGATTAACTCCAATATACCTTCAGTTCATACATTAATGGGAGCCGGAGTATTAGGTTATAATGAAAAATTAAATATAGGACTTTTGGGAATGCATGGTTCTGCTACAGCTAATAAGGTTATGAATGAAGCTGATTTGATACTTGCTGTTGGAACAAGATTCAGCGATAGAGTAGCTTTAAATACTTCAAAATTCGGGGGCATTGCTAAAAAGGTTCATATAGATATTGATAAAAGCGAAATAAACAAAAATGTTCATGTTGATTATAGTATAATAGGCGACTTGAATGATGTATTGGATAGATTTAATAAACTTGTAAAAAGAGTGGAAGATGATGAATGGGTAAAATATTTGGCAGATTTAAGAGCTAAAGAGATGAAAGAAGATTCGGACAGAAACACCAAGAAAGACGGTATTTATCCAAGCAAGGTTATGGATATAATAGGTGATAAAACTAAAGATGAAGCTATTTATGTTACAGATGTAGGACAGCATCAAATGTGGGCAGTTCAATATATAAGACATACCAAGCCAAGAAGTTTTATAACAAGCGGCGGTTTGGGTACTATGGGATTCGGATATGGTGCTGCTTTAGGTGTTCAAGTTGCTAAGCCGGATAGAAGAGTAATACATATAACAGGAGACGGCTCTTTCTATATGAATTTGAATGAAGTTGCAACTGCTGTTGAATATAATCTTCCTGTTATAACAATAATATTAAATAATAGTACATTAGGTATGGTTAGACAATGGCAGACTATATTTTATGATAAAAGATATTCCAGCACAGATATAAATAAAAAAATGGATTATGTTAAAGTTGCTGAGGGTTTCGGTGCTAAAGGCTTCAGATGCGAGACTATAAAAGAATTTGAAACAGCTTTTGAAGAGGCTTTAAAATGTAATTGTCCTGTATGGATAGAATGTGTTATAGATAAAGATTTGAAAGTTTTACCTATGATTCCAGCCGGCGGTACTATAGATGATATAATAGTAGATTAAAAATAGTAGGAGTTAAAAAATGGATAAGAAACAAAGAAGGGTTTTAGTTTTATTTGTAGATAACAGTTCAGGTGTATTAAATAGAATAACTTTATTATTCAGTCAAAAAGGTTTTAATATAGAAACAATTACTTGTTCTGTAACTTGTGTTCCTAGCATATCAAGAATGACTATAGTTACTGAAGGCGATGATACGCAAATATCACATATTATAAAGCAGACTTATAAACTTATAGAAGTTCACTCTGTTCATTTAATAGATCATACTAATAGTATAATAAGAGATTTATTATTAGTAAAAATAGAAATTGATGACAGCAATAGGAGAAAAGCCTGCGATATAACTAATGCACATAGCGGAGTTATACTTGATATAGGTAAAAAAAGCATGATAGTTGAAATTACTGCTTCTGTTACAGTAATAGACGGATATTTGGAAGCATTGAAAGATTTCAATATTTTAGAGCTTTCAAGAACAGGAGTAACTTCAATACAATTAGGCGATGAAGTTCCTGATATGAATATAATCAATAATTTTGAATTTTAATAAATAATAATAAGTTAAAGGAGAATTAAAATGATAAAAAAATATTATGATGCTGATTGTAATCTAGGTTTACTAGACGGTAAAACTATAGCTATAATGGGATACGGCAGCCAAGGACATGCTCATGCTCAGAACTTAAAAGATAGCGGAATGAATGTAATTGTAGGACTTAGAAAAGACAGTGCAAACTGCCAAAAAGCAGAAGAAGCCGGATTTAAAGTAATGGAAGTTGAAGAAGCTGCTAAGCTTGCTGATATAGTAATGATGCTTGTTCCTGATGAGGTTTCAGCTGATATATACAATACTCAAGTTGCTCCTCATATGAAAGAAGGTAATGTATTAATGTATGCACATGGATTTAATATTCATTTCCAATTTGTAGTTCCTGCTAAAAATATAGACGTTATTATGGTTGCTCCAAAAGGTCCAGGACATACTGTAAGAAGTCAGTATTTAGAAGGAAGAGGAGTACCTAGCTTGATAGCTGTTTATCAGGATTTCAGCGGAAGAGCAAAAGATTATGCTTTAGCTTATGCTTCAGGAATAGGTGCCGGACGTGCTGGTATATTAGAAACTACATTCAGAGAAGAAACTGAAACTGACCTTTTCGGTGAACAAGCTGTATTATGCGGCGGTGTTACTGAATTGATGAAAGCAGGATTCGATACTTTAGTAGAAGCAGGTTATGAACCAGAAATGGCTTATTTTGAATGTATACATGAAATGAAATTGATTGTTGATTTAATATATTCAGGCGGATTTGCTATGATGAGATATTCTATTTCAAATACTGCTGAATACGGCGATTACAGAACTGGAAGAAGAATGATCACTGAAGAAACTAGAAAAGAAATGAAAAAAGTATTAAGAGAGATACAAGACGGTACTTTTGCTAGTGAGTTTATTCAAGAGTTTAGTGCAGGCCGCAAAGCTAAATTTAATGCTACTAAAAAATTAGAAAGCGAGCATAAATTAGAGAAAGTCGGTGCTGAATTGAGAAAGATGATGAGTTGGATTAAAAAGTAATTTTTATTCACACTCTATTGTTATAATTAAATACTTTAATATTTGATATTTTTTTGTACATTAAAAAATTAAAGTTTGTATAAAATAAGTTTTTTTTATTAAAAAATATTTGCAATTTGCAGGGCTTTGCCCCGCACCCCAGTTCTTTTATTGCTATAAAAGAACCAAAAGAACTGCATTTGATAATAATTTAATAAATCAGTTTACATATAAAATATGATTTATATTAGACTATTTTTATTTGCACTTTTTGGTTCTTTTTGCGGCGGGAAAAAGAACAATAAAAATATTTAGTTTATTGTATAAATAAAAATCAATAAAAGTATTTAATTATACAAATGTTTATTTTATAAGGGTTTTAACAATGAGAAAGATTAAGATTTTTGATACTACTTTAAGAGATGGAGAACAATCTCCTGGTTGTACTATGAATTTGGCTGAAAAATTAGAAATGGCAGCTGAATTGGATAAATTAGGCGTTGATGTTATAGAAGCTGGATTTGCTATATGTTCAGATGATGACTTCAATGCTATAAGAGAAGTTAGTAAAGTTGTAGAGAATGCTAAATTGGCTAGTTTGGCAAGATGTAATAAGAAGGATATAGACAGAGCTTATGAATCACTTGCTGAGGCAAAACATCCTATGCTTCATACATTTATAGCTACTAGCGACATACATTTAAAGCATAAATTAGAGATGACCAGAGAGCAGGTATTGGAAACCATAAAAGAATCTGTTTCTTATGCTAAAACTAAATTTGAGTTTATAGAATTTTCTGCTGAAGATGCATCAAGAAGCGATAGGGAATTTTTGGCTCAGGCTTATTCTACTGCAATAGAAAACGGTGCTACTACAATAAATGTTCCTGATACTGTAGGATATACCACTCCATTAGAAATGGCTGATTTGATAAAGTATTTAAAAGAGAATGTTAAAGGTATAGAAAATGTTGATATATCTGTGCATTGTCATGATGATTTAGGACTTGGCACTGCTAATTCTTTATCTGCTGTTTTGGCTGGAGCTACTCAGGTGGAATGTACTATTAATGGTATAGGAGAGCGTGCTGGTAATGCTAGCTTGGAAGAAATTGTAATGGGCATTAAAACTAGAAAAGATTTTTATAATGCTTATACTGATATTAATACTAAAAGAATTTATAAGATTTCAAAATTATTATCTACAATTTCCGGTATGGTAGTTGCTCCTAATAAAGCTATAGTAGGTGCTAATGCTTTCGCTCATGAGGCAGGTATTCACCAACATGGAGTATTAAAAGAACGCTCTACTTATGAGATTATGAATGTTGAAGATATAGGAATACCTCAAAATAAAATGGTATTAGGTAAGCATTCAGGAAAGCATGCTTTTAAAGACAGAATCGAATCTTTAGGTTATGATATTGATGATAAGTCTTTAGAAGATAAGTTTATAGAGTTTAAGGCTTTGGCTGATAAGAAAAAAATAGTTACTGATTCAGATATAGAAGCATTATTGATAGGAAGCAATGATTCAGAAAATCCTACTTATACATTAAACGGATTTGTTGTTAATGACGGTAATTCAATATCTTCTTTGGCTACTGTATCTATTATGGATAATCAGGATAATATTGTTGAGGGAATAGGAAAAGGAAACGGACCTATCGATGCTGCATTCGGTGCTATAGACTCTATCACTTCTAATAAGGCTAAATTAGTTAATTATAGTATTAATGCTATTACAGAAGGCGAAGATGCTTTGGGAGAGGTTATTGTAAGATTGGCTTCTAATGATAAAACTGTTATAGGAAGAGCAGTAAGTACAGATATTATTGAAGCTAGTTTGAGAGCTTATGTTAATGGGTTAAACAAATTATAATTATATATTTTCCGCATAATTATTGTATACTCAATTTTTATGCGGAATTTTAATATTATCATATAAATGGGGTATTTATGAGTATAGATGGTTTATTCGAAGAAAGTTTAGATGATTTAATAGAAAATACTAAAAAATTTCCTGATAAATCTGAAAGCTGGTCTCAATTAGCTAATTATTATTATTTAGAACTTGATGACTATGAAAAAGCTATAGAAAATTTTAATAAGGCTATAGAACTTGATTCTCATAATAGAGATAATTATATAACCTTAATAAATATTTATAAAATAGTAGAAGATCAAGATAATATTTTAAAAACTATAAAGAAGCTTATAGATATTGACCCTAATAATGAATATAATCATTTAATGTTGTTTGAATATTATGATAGTATTAATGATTATGATAATGCTATAAATGCAATTAATAAAGTTATAGAAGTTAGTCCAGAAGAATATAATTATTTAAAATTATCTTCATACTATGAAAAAATAGGAAGAATAGATGATGCTATAGCTACTGTAAATAAACTTATAGAATTGGGCATTGCTGTAAATGACGGAGTTAATTACTTTATGATTGGAAACTATTATAAAAAGAAAGGAGACAATGAAACTGCTAAAATAAATTTCAATAAAGCTATGGAATTAGATCCTAGTTATAAAGATTATTTAGAAAATCATAATCTTGATGAAAAAGATGAAGATGAATTAATTATTTAAAATTTAGTTTTATATTATAATAAAGTTTTTTAATACTTAGCATTAAGAGGCATTATGGATTTGGAAGAATATTTTGATGATGAAATTCATTATAATCATCAAGAAATTCAATACAACGATGAAGAAAAAATAATACTAGAATCTTTAATAGATATATCAGAAAAATATCCTGATAAATCAGAAAGCTATTTAGAATTAGCGGAGTTTTATTATAAAAAGAAAGATTATAAAAAAGTAATAGAAACTTGTTTAAAAGCTGAATCATTAAATCAAAATGAATGGCGTATTTATCATTTAATGGGTATGTCTTATTATTATAAAAATAGTAATAGAGATGCTGCTAAGAATTTAATTAAATCTTCAGAGTTGAATCCTGATAATGAAGATAATTACTATTATATAGGCAGAGCTTCTTTACTTATAGGTGATTGGGAATATACTGCTATAGAAAATTTTATTAAGGCTATAAAACTCAATCCTAATAATGCGGATTATTATTATTGGTTAGGCAATTCTTATGCGGCTGTATCTGATTATTATAATGCTAAAGAAAGTTATATTAAGGCAGCAGAATTAGGCAGTGATGATGCTAATAATTATTTTTCTTTGGGAAGATGCTATTTAGAAGACGGCGAATATGATAATGCTGAAAAAAATTTTAAAAAAGCTTCAGAACTTGACAGTGAAAAAAATTATTGGATAGGTAATTATTATTCAGAAAATGGATATTATGATGAAGCCATAGAATATTTTAATAAGGCTTTAGAAATACATGATCATTCTTATATTTATGACAGTTTAGCTAGTTCTTATTACAAAAAAGGTGATTATGATAATGCTATAAAAATTTTTAATAAAGTCATAGAATCGGATATCAATAATAAACAAGCTTATTATTGTTTATGTATGTCTTATTTAGAAATGGAAGATTATGATAATGCTGAAAGATATGCTAATAAAGTTTTAGAATTAAATAAATATAATCATGCTGATGCTTATTATTTATTAAGTACAGTTTATTTAAAAAAGGGATCTTATGATAAAGCTTTTGAAAATGCTGAAAAGGCTGTAGAGATATATGATAATTCTGAAAACCGTAATTTATTGGGCAGAGTTTATTATATGAAAGGAGATTATGACGCTGCTATAGAAAATTTTGATAAAGCGGTGTATTATAATCATTACGATGAAGATAATTATTTTTGGCTTGGATTTGCTTATAACAACAAAGATAATTATGAAAAAGCTGAAAAAAATATAAATAGGGGTATAGCATTACATAATAATGATTATTGTTTTTTAGGCAGATCTTATTATTCTGAAATGTATTATACAGATGCTGCTGATGTTTTAGAGAAATATTTAAAATTACATGATGATAATGCTGATGTTTATAGTTTGCTTGGTAAGACTTATTTTGAGTTAGGACATTATGGAAATGTTGTAACTTATTTAAATAAGGCTTTAGAATTAGATCCTAACAATGAAGATAATTATCAGTATTTAGGAAATGTTTATTTGGAAAGGCAGGAGTATGATAAGGCTTTTGAAAAATTTAATAAAGCTTTAGAGATAAATCCGAATAATGCCTATAATTATATGCTGATAGCAACTGTTTATTATTGTAGAGGCTGTTATGATGAAGCTATAGAAAGTTTCAATAAAGCTTTAGAATTAGATAATAATAATAGCGAAGTTAATAATTATTTAGGTGTATGCTATTATCATAAAAACTGTTATGATGAAGCTGTAGAGAATTTTAATAAAGCTTTGGAATTAGATTCAAATAATTTTTATAATTATTATTGGTTGGGTGTAATTTATAATGAAACAAACATTTATGATAAGGCTTTATATTATTTAGAAAAGGCATTATCAATACATCCTAGTAATTTAGATGCTTTATATCATACAGCAAATACATATAATAAAATGAATGATAAAGATAAGGCTATAGAATATTATAATAAGGTTTTAAAGAGTTACCCTTATCATTCAGATGCAAAAAAGGAATTGGAAGAATTAAATTATAATAATTAAAAAATAAATTAAAAGGATACGAATATGACTATTACTCAAAAGATTTTAGCGGCACATGCAGGTGTTGATAAAGTTGAAGCAGGCGAGCTTATAATGGTTAAAACTGATTTGGTTTTAGGAAACGATATTACAAGCCCTGTTGCAATTAATGAATTTGAAAAATACGGTTTTGATAAGGTATTTGACAAAGAAAAAATAGCTTTGGTTATGGATCATTTTGCTCCGAATAAAGATATCAAAGCAGCAGAACAATGCAAACAATGCAGAGATTTTGCTAATAAATATGATATTTCAAATTATTATGATGTTGGAGATATGGGGGTTGAGCATGCTCTTTTACCTGAAAAAGGATTGGTTGCTCCTGGTGAAGTTATAATAGGGGCAGATTCTCATACTTGTACTTACGGAGCTTTCGGAGCTTTTTCTACAGGAGTAGGAAGTACTGATATGGCTGCTGCTATGGCTACAGGACAGGTTTGGTTTAAAGTTCCTTCTGCTATTAAATTTAATCTTAAAGGCAAATTAAAGCCAAATGTATCTGGAAAAGATGTTATACTTCATATTATAGGAATGATAGGTGTTGACGGAGCTTTATATAAATCTATGGAATTTAGAGGTGAAGGAGTTTCATCTCTCACTATGGACGATAGAGCTTGTATTGCTAATATGGCTATTGAAGCAGGAGCAAAAAACGGAATATTTGAAGTTGATGATCAAACTATAGAATACTTAAAAGATATAGTAAAAAGAGATTATACTGTTTTCAAAGCTGATGATGATGCAGTTTATGATAAAGAATATGATATTGATTTATCTTTGGTAGAGCCTACAGTGGCATGTCCTCATTTACCAGAGAATACAAAAGAAGCTAAAGAATTAAAAAATATAAAAGTTGACCAAGTTGTTATAGGTTCTTGTACTAATGGAAGATTATCTGATATGGCAACAGCTGCTAATATTTTGAAAGGAAAGAAAGTAGCTAAAGGCGTAAGATGTATAGTTATTCCTGCAACTCAGAAAGTTTATAAAGAATGTATAAAATTAGGTTATATGGATATATTTATTGATGCAGGATGTGCGGTATCTACACCTACATGCGGTCCTTGTTTGGGCGGATATATGGGAATACTTGCTCATGATGAAGTTGCTGTTACTACAACTAATAGAAACTTTGTTGGAAGAATGGGAGATAAAACTTCAAAAGTGTATTTGGCTAGTCCTGCTACTGCTGCATATAGTGCAATAACAGGTTATATAACAGAGCCTAAATAATAATTTATAAATTACTGATTTTTATATAAATAAAACAAAGTTAATATTATATTTTAATGGGAGATAGTATGAAAGCTAAAGGTTTCGTTCATAAATATGGTGATAATGTTGATACAGATGTTATTATTCCAGCAAGATATTTAAATACTGCAAATCATAAAGAGTTAGCAGCACATTGTATGGAAGATATTGATAAAGATTTTGTAAGCAAGGTTAAAACTGGTGACATTATGGTTGGAGGAGATAATTTCGGATGCGGTTCATCAAGAGAGCATGCTCCTATAGCTATTAAAGAATCTGGTATATCTTGTGTTATAGCATCATCTTTTGCTAGAATATTTTATAGAAATTCAATTAATATAGGACTTGCTATACTAGAATGCGATGAGGCAAGCAAGAAAATAAATGCCGGCGATGAGGTTGAAGTTGATTTTGATAATGGTATAATAAAAAACATTACTAAAAATGAAAGCTACAAAGCAGAGCCTTTTCCTGAGTTTATAAAAAATATTATTAACTCTAATGGGCTTTTAAATTCTATAAAAAATTCTAAGGGGTAATTATTAAAATGGAAAAGAATATTGTTATTATTGAAGGGGACGGTGTAGGTCCTGAAGTTGTAGGAAAAGCCGTAGATGTTCTAAAAAGGATAGAAGAAAAATATTCTCATAAGTTTAATTTAGAATATGTTGATATGGGAGGTGCTTCTATAGATAAATATGGAGTTCCTCTAACAGATGAAAATTTAGAGAAATGTATTAAGTCCGATTCAGTACTTCTTGGTTCTGTTGGCGGACCTAAATGGGATAATGTTGCTCCTGAAAACAGACCTGAAAGAGGATTATTAAAACTTCGTAAGGGAATGGGATTATATGCTAATATAAGACCTACTAAAATATTAAAGTCTTTAGAATATGCTTCTCCTTTAAAAGAAACTATATGTAAAGATATGGTTGATTTTATTATGGTGAGAGAGCTTACTGGAGGAGTATATTTCGGAGAGCATAAATTTGAAGTGGTTGATGGAGTTAGACAGGCTACTGATCTTATGCTTTATACAGAAACAGAAATTAAAAGAATAGGAAAGGTTGCTTTTGAATTAGCTAGAAGTTTAAAAAGACCTTTGACTTCTGTTGATAAGGCTAATGTACTTCATACTTCTAAATTATGGCGTGAAGTTATGAACAATTTAGCTAAAGAATATAGTGATGTTAAATATAATGATATGTATGTGGATAATGCAGCTATGCAGATAGCTTCTAATCCTTCGCAATTTGGAGTTATAGTAACAGAGAATATGTTTGGGGATATACTTTCTGATGAGGCTAGTGTTATAAGCGGTTCTATTGGTATGGCTCCTTCTGCTAGTCTTTCTGATGGAACAGTTGGTATGTATGAGCCTATTCATGGTTCGGCTCCTGATATAGCTGGAAAAGACTTAGTTAATCCTATAGGAACAATACTTTCTCTTGCTATGATGTTTAGATATTCTTTTAAAATGGAAAATGAGGCTGAAGATATAGAAAAAGCTGTTTATAAGGCTATAGATGATGGTTACAGAACTACAGATATAATGCCTAAGCATAATATGATGACTTATTTATACAAGCAGGTTAAATGTTCTGAGATGGGTGATATAATAGTATCTAATATATAATTATATAATGTTTATTAACAGGAGGTTTTTACCTCTTGTTAATTACTTCATAATATTGTTCAATTTTACTTGACAATTCATTTATAATGTACATAATAGATATTATATATTAAATAATTAGAGGGTTTGTAGAAGTGGAATATACTGATAAAGAGATCATTTTGGAATTGCAGGAAGATAATAAACTGCTTTCTTCTAAAATAGATATCTACAAAGAAGAGATAAATGAATTGAAGCAGAAATTAGAGTACGCGAAGAAATTTTTTACTTTATATGAAAACATTATGGAGCAATCCAGAAACGAAACTAAAGAATTAACTATAAAAGTAAAAGAATTGGAAGAAGAGATTAGAAGATTGAAGAATGAATAATATTTTTTATCCATCTAAAAATGATAATAAAAAAATATATATAGCCATACTATCTAAGGGAAATATTAATGCTCATGATATTACTTTAGAATATAGAGAAAATACAGAAAAAGATTTTTTTAAATATATTAATTTTGATATAAACAAAGCTATCTTTATGCATCAAGTTCATAAAGATAATATAGTTAAAATAGATGAATCTAATATTCATTTATTTGGAAGCCGAGAAAAATTAGTTAAAGATACAGATGCTTTGATAACTAATCTTAAAAACATTCCTTTAATAGTTCAAACAGCAGATTGTGCTCCTATAATACTTTATTGTGATGAAAGCAAATCTATGGCTGCTATACATTCTGGCTGGAGAGGAACTGTTCAGAATATTACTGCAAAAACTATAGATTTAATGAAAAAAGAATACAATGCCAATCCTTCAAAAATGTATGCTTATATAGGACCTTATATAGCTCAAAAAGATTATGAAGTGGGTGATGAAGTAGCTGTTCATTTCAAAAATAAAGCTATTATTAATGATAAATGGCATATTGATAATGGTTTAGAGATTAAGGATCAAATGCTTAAGTGCGGTATCTTAGAAAATAATATTGAAATTTCTAATATAAATACTTATGATGATATTTGTTATTCTTACAGACGTGATGGTGTTCAGGTGGGAAGAATGCTTACTCTTGGAGTTATTTTATAATTTTTTATTTCTAAATCGCACGGTAAATAAAGCTAATAATTAAAAATAGTTTCATTTTTAACATTTCATTAATTATCAAAATCATATTAATCGTGCGTTAAATTTATCATTCAATCTAATCAAAACTTGGGCGGGTTTTATTTTTTCTTTGTAAAATAATAAATATAAATATAGTTAAAATATTAAGTTAATCTATAAATCTAAAGGGCGGGGTATTAAGTAGATTTTAAATTTTACTTTCACTCCCCACCCTTAAGATTTGATGATTTATTTTGAGTTTATAGTTTTCTTTATTTTTGTAACTTAAATATAAATTATAGATGCCCACCCTAGAGTTTTTTAAATTTAAAGCAGTATCAACGCACGATTAAATTTTAATATATAAAATTAGCGTATTAAATAATAAAATTTTAATTATATAAGAAATTAGCTAACCGTGCGGTATATATGAAAGTCTTATGATTTAATAGCTTTGACAATTATAATTTTAGTATTATAATATTTGAATTGTATTAATTAAATTTAAGAAAAGGTATTATTTATGTATGAAATGAAAACAATTGTGGGAACAAGTCAGATTGATAAAGACGGACTTTTGAAAACATCATCAATATTTGATCTTATGCAGGACTGTTCTTTTTTTCAATTAGATTCAGAAGAGGAGCTTACAAAATATTTTAATGAAAACAATGTGAGTATGTTTTTGGTGTCTAGGCAAGTTGATATATATAAACTTCCAAAGTATAGCGATAAAGTTATAGTGAGTACTTACGTTTATGAGTGCAATGAAGCTTATGGTTATAGAAATACTGTTATATATGATGAAAATTATAATGAACTTGTTATTTGCTATGCTATAGGCGGATTTGTAGATTTATCTAATGGTAATTTAATTAGAGTGCCTTCTTCATTTATAGAAAATTTTAAATTTGATGAAAAGCAGAAAATGAATTATTTACCTAGAAAAATAAAAGTTGACAATAATTTATTAAAAGAAGTTGACAGATTCAAAGTAAAAAAATATTTTATAGATGATAATAACCATGTGAATAATGCTAGATATATTGATATGGCAATAGATTATGTTGATGATTATTATAAAAGAATAAGAATAGAATACAGAGTACCTGCTGCTTTAGGCGATACTATTGTTGTAAAGAAAGCTGTAATTGAGAACAAAGTTTTATTAAAGTTTGACAGTGAAGATAATAAAACTTATGCTATATTAGAGTTTTCTTATAGTCTATAATTGATTTTACTTTATCACTGTAAATTGATTATTATTTGTATTAATAAAAAATAAAAATATATAAAGGAATAAAAATTATGAAAATTGCTATAGGCTGTGATCATTCAGCTATTGAATTAAAAAAAGAGATAATAAAATATTTAGAAGAATTGGGACATAATGTTACTGATTTTGGTACGCATACCACAGAAAGTGTTGACTATCCAATATATGGAAAAAAGGTTGCTGATGCTATTGTAAGCAAAGAATACGAATACGGTGTTTTAATATGCGGAACTGGTATAGGCATTTCACTTGCTGCTAATAAAGTCAAAGGCATAAGGGCAGCGGTTTGCAGTGAGCCTTATTCTGCTAAGCTTTCTAAACAGCATAATAATTCTAATATAATAGCTTTCGGTGCTAGAGTAGTAGGCGTTGATTTGGCTAAGATGATTGTAAAAGAATGGCTTGATGCTGAATATGAAGGCGGAAGGCATGCTAGAAGAGTTGACTTGCTTACAAAAATAGAGAACGGTGAGGAAATTTAATTTTATAAATCATTATTGATTGATAAAAAACAAAGGGTTTTAGTTAATTAAAAAACTAAAGCCCTTTATTATTTTTTATTTATTGTATTCTTCTATTAAATTATTAAAGAAACCTCTTTCTAAATCAATAGGTTTTATTCTGCTTGTGTGATTAAATTTACTAGCATCAGTTTTGTAATTATAATAATGCTTTTCTTCGTTCTCATCTGACAGATCATACTTAGAAGAAAATTTATCCAAATAAAAATCATTATTTTCTGTTATAAATGTATAATAATATATACCGTCATCATTGATTGCTTCTATTGTAATGTAATTTCCTGATGAAGCAATATCATAAATTTGTGAGTAATAATCATTTTGTATTGGATAAAAGCCTGTTATAAACTGTGCTTTATTTTCATCGTTTTTATCTCTTTTCCATATAGTTACATAATTAAAATATTTATCGTTTACTTCAAAATCATGTACATATTTTTCCATTGATATAAGATTTTCTACATATTCTTCATTTAATATACGACTTTGTATTAAAATATATTTTTCATTATTGTTTGTAAATTCAATTTGTGAGGCAGGTGAATAAATATAGCTAGTATCTGCATATTTAAAAGTTTGAGATATTTTATTTAATATTTTTATCATCAAATCTTCATTATTATTTCCAGTGATAACAGTATTAATTAAATTTGTAGGACTTAAAACAGGAAAATTTTCCATCAATACAAAAGATATATGACGATCATAAGTATGAATACTTTCTAATTCTTCTGTATCTTGAAAGCAGTGAATAGTAATATCAGCATTTTTCTCTTTTAAATAATCCATAATATCATACTTTTCATAATAGAGACTATACATTAAAGGAGTTCCAACATAACCATCACTCATTCTGTTTATGGAATTAATATCAGCACCAAGTTTTAAAAATAATATTACTAAATCCAAATTATCAGCTGAAATAGACTGAAATAATAAGTCGCTTTGTAATTTATAATCTATATCAGAAAAATAATAACCTGCAGATTCTAACTTTTTAATCAATTTTGATATTAAATTATAATTATTATTTTTTAAGTCAATTTTATTATATACTGTTTCATAATCAAAATTAACTCCGCTATCTAATAAATAATCTATAATCTCATCAGTATAATTATAATTTAGTATTTCAGTATCATCTAAACTAATACCATGTTCAACAAGCCATTTTACTAAATCATTATAAGTATAATTTTTATAATCAAGTTCCTGCATTAGAGTAAATATACTATTTCCATTTTCATCTTTGCTATTTATACCTTCCAAAAGTAAATCTTTAATATTCTGCATTTTTTGTTTTTCTTCTTCTCTTCTTTCTTTTTTGGAATTATCTGATATTCCATAATTTGCCAATTCTGCATCAATAGTTTTGTATAATATCTCATCAATTTCTTCTTCTGTATATGGTTTGATAGGATATATATTTTTAAATTCTATTTTTTTCTTTCTTTCTGGAGTTGTTTGCTGACTTATAATTTGATTTGTATTTTGAGTGGTATTGTTAGTGGTTGTTATGTTTGTATTGTTATTAACTGTAGTATTGTTTTGTGTGTTATTAGATTTGTTATTACAGCTTATTAAAATGCTTAAAGCTATCATTAATATAATTTTTTTCATAAACTTTCCTTTTAACTTTCTTTGTATTGTATAAAAAATATTTTAGGCATTATACTAATATATTTTTTAATTGTCAATTTTTATGTTCTTCTTTTTGCCTATCTCATGCATTACGAGACCATAGCGGAACTTTGTCGATGCACATATAGTCTGACTAACTCATATTAAATTTATAACGTTTTTTATTAGTAGTTATTTACCCAATTAGGGTATATATAGTGGGTTGATAATTTTTTATGTGAATTTATAATTAATAAAATTAAAGTTATTTAGGAGTATAAAATTATAGAATTTGAAATAATAAAACAATTTTAAAAAATGATTGATGAAAATTTAAATGATTTTTTTCTTATGTAAATAAAAATATAAAAGAGGATAGTAAAATAAAAAAAATCTAATTTTTTTAACAGACTATAATTTAATAAATATAAAAATAGGATTTCTTACTGATGGAAGTATTGTAAATGATAATAGACTTCGTTTAACTACAAAAGGGTAAAAGATATTAAATTCAATAAGAAATAATAACATAAAAAATTTAGATGATTTGTATAATATAAATATATCAATAGAAAATAACCCCATTTTTAATAATAATCCAAGTATTAATGTTTCACCAACTTTTAATAATACTAATAATGTTTCAAATGAAAATAATAATATTAGTAATATTAGAGAGTTAATAGATTTAGAAAAAATTATAAAAAATAACTCTAATGTTGATGATGATAGTAAACAAAAAATTATTGATACTATAAAAAAGATTGAAGAAGCAAAAAATAAAAAAGATGTTAAGGCTTATATTGATTTATATTCTAAATTATTAACTTCATTACAAGCTACTTTCAATATTTCACCTTTTATAATTCAAGGTTTTGAGTGGTTAAAAAATTTGTTTTGAATAAAAATTAATTAATTTGTTGTTTAATGTTGGGTAATCAGCCAGATACTCTATATGTATTTAGTTAAATAATCTATATCCTTAATAAACTCTGATAGCTTTGCTAAGAACTGCATTTTATAGGTTATATACTATATTTAATATGTATGTTTTTAATATAAAATTATAGCAATTGCACTTTTTGTAACTTTGACGAAGCCCGCAGAGCGTAAGCGGCAAAAAAGTTGATAGTATATTTACAAAATATAAAAAATTTCAGTATATTTAAAAACTTTATAAATATAAAAATTTAATTAAGCCTAATTGTTGAAATAAATATTTCTTATATTTGTTATATGTAATAATCACTCAAAAATTAATTATATATTTTTTATAGCTATTATATATATTATTATTTAATAAAAATTATATTTTATTAAATTCTTCTTTTACTATTAAATATGATCCTTTATATATGCTCGACAAATTATTATTGGAATAGTTAAATTTTTCATTAACTTCATCATAAGGTACAATATTTTCCAAATCGTTTATATTGCATCCATCTTTTGATTTTAGTTTTTGTGATAATTCTTTTATAGTTTTGTCAGATAAATAATTATTATCAATAATATTTATTAATTTTTTGGTATAATCTTTTTCTTTTTCATTAGAACATTTTT
Organism: uncultured Brachyspira sp.; assembly: GCF_944393015.1. GTDB lineage: Bacteria > Spirochaetota > Brachyspiria > Brachyspirales > Brachyspiraceae > Brachyspira. The sequence goes on from NZ_CALXYQ010000023.1 coordinate 41,352, forward strand.
CAAAGAATTTATTTAACCTAATATTTATATCTAATTTTGATTTAGGCTTCTTTATATTTTTTCTTCTTAGTAATTCTTCATCAAGTCCTTTTAATTTTTCGCTAGGAGAAAGATATTTTTCTTCTTTATTTGCTTTTAAAGTTCTGAATAAATTTTCTATATTAAAATCAATTTTTGATCCTTTAAGTAAAGATCCAAAAACTCCATTATCAGTTTGTACTATTTCAAGTAAACCTTCAAAATTTGATTCACGCCTTATAATAATATTTTTTTCTATAGATTTGATTTTTTCTAAAAGTTTTTCATTATTTTTCAACTCATTATAAATTGATCTGTATTCAGTATCCCAACTCAAATCATCATCTGCTAAAATTTCATTTTCTCTTTTTAATGAAAATAAAGAGTTAATCTCATCATCATCTTTTAATATTTTAGTATCATTTCCAAATATGGCATTTATTAAATTTAGTTTAAAATTTGAAATTTGCCAGTTTTTTATATTCTTTTGAGCTTCTAGTCTTGGTATAAAATTATGTATATATATTTTATCAAATAATTTTTTTCCTATTCTGTTTATACGTCCTACTCTCTGTATTACTCTAGTAGGGTTATATGGAATATCATAATTTATTATTACTCCTGCTCTATGAAGATTGATACCTTCTGATAATGTATCTGTTGCTATGAGAAGGAAATAATCGTCTTTTTGTTTATCTTCTTTTATGGAGGCATCAAAATTGTCTGCTACTATATCTCTGTTTTTTGATTCAGAAGTTGATTTTAATGGTCTGAAGATATTATTTAATTCTTCATCTTTTTGTATAGATTCATAGAGATAATCTGCTGTGTCTTTGAACTCGCTAAATATTATTATTTTTCTTTTATCATTTTCTTTTTTGAAGCTTTTTAATTTTTCTATTAATTTCTGGAATTTTTTATCTTTATCAATTCCTATATTTTTCCAGTCTTTTTGTATTTGTTTAAGTATTTTTAAATCATTATCGAAGTCTTCAAAGAATTGATTGTCCAAAACTTCTTTTACGTTTTCTATAATTTTCAAATCTTCATGTTCTTTCTTTAATTTTGTGAAATCTAATTCTATTTTATCATATTCTATATCATTGCTGTCATCTATATCATTGTTAGAGAAAAAATCTTCTATATAAAGCATATCGCCTTTTTTATATATAGGATAACAATTAGATCTCTCAATCCAATCTTTTATAATTTTATATTTATCTATCATGTTGTCTATGCTTTTTTTAAATGCGTATATAGAACTTTCAAATCTCCTTACAAGCAAATGCTTCATAAATTTGGTTAAGTTTCTTGATGATACAGATGCAAAATCTCTATTGATATTTTCTCCGTATACATATTCTATTATTTCCATAGATTTTTTCTGTTCTTCTATTGTGGTGCTTCTTAAATATACTAATGGTTCATAACGTACGGCCTTGAATTTGCTTCTGTTTTCTTTTTCACTATTATTTTCATTATTGTTTTGATAATTAAATAATGTATTTTCTTCTTTTTTATTAGTATTTCCATCATTGTTATTCGGAGTGATTTTTTCAAATGTATCTGCATATAATTGAGAAATATCACCTAAATTGTAATCATGAAGCTGAGGGCTTGCTACATCATTTAATTGTGCTTTTTGTTCATCTAGGTCTTTTTTGTATTCTTCGTCTTCAAGCAAATCTTTTCTTGTTCTTCTTATGATAACAGGGTTTATTAAACTTAATATTTCTTTTGATATTTTTTTTATCTTTTTCTTGTTATCTTCCTTGTTGTCATCTTTTTTATAATCCATTTTTAAGGATCTTTCTTCTTTTAATATTCTTGATTTTATTTCACTTATATTATTGTCAGTTGTGAGCATTCTGTCAAAAATATCTATTAAAGAAAATATATCTGATGTGGTGTTATGCATAGGTGTTGCTGTAAGGAGCATAACTTTATTCATAGAACATATATTTTTTATGAGGCTATATGATTCTGTTTTATTGTTAATAAATTTATGGGCCTCATCTATAATAATAAGTCTTGGTTTTCTATGATTTTGAACATATACATATATTTCATCTAATTTTCCAGAACTTTTAATTACAGCATTTAATTTAAACTCTGAATTATAATTTTCCCAAGAGTATATAATTTTAGGAGGAGATATAATTATTATTTCTTCAACGGTTTTCATTTTGAGGAGATTGCTGCTATTGTAGAAGCTATTATACTTTTACCCAGTCCTACAACATCGGATATCAAAACACCATTATATGTGATGATGCTTTTGATTGCATTTTTTACAGCGTCTAATTGATACTTATAATCTACATAATTATAGTCCTTAGGTCTGCATAATAATTCTTCATTGGAAATGTAATTAAAATATTCGTATATTACTTTTAGATACACTTCATAAGGAGTAGGGTATATTGTATTTTTATTATTTTTATCATTTTCTTTGTTACCATAATTGTTATCTTTTATTCCTGCTTTATTGAAAAAATCTTCCTGATTTTGATAATTTAGTATTGTTTCTGCATCTTTCCATTCATTCTTAAAAAAATCATATAATTGATCAAAGTATTCAAATCCAAGTATATTAAATTCTCTTCTTTCATTTATTCCCTGGTGAGAGAAATTACTTGAACCAGTTAAAAACAAACCATTGTTAAATGAGTTTTCATTTGGTTTTTTTAGGTATTTTAATAAGTACAGTTTAGCATGATTATCTTCTTTAGTTTTTCTTATTTCAAGTGTAGAGTTTTTACATTTTGTTTTAAATAATTCTATAACCTTTATATTATCAGTATTTTTTTCAGATATTGTATATTCTAAAAAGTTATTTATAATTTTTTCTATATTTTCTTTATTATCATTTTTAAAATTTGAGTATAGATAGTGAGATTTATTATCTATATTCATTCCAATTATTATTTTTACATTAGCTTTCAAAAATATTTCTTTAGCTATATCATCGTTAGCTATATCATAAAATGCACTATATCTGCAATATCCTACCAATATGTTTATTTCTTCTATTTCTCTGTCATTGATTCTAAAACAATTTAATAAAGTTTCATGTTTATTAGTGATAATATTCATTTTTATCATATATCCAAATTATAATTTTTTATGATTATAACATTAAATAGTATTTTAATGAAGTAGGATATATTTGAGTATATACCTGAACAAATATATTTTGGCAACTTTTATACATTATATAGATATTATAAAAAAGTAATTGTTTAGGTGTGTAAAAGTAAAATAAATATTGTTTATTTTTATGCAGTTTTGATATATGATTATAGTATGAAAATTTAGGAGTATCTCTATGGCTAAAAATAGTAATACAAAAAATAATACTGTAAATAATTTTAAATTTGATGAGGCTTATGATAAAAGTAAATGGGCTAAACATTTGGGAGAGAATTTTACAGAGAAATATGGTTCTATAAGCAGTGAGGAAGAGATACTAGAGAAAAATAAGGATTTTTTAAAGAGCGTTATTTGGATTGTGGACTTGAATGTATGCGATAATAATGATGAGACTATCGGAGTGTATGAAGTTCGCATAACAAATACTAGGCTTGCAAGCAGAGTAAAAATTTCAAGGCTATGCAGTAAGATACTTAGTGCCGGAGAGTACGGTAAGGGTATATTTTTTATATTGTATGAGGATAAAGAGGGAATATATAGGGTTTCTTATGTAAAGCATGACAGGATAGGTGTATTTGTAGGAAATGCTATTGAGATAAAGAAGGATTATAGTAATCCTAAGAGATATACTTTTTTGCTTGGCGAGGGTATAAAGTTACATACTCCACAGAGCAGACTTACAAGCGATATTTTTAAAAGTGTTGCCAGTATAGAAAATGCATTCAGCGTGGAAGGCGTTAATCAAGAGTTTTATAAAGGTATTGAGAAATATTTTGAGTATATACATAATGATGTAATAAAATATTTTGATAAAGATGAGAATAAGGCTAAAGAGTTTGCATTAAGATTTTTGGGACGCGTGCTTTTCTGCTGGTTTTTGAGAGAGAAGGAACTTATACCAAATGATATATTAAATAGCGGTGTTTTTGAGAATCTTAAATATAAAGAAAATTATTACAGCGATGTACTTGAGGATTTATTTTTTAATGTTCTTAATATGGATATGGAGAAGCGAAAATTTTCAAAGGACAGAGTGATATATAATTATGAGAAGAGCATACCATTTTTGAACGGCGGATTATTTTCAAAGAAGGAAGACGATGAGGCAGTAAAAACAATAGACGATGATATAATAAAGGGCCTATTTGAATTTTTTGATATGTACAATTTTACTGTTGACGAGAGTGCTCCTTTCGATGTTGAGATAAGCATAGACCCTGAAATGCTAGGACGTATTTTTGAAGAATTACTTGATGAAATTAATCCTGATGAAGAAAATAAAAAAAATAATAACAAAAACAATACTAGAAATATAACAGGAGCTTTCTATACTCCTAGAGAAATTGTTGATTATATAATAACATCTTCTATAAAATTTTATTTGAAATCTAATGCATTTAATATTCCTGAAGAAAAGATAGATGATATATTTAATTTTAATAAAAGAGTTGAATTTACAGAAGAAGAAAAAAAAGAACTTTTTAAATGTCTTTATAATATAAAAGTACTTGACCCAGCATGCGGTTCTGGAGCCTTCCCTATAGGTGTATTACAGAGAATATTATATCTTATAGAAAAATATGATGAAGATAATAAATATTACAGTAGCCATATAAATATAGAAAACGGAGAAAGGTATAGTTATTCTTATAAATTAAATATATTAAAAAACAACATATATGGAGTTGATATACAGCCTATAGCTATTGAAATTAGCAGATTGAGAGCTTTTTTAACTTTGATAATAGATGAAGCAAAAGCAGATAAAAAATTAAAAATTTAGGAGTTAAAGCTCTTCCAAATTTAGATTTTAGATTTATATGTGCTAATTCTTTAAAAAGTTTAGAATTTGATATTGAAGATGGTACAATGGATAACTATAATATTAATGTTATTAATGGTGTTAAAGAGAAAATGAATAATATTGCTAAATTATTCTTTTCAGCTTCAACTCCAGAAGAAAAAGAAAATGCAAGATATAGATTTTTAGAGTTTCAAAGTATTGTAAAAAATATTGAGCTTGTAAATGAAAAAATTAGGGAAAAAATATTATCTTGGAATCCTTTTGAAAATCACACAGCTGAATTTTTTTCTCCAGTTATTCAATTTGGTTCAGTTGATAATTTTAATATTGTAATAGGAAATCCTCCTTATGGTGCTAAAATAACTAAGTATGAAAAAAAATATTTTGAAAATAATTATATAACTGCTAAGACAATAAAAAATAGTTATGAAAATTTAAAAGGTTCTACTGATACATTTTCATTATTTATAGAGAAAGGGTTATCTCTAATAAATAAGGGAGTATTAATATATATAACTCCTATGTCTATAGTATCTAGTGAATCAATGGAAAGTATGCATAAATTTTTTAATAAACAATGTGAATTGATTAAAATATCAAATTACTCTGTAAGACCAAAACCTATATTTTTAAATGCTGTAGTTAATGTTTCTATATTGGAATGTTTAAAAACTAATACAATAAATAAAAAAGTATTATGTACAAAAATGTATAGAAAAAGTAATGAAGATACTATTCAAGATATTTTAAATAGATTGGAATTTATTGATGTAAAAGAATTTAAATTACTTGGAAGATATCCTAAAATAAGTAAACAAATAGAAGTTAATATATTAAGAAAATTATTTAAGATAAAAAATAATATAGGTTCATTAGTAAAAGATAAAGGAAGTCCTATTTATTATAGAATGGCAGGAGGAAGATATTTTAAAGTAATTACTAATTATTCTACTACTAAAGCAGCTTCAGAAAAAGTAATTTATTTTGATAAAAAAATTGCTAATACAATAGGGGCTATATTAAGTAGTAATTTATATTTTTGGTATTATCAAATATTTTCAGATAATTTAAATATGAAAAAATACGAAATAGAGAGTTTTAAAATTCCTATTGATAAGTTAGATAATGATAAAATAAAATATATTGAAAAGTTATATTCAAAATATTTAAATGACATAGAAAAAAATGTTATTGTTCATGAAAAAACTAATTATAAAAATATAACTTCTTTTAAGGAATATAAAATTAGAATGTCCAAAAATATAATTGATGAAATAGATGATTTTATCTATCCTTTGTATGGACTTACCAAAAAAGAAATTGATTTTATTAAAAATTATGAAATAAAATATAGAATAGATGATAAAGAAGATTAAAATTTATAATTTGAGTGATACTGAAATTAGAGTCATTGAGGGGGTGTAAATGTATAAAGATTTATCTCATTTAAATGAAAAAGATTTAAATATTTTAATAGAAAAATATTATTCTGAAAACATAACTGTACAAGAAATTTTAGAAGAATATAAATTAGATATACAGGCTTCTAAATTATATACATATTTTCCTCCTGTTGTATTTAAGGAATATGAATGTATATATTGTAAAAGTTATATGGTAGCAAATAGACATTCAAAAACTTATGGTAATAAATATCATACTTATGATTTATATTGTCCAAATTGTAATCATAAATATGATGATAAATTTTGTAATTGTGAACATTGTAAACAGGAACTATTAGATAAAGAGATTTCTAAACAAGAGATGATTTTTGAAGCTTATAATACTTTCGCAATAGATCCTATTCTTTTTGAAAAATTAAGTTTTACAAATAAGATATATTTAGGAGCTATAGTAAGGGCTTTAATATCTGAAGACTTAGACTATATAAAAGAATTAGAGTTGTCAAATATAAAATTATCTCCTTATGACAATTTTGATTTTGATATATATAGAGAATTAACAAAAGAAAAAATATTATTGGTTAGCCCATTTTCTAATATAAATGCATTTGAAGATTCGGATAAATTCCCAAATGTTTATTATATTAGCAGAGTACAATATTTAATAAATATATCAAAAATAGATCATTCATTGGAAAAAACAATTGAAACTATTATTAATCCTGAATATTTTACTTTAGATAATGTTGATGAAGCTTATAATTTATGGATTGAAATAGCTATAAATGAATGTATAGAATATCTGATGTATAGAATAGCTAAAGTTAAATTTAAATTTAATCCAGCAAAAAAGACTTATTCTCTTTTTAAATTATTATTAAATAATTTTTCTGTTTCTCAAATATATAATATAATATATAGAAGTGTGGCAAGTGCCTCACAAGATTATTTAGAAAGAGGGATTTCTAAAGAACATGCTGCTAATTGTATAATAGGAGCATGTGAAAGATATGCCAATAAAGCACTTATGAAAGGTTGGAATATAGAAGCCTATAAAAGAAATTATGATTTACGTCAAAGTGAAATAAGTGAATTCTTTTTTAATAAAGTTATAAAAATAGGGGATTTAGGTTTTGATATTGCCCCTAATATTGAATTATTAAAGAATAAATTTAATAATAATTCTGATGTTAATAATTTTGAATAAACATTTTGTTTAATGTTGGATAATCAGCCGCACCTACATTGTACTGTCTGTAAGGTTAGGATATACGGTGCGGGTTGCCCGTATGGCGAATACTGCGTTAGCTAGGCGAGTAGTGCGGGGAAGCCCCTACGGCGAGTAGTGTGGGGAAGCCCCTACGGCGAGTAGTGTGGGGTGGTGGCACGAAGTGTACCCGTAGGGTAAAGCTAGCACAAAAAATTGACAAAGTTAAAAATTCTTAGTATATATCAAATTTATTTATTAATTATTTTCTCTAAATCTTCTTTTATACTCAAAGCCATTTTGTTATCGAAACTTGAAAATGAATTCTTTGTGTATAATATGTTTTTGTCGCTGTCAATTACTATTATCCAAGGAAGCCATTTAACATTATACTCATCAGAAATATTTTTGTATTTATCAACATCAACTTCAGTGAAAATCAAATTATCATCTATGAATTTTTTTAGTTCTTCATTTACGAATACTTTCTCTTTAAGCTCATAACAATT
>NZ_CALXYQ010000024.1 GCF_944393015.1 uncultured Brachyspira sp.
TTTAAATTATTATACACCTGTGTTATACTTCAAGAAATTAAGGAATACTTAATGCAATATGTCTGGCTCCTGTGCATATTAAAAAAAATAGTATTTGATTATAAATATAAATTAGGAATATTTATCTATAATGATTTTCAATTAATGTGTTATTGACTGCAGTTTTATGCTGTGATAAAATATATTAACTATTTTTTGGAGATTTATTTTATGATTAAACTGTTAAAATCTGTAATTTTTTGTGCGGCTATATTTGTATTTACCATTTCTTGCGGAGGCGGAAGCTCTAAATATGAGGACGGAGTATTAAGGCTTAATGTTGGTCCAGAGCCTCAAACTATAGACCCGACATTGAATTCGGCTATAGACGGGAGTATGTATATAATTCACGCTTTTGAGGGACTAGCTACAAAAGATAAAGAAGGTAAAATAGTTGGAGGTGTTGCTGAAAACTGGGATATTAGCGATAACGGAACTAAATATGTATTTCATATAAGAAGTAATGCTAAATGGTCAGATGGAAAACCTGTAACAGCAAATGATTTTGTTTATAGCTGGAGAAGGGCAACTGATCCTAAAACTGCCGCTAATTATAGTTATCAAATGGAGCCTTTGAAAAATGCTAAGAAAATTACAGCAGGTGAAATGCCTGTGGATTCATTAGGTGTTAAGGCTTTAGATAATAATACATTGGAAGTAACATTAGAAGCACCTATTCCATATTTTGATCAGCTTATGGCTTATCCTGTTTATTTCCCTTTAAGACAGGATATTATAGAAGCTAATCCTGATACATGGACTATGAGTCCTGAAACTTATATAGGAAACGGACCTTTTAAAATGACTGAAAGATCTATTGATGACAGAATAGTTATGGAAGTTAATACTAATTATTGGAATGTTTCATCTATAGTACCTAAAAAATTAATATTTGTTTTAATGGATAATGGAACATCTGTAGTAGCAGGTATTAAAGAAGGTTCTATATATTTCTCTGATAGAGTTCCTACTCAAGATATGGATGTTTTAAAAGAGGAAGGATATTTACAAATAAAACCTTATTTAGCTCTTTATTATTATAGCTTAAATAATACTAATGATACTTTAAAAGATGTAAGAGTTCGTAAAGCATTATCTTTGGCTATAGATAGAAATTATATAGTAGAGCAGGTTACAAGGGGCGGACAGATTCCAGCTGCTGGAGTTGTACCAGCTTTAATATCAGATGTCAGCGGAAGTTTCAGAACTAATGGCGGCGATTATTACAGCCTAAAACCAGAAGATTATACAAAAAATATAGAAGAAGCTAAAAAATTATTAGCAGAAGCAGGATACCCTGATGGTCAAGGTTTTCCTGTATTAGATTTTAAAACTAACCCTGGAGAGCATACTTCTATATTTGAAGCTATACAGCAGATGTGGAAAAATAATTTAGGAATAGACAGCACAATATCAAGCGAAGAATGGGCAGTATTCCAACAAACTCGTTTGGATAAATCTTATGTAATTGCTAGAAACGCTTGGGTTGGAGATTATGATGATCCTATGACATTTTTAGGTATGTTCTTAAGTCATAGTGCTCAAAATGTAGAATGTTATAATAGTCTTCAATATGATGCATTATTGGCACAAGCTTCTTCTACAGGGGACAATAATGTAAGAATGCCTATACTTCATAAAGCAGAAGATTTATTTATGTCTGAAATGCCTATTATACCTTTATATTTCTATACTTTACCTGTACTTGTTAATCCTAATTTGAAAGATGTACAGTATGATGTTTTGGGTAAGCATAAATTTTTCTATGCTTATTTAGAAAATAATGAAAATTAAAAATTGATTATATTTTATATATTATAAAACAAGGGAGTAAAAACCCTTGTTTTTTATTTTGAAATTATACGATTATAGTTATAATATCTTATTATTGTAGTTATTATGACAGTTTTGGGAGGAAAGTTATATGTTTTTAAATAATTTTGATAATCTTGATTCTAAAGAGGTTTTCAGATGGTTTGCTGAAATAAGTAAAATACCTAGAAGATCTAAACATGAAAAACAGATTAGTGATTTTTTGGTTCAATTTGCTAAAGATAGAAATTTAGAAGTATATCAGGATAAAGTAAATAATGTAATAATCAAGAAAGAAGCTACAAAAGGTTATGAGAATATAGCACCTGTTATTATACAAGGGCATATGGATATGGTTTGTGAAAAAACTAGCGAGTCAAAACATGATTTTGATAAAGACCCTATAGAATTAATAGTTGAAGGAGATATTTTAAGGGCCAATGATACTACTTTAGGTGCAGATGATGGTATTGCTGTTGCTTATGGTCTTGCTTTGCTTGATTCAAAGGATATACCTCATCCAGCATTGGAAATTCTAATTACAGCTGATGAAGAAGACGGTATGTCTGGAGCATTTTCTGTTACTGATGAACATTTAAATGGTAAAACTCTTATAAGTTTAGATTCTGAGGCTGAAGGCGTACTTTGGGTAAGCAGTGCAGGCGGTATTAATGCTGTAGCTGAATTTAATATAGATAGAGAAGTTAATAATAATCCCGCATTAAAAATAGAAATTAAAGGACTCAAAGGCGGACATTCCGGTATGGAAATTGACAAACAGAGAGCTAATGCTATAAAAATACTTGGAAGAGTTTTATATTCTGTGAAAGATTATATAAATATTTCCTATATAGAGGGTGGTTCTGTTCATAATGCCATAGCTAAGAGTGCTTATGCTATTATTACTGCTAAAGATACGAATAAAGTAAAAAGTATTATAGAAGAGCTTTCTGAAAAAATAAAATTTGAATATAGAGTTATTGATCCTGATATGGAGATAGCTGTTTCAAATGCTGAAAATATTAAAGAATGCTATAAAAAAGAATTAAGCAATAATGTTATAAATTTCATGATGCTATCGCCTGATGGAATTCTTTATATGAGTAAAGATATAGAGAGTTTAGTTCAGACAAGTGCTAATAATGGCGTGCTTAAAGAAAAAGATAATAAATTGACATTTACAGTATTTATTAGAAGTTGTGTAGCGAGTTCATCAAATGAAATAGTTTCAAGGGTTAAGGTTTTAGCATCTATGACAAATGCCTCTTTTATAGATCAAGACGGATATGCTGCTTGGGAATATGATCCTAATTCAAAAGTAAGAGATATAGCGGTAAAAGCATATAAAACAGTTACAGGCAAAGATGCTGATGTATCTTCTGTGCATGTTGGTTTAGAATGCGGAATATTAAAACAAGCTTTAAAAGATGCTGATATTATTAGTATGGGACCTAATATTTATAATGTTCATACTCCTAGAGAATATTTAAGTATATCTTCAGTTGATAGAGTATGGAAAGTGTTAAAAGAGATTATTAAAAATATTAAATAATTAATTTTATATTAGAAATATTTTTTATATACTATTGTTTTTATTTATTTATTAATATATATTAATGTTCAATATATTTTTTGGAGGTATCATGATATATAATAGCATACTTGACATGATAGGAAATACTCCTATTTTAAGATTAAAAAATATAGAATCTAAATTTAATTTAGGTGAAAATGTAGAGTTATATGGTAAAGTAGAAAAGAATAATCCAGCTGGTTCAATAAAAGACAGAGCTGTTAAACAAATAATATTAGATCTATTTAAAGAAGGCAAATTAAAAGAAGGGGCAACTATAATAGAACCTACTTCGGGTAATACAGGAATTGCTATGGCAGCCATTGGAAAGTATTTAAAATTAAATGTTATAATAGTTATGCCTTCATCTATGTCTGAAGAAAGAAGAAAACTTATAAGAAATTATGGGGCAAGATTGGAGCTAGTAGACGGCGGTATGGATGCTGCTGTAAAAAGAGCAGAACAATTAAATAAAAAAATAGCTGATTCTGTTATACCCGGTCAGTTTATTAATAAGTCTAATATAGATGCTCATTATCTTACAACTGCTCCTGAAATATTTAGTGATCTTCCAGATGTTGATTATATATTTGCTGGTATTGGTACAGGCGGTACTATAACAGGAATAGGAAAGTATGTAGTTGATAAAAATAAGAATACTATAGTTGTAGGTGTAGAGCCTGAGTCATCTCCTTTACTTACAAAAGGACGTGCTTCTGCTCATAAAATACAGGGTATAGGACCTAATTTTGTACCGGAAATTTTAGATTTAAATGTTATATCAAAAATAATGGATGTATCTGATGAGAACGCTATAAACACAGCAAGAGAGATATGTTTCAATGAAGGATTGCTTGTAGGAATATCTTCAGGTGCAAATGTTTATGCGGCAATAGATTTATATAGAAATTTAAGAAAAAAAGATTATAAAATAAAAATGCTTTGTATATTGCCTGATACAGGTGAAAGATATTCTTGGAATTGATGGGTACTTTTATGAAATTGAAAACTTTTAATGAGCTTCCTAATCAAAAAGATATTAGGGATATAGTTAAACTTATAAGAGATTATACGTTTCCTAATTTTTTTAGAGAGAGCCCTAATAGAGATATTGTTAAAAAAAGCATAGCTAAACTTTATATGAAAATAGTTACTGATGATTCTCGTTTATTGGATTTTATAGAACAGCTTGATGATATTGTTATAAGTTTAGAACATGATTTAGAATTTTTTTATCAGTCAGATCCAGCTTCAAAATCTTATGATGAAATAATATTCACATATCCGGGATTCAGAGCTATATTTCATTATAGAATAGCGCATATATTTTATAAGCAAAATGAATCTTTGATAGCTAGAACTATATCCGAATTTGCACATTCAAAAACAGGTATAGATATTCACCCCGGAGCTGAAATAGGGGATTATTTCTTTATAGATCATGGCACAGGCATTGTTATAGGTGAAACTACTGTTATTGGACATCATGTAAAAATATATCAAGGTGTTACGTTGGGAGCATTATCATTAACTAATGGAAGAGCTTTAGAAGGTCAGAAAAGACATCCTACAGTATGTGATAATGTTACAATATATGCTAATGCTTCTATATTTGGCGGAAACACTACTATAGGGGCAAATGCTGTGATAGGAGCTAACTGTATAGTTTTAGAGTCGGTTGAAGAAAATAGAAAGTTAACTCTTAATGATAATATGTCTGTATAATCTGTAATATCATAAAAATAAAGCCTGAATTCTAATTGAATACAGGCTTTATTTTTTATATTAACTATACTATTCTTAGAATTTTGGTCCGTATCTGTATCCAAATTGTATGCCTATATCTACATTACCAAATGTTTCGTTCTCTACAACATTTAAATAGCTGCTTGTTTGAGCCCAATAATTTCCAAAATCATATCCTATATAGAATCCCAGATTAACTGCTGAATCTATACCTACAAAAAATGAATAATCAAATGTAGCTCTCATATAAAGTCTAGCATAATAATCATGTTTTATTTCTATATTGCCTAATTCTGGAGTATATTATGAAGAATTTGGTGTTAATATGATTTTGTATCCTATATTTAATCCTATTGAACAAGAATAAAAATTGAATTTAGGCATTATTCCAAAATACAAATCATTATCTGTAAATTTATAACGTACTGTATTATTATATTTAGAATATTTAGTTTCAGTATAACTATATCCCATTACTCCTAATAAGCTAATTCCCATTTTTTTCTTTATTTGGAACATATAACCGAGATTTGCTTCAATGCCTCCCTGAAAATTTACTTCACCTTTAGGGTTGCCTTCTACATTTACATTCTTATGAATTACGGTAATACCCATACCTAAAGGAACATTAACTATTGCTTCAAAACCTCCTTTTACTTCTGAAAATGTTGTTTTACATATCATTATAAATAATATAATTAATGTAAATATTCTTTTCTGTGCCATATAAACTCCAATAAAATTGTAAATATTAACTTTTTAATTAAAATAAGGTATATTACTATTGCTATTAAGTGTAATACTTATTATTATTATTAAGGTGTATTATATTGTTTATTATTAAAAAATAATATAATTTTTTATATATTGCAAGTACATTATACTGAAAATATTAAAAGTGTTGGAGAGGTTTTAAAGTATGAATAGTAAGAGTTTTATTTTGTTGATTTGTGTAGTTATTGGGTTGTTAGTGTTTGGAGCGGTTTCATGTTCTAAAAGGTTAAATCCTTTTATTCCAAATAGCGGCAGTGGTAATGGCGGCGGTGAAAATGATCCAGAATGGTTTTTACCTCCTGAAGAACAAATTAAACCTTTTATGGAGCAGACTATTATTTTTAAAAGCGAAGCAGGTCCTGAAGAAGATGCAGGCGGCAATCCTTTACCTAAAAAAATATATAGAATACCAGGAATAACAGTTTCTGAAAAAAATACTATAATAGCAGTTGCTGATAATAGAAAAGGAAGCTATAAAGATGTTGGATTTACAGGTTCCAAAAATATAGATATTGTTGTAAGAAGAAGTACAGACGGTGGTAAAAATTGGGGGCCTGAGATAATTATACCTCCTGTGGCTACAGATAATAAAAATGCTCATGGAGATTCTCTATTTTTCTCTTGTGCTAATGGTGATTTAGTAGTTTTATGTGCTGCGGGAGGTGGATATAAAAGAGATCAGGGTTTTGGAGCTTCTAAGATTATGATATCGAGAAGTACAGATGATGGGCTTACTTGGAGTGATTGGAAAGATGTACAGGGGGATATTAATAATTTTAATTCTGGTAAATTACAGGGATATGACAGAGGTTTTGCTGCTTCAGGTACAGGTGCAAGGCTTAATGATTCTTTTGGTACTTTAATGGGAGCTATGCTTGTTAATAATTCATCAATGAAAGTTCAATCTGCTGCTGCTGTAATTGTATCAACAGATAATGGATATACTTGGACAGTTAGAAGTGTAGCTAAAAGAACACAAGGAACTAAGGAGCAGGATGAGCCTAAAGTTATTACTCAATTAAATGACGGAAGAATTTTATTATCTGTCCGTTCTGGAAACTGGGAAACTAAAGTGAAGAAAAGAGTATGGTTCAGATCTCAAGCTAATTTGGGCTCTGCTTGGGAAGAATTTACCCCTAAGGGTAATTTTTTTGATGGGGCTTGTAATGCTGAGGGTATTTTATTTACTTCTACTCTAGATGGTTACGATAAAAATAGACTTATACATTTAGCATTGGATTCAGAGTCAGCTACAAGACAGAATTTAACTGCTTTTATAAGTTATGATGAGGGAATGTCTTGGGAAAAGCAAAAGGTTTTAAATTCAGGAAGGGCAGGATATGCTGCATTGGCTAGATTAAAAGATGGTACAATAGTTACTTTAAGTGAGGAGCAGGGCGGACAAGCAAACTTACCTAATACTAAGAATGAACTTTATAATATTGTATTTAGAAGATTTAATTTAAGATGGTTGACAGATATGAAAGATTATTATACTCCTCCTAATCAAGCTCTTAGAAGAAGATAGTAATTTGATACTACATAAAACTATAAAAAAGAAAGGAATTTGTTTCCTTTCTTTTTTTATTTATAGAATTTCATTGAAATAATTATAAATATAATGTACTATTATGTTAAGTTAATTATGTTAATTATGTGATTGGTTATTTTTATAAATACAAAGGATTTTTCTATGGCTTCAGTTGTTACTTTTGGAGAAATAATGCTTAGGCTTTCTCCCCCTTCAAATTTAAGATTTGTACAGGCTAATTCATTGGACGTAAGATTCGGAGGCGGCGAGGCTAATGTTGCTTTTGCTTTGTCTAATTTTGGAGTTGATGCTTCATTTGTTACTAAACTTCCTAATAATGATATAGGTCAGGCTTGTATTAATGAATTAAGACGTTATGGTGTAGATGTATCTAATATAGTTTTGGGCGGTAATAGAATAGGTATATATTTCCTTGAAAAAGGAGCAAGTCAAAGAGGCTCTAAAGTAATATATGATAGAGCTAATTCTTCAATATCACAATGCACTAAAGAAGATTTTGACTGGGATAAAATTTTTGACGGAGCTAAATGGTTTCATCTTACAGGTATAACTCCTGCACTTGGAAAAAATGTTGCTGAAGTTTGTATTGAAGCTTGCAAAAAAGCTAAAGAAAAAAATATTACTATTAGTTTAGATTTAAATTATAGAAAGAAATTATGGACATCAAAAGAAGCTAATGAAACTATGAGTAAATTAATGCCTTATGTTGATATATGTGTAGCTAATGAAGAAGATGCTGAAAAAGTATTCGGCATTAAAGCAAAAGATAGTAATATAATAGAAGGTAAATTATCCCATGAAGGCTATAAAGATGTGGCTAAAGAAATAGTAGATAGATTTAAAGTAAAAAAAGTTGGAATTGCTTTAAGAGGTTCAATTTCTGCAAGCGAGAATCTATGGTCTTGTATGCTTTATAATGGAGAAGAATATTTCTTTTCAAAAGAGTATTTAATAAAAATAGTGGATAGAGTAGGAGGCGGAGATAGTTTTGCTGCCGGACTTATATATTCACTTTTAAATGGTAAAGATGACAGAGAGGCATTAGAGTTTGCATCTGCTGCTAGCTGTCTGAAACATTCTATTGAAGGTGATTTTAATGTTGTAACTGTTGATGAGGTTATGACTGTTTATAATGGCGATGCTTCAGGACGTATTCAAAGATAATTATAATTTATTTTATTCTTGACAATTTATAGTCTTAAGACTACAATTATATATATAAAATAAATAACTAGGAGTTTTAAATTATGAAAGAAGCAGTTATAGCTATAGATATTGGCGGAACATCTATGAAAGGTGCTGTTATAGAGGAAAACGGCAATATTTTATATAAAGATAATTTTGATGTAAATCCTAGTCATACAACAGAAGAACATAAAAAAATTATTACAGAATTTATTGAAAAATTAAAAAGCAATATACCTAATGATTATAAAGCTGTAGGTTTGGGAATAGACTGTCCGGGAGTTATGAATAGAGAAACACTTCATATGGGAGGAGCTGAAAATATACCGGGGCTTAAAGGTTTAAAATTTTCTGATATAGGCGATAAATTTAATTTACCTACAAAGACAGCTAATGATGCAAGTATGGCAGCTTTAGGCGAGGCAAAATATGGAAGCGGTAAAGAAAAGGATTATCAGTCTGTAATGTTTGTTACACTTGGAACAGGTGTTGGAGGCGGATTTGTACTTAATGGAAAATTATTTACAGGTTCTTTAGGAGGAGCAGGAGAGATCGGACATGTATTTGTAGTTCCTGATGGTGATAAATGTAACTGCGGATCAAGCGGCTGTATTGAGCGTTATGCTTCTGCTACAGGATTCATTGCTATGGCTAAACAAAAAATTCATAAAGGGGTTATTCCTACTACTTTAACTTATGAAGAATTAGATAAAGGAAAGGCTAAGGCTTTATTTGATGCTGCAAAAAAAGGGGATATACTTGCAAAAGAAACTATAGCTGAATGTTCCTACTATTTAGGTATGTCCATAGCACAGGCTTTGAATATGCTTGATTTAGACTTGGTTCTTATAGGCGGAGGACTTTGTAAGGACTTTGATATGATGATAGAGCATATTAATAGAGCTGTAAGAAATTATGGGCTTAGAATGATGGTTGGTAATCTTGAAATAAAACCTGCTTCTTTAGGAAATGATGCCGGTGTTTTAGGATGTGCTGCTTTATTCTTTAGAAATAATTGATATTTGTAATTGACTTTTTTTATATTTATGGTATTATAAATTAAACCGATTATATTGGTAAACTTTTCCATAATAGCAAAATGTTCTTAGTTATTCTATTTTAGAATACATAAAAGACATTGTTACTAATTTAGTAATCAAAGCATTATGATTTTTATAATACTAATGTTTATATATGAAATTTATGGATAGGGTGCCTTAATCGGTACTCTATTTTTATTTTAAAGGATATGATTATGTCATTACCAGTTATGAAAGACCTTTTAGAGGCAGGCGTACATTTCGGACACCCAACTAGAAAATGGGATCCTAGAATGAAACCTTTTATTTTCCAAGAGAGAAATGATATCTATATCATTGACCTTATGAAAACTTTAACTTATGTTAAAAAAGCTCATGAAGCAGTAAAAGAAATGGCTAGAAACGGCGGAAACGTTCTTTTCGTTGGTACTAAAAAACAAGCTTCTCAGAGCATTAAAGAAGCTGCTGAAAAATGCGATATGTACTATGTTAATAATCGCTGGTTAGGCGGTATGCTTACAAATTTTGCTACTATCAAAAAAAGTATTGCAAGACTCAAAAAGATAGAAAAAGAAGAGGTTGATGGTACTTTTGATAAACTTCCTAAAAAAGAGGTTATACTTCTTCTTAAAGAAAAAGAAAGATTGGAGAAAAACTTTGCAGGTATTAAAGATATGGAAAATTTACCTGATATGCTTTTCGTAATAGACCCAATGCAGGAAGCTATTGCTGTAAGTGAAGCTAGAAAATTAGGAATACCTGTTGTAGCAGTTGTTGATACTAACTGTAACCCTGAAGTTATTGATCACCCAATACCTGGTAATGATGATGCTATAAGAGCTATCAGCTTATTTGCAGGTGTTGTTGCTTCTGCTGTTATAGAAGGACAAAATGAAGCTGGAAAAGAAACATTAGCTAAACATGAAAGTTCTTCTGATGAAGTTGCTGAAGAAGTTTATGATAATAGCGCTACAGAAGCTGCTGAGGCTGTTGCTGAAAAATATGGTGTTTCTCAAGAAGATGATCAGTAATAATATAAATTGTTAATAATAAAATATTTAATATAAAGGAAAAATTAATGGCAAATATTAGTATGGATACTATTAAAGAGCTTAGAGAACGTACAGGCGTAGGTATAATGGACTGTAAAAAAGCTCTTCAAGAAACTGACGGCGATATGGATAAAGCTATTCGCCTTCTTAAAGAAAAAGGTGCGGCTGTTGCTGCTAAAAAGAATGAACGTACTGTTAAAGAAGGTTCTATAGGTTTTTGCGTTAATGATGATAAAACAAAAGTTGCTTGTATAGAACTTCAGTGTGAAACTGACTTCGTTGCTAAAAATGAATTATTCATCAATTTAGCTAAAGAAATCGCTAATACTGCTATGGGATTAGATGATGTATCAGTAGAAACAGTTTTGAATGCTAAAGGTTCTAATGGCGACACTATTCAAGGTATGATAAATGAAGGCATACAGAAATGGGGTGAAAAAACTGTACTTGCTGAAGCTAAAGTTATGAAAACTGATGGTTTCTTCGGTACTTATGCTCACTTCAATAATAAACTTGTTGCTATAGTAGAATTTGATGTTAAGCCTAAAGGTAAATGTCAGGAAATAGCTGATCAAATAGCTATGCATGTTGCTAGTGAAAAACCTTTAGCTTTGAATAGGGAAGGAATAGACCCTAATGCTGTTAAAGAGCAAAAAGAAATATTTGAAAAACAAGTTAGAGATGCTGGAAAACCTGAAAACATGATAGAAAAAATCGTTGATGGTAAAATGAGTTCTTGGTATTCTGAAAGTGTTCTTATAGACCAAAAATTATTTACTGACAACAAAATTTCTATTAAAAGTTTAATAGATGAAGTTTCTAAAGAAGCAGCTTCTACTGCAACTATTAAAAACTTTGTAATTGTTTCATTAGGTTTATAATTAAATAATTACTTAAAATAAAAATTAAGCGGATTGTCATTTTGGCAGTCCGCTTTTATTTTGTATCAATTAGTTTTAAATAATAAAAAAGGTTATGACAAATATCATAACCTTTTTTAATAGAGTATAATAAATGAGTTATTAGTTCATTAATCGCTGAATGATATAACACCTTCAATAATAGCCTCAAATCTTTCAGGTTCAATGATCATTACTGTATCATCTACTTTCAAGTTAGGAGCGAAATCACCTATACTTATTAAGAAAGAGTGGGCACTCTTGTATTGTCTTGCATATTCCATAAACTGATCAACAGTATCCTGTCTCATAGGATATCCTGAAGTATCTAATGCAAATGTACTCTTATATGACTGACCTTCAGAACCGAATTTCTTAATAGTTACGAAGAATACTAATGTGTCGGATTTTTTAGTATGATCTGTAACTACATATCCGTTTAATGTTAATATTCTATAGAAGTATTTTTCAAGATATTCTATAATATCCATTTCCAATGCAGTTCTGAATGCATTATTGGCAATAATAGAACTATAAGTTTTCAATTTTTGATCAACATCTAAGTATATATTTCTTATAGATTTAATTATTTCCCATTGTTTAACAGCAGCTTCAAACTGTTTGTTTTTTACCAAAGTTTCAGCATATCTGTACCTTTCATCTACAACTTTTTCGCTTGCTATATTTTCTTTAGTTAAAACCTGTCCGTAATATTCTCTAGCTTTAGAGAAGTTGCCAAGTTCATAATAAGAGTTAGCAAGATTCAAAGATATTGCATCTTTATCTGATATTTCATTACTTTCATAAGCTATTTCTAATTCTTTTATAGCATTTTGGAAGTCTCGGCTTGAAGATAATATTTCCCCTAAAAGTAAATGGTATTCAGGGTTTGAATTATCCAAAGCAATAGCCTTTTCTATTTGCTGCTGAGCTGCATGATATGAACGAATTTTGTAAAAACAAAAAGCTAACATATATAATAACTGAGGGTTGCTGTCATTTTGAGCTACGGCTAATGAGAAATATTTTTGTGCTTGTACCCATTCACCATAATTATAACAAACAAGTCCTGCTTTATATAATGAATCATAATCCTGATCCCTAATTTTTGTAATCATATCATATTCATCTATAGCTTTTTTACTGTTTCCTGTCTGCTCATATATTTTTGCTAAGAATTCTCTTACAGCTAATTCTGTTAATTCTTTTGTAAAATAAGCCCCATCTATCATATTTTGCAATGCTGCCATAGCCAATATATATTGCTGTTGTTTATAATACATATTAGCAGTCATCCATAATATATTAGCATCTTTTTTATATTTAGGGTCTAGAGTATTAATCTCGCGCATGGCTACATCATAGTTTTGTTCATTATAAGCCTGAACAATTTTTTTAAGTTTAATAGGGTATGAGCCGCTCTTTATAACATATTGAGTGGCGAAACCTAATAAAACAATTAAGACTAATATTACAATTAATGAAGCTTCCACGGTTCTTATCCCTTTTATTCATAATATATAACTGGACTTCCAGTTTCTTCTGATTCATTTAAAGCATCTTTGATTTTTTTCATCATATTGTCTTTAACAACAAATACAGACATCTTGTTTGACATATTATGAGAAAAATCAAATCCGCTTACAGCCATAGATACATTAATATCTACAGATTCATCATTGTATTCAAAATTATAATTTTTTAATGCTTTAAAATATCTTTTTGTAGCTTTCCAAGCCTCTTCTTCATTGGCAAAAATCACAGAATATATAATACCTTCATAAAGTAGGCATTGGTTTTCTCCAATTCTTGCATTTTTCTTTATAGCTTTTATAAGTTCATCTTCTAATTTTTTATAAGCAGCATTTCCATATTCTTCTCTTATAGAGCTTGCATTTGATATTTTGAAAGCTATTATTCCTATAGCATGCTTATATCTCTGTGAAAATGCTATTATATTTTTTATAGTGCTTGAAAATATTTCATATTCTGATTTATCTATTCTAACTACTTCATATTCATTGTTTTCATAATAATTTTCATTATCTTCTTCTACAGTATCATCGCCTATATTATAGCCCAAATTGTATAATATAGTTTTATACATAAATATCATAAGTTTTTTCAAATTATATGATAACTGTATAGATATAAAGAATAATCCTATAGCTAATATGCTGCTATAGAATGTATAATCTCTTTTATATAATAACTTTTGTACTTCAGGAACATAACTTAAAGATAATATTAATATTACGGAAGTAACAACAAAAAAAAGTAAATTTTCTATTGTTCTAGAAACACCTGTATAACTTTTTGTAGGCTGCATTAATACTATAATAAAAGCATATAATATAGAAATTCCAATCCATATCCAAACCCAAACATCAAGTGCATATAATAAATACACAAAGAAATTTTGAGTATTAGGTGATATTAGCAATATGTATATAGGTATAATTACAGCACTATATATCAAAGTGCATATCATAGCAGCAAAAAAGCCGTATATATATGATTTAGATAAGTTTATTTGTTTATCTTCCATAATAGCTACCTAATTTTGTACTAATTAATATTTAATATAATTAACATCACCTGTTTGTCCAAATAGCTTTATCATCTTTTCTAGTTTATCTCTATTTGAATATAATAAATATTCAAGTCCCTTTCTTCCTTTTCCTATAATAGAGATAAAACTTTCTTCAGTAACACAAACAGCATTTGCTCCTAATACTAAATATTTAAATACATCAACTCCATATCTAGGAGATTCTGCAAGTATATTAAAGTGGTGATTTGAATTAAAATCTACTTTATTTACAGTATCGGCAACTTTTTCCATACCTTTTAATGCATACTTATTATTATTTGAAAAATAAACATTATTTATATGAGATATTTTCATATTATCTAAATCTCTATTGCTTGATATACCTTTTATGATTAAAGGTATATCTAATTGCTTGGATATTTTTGCTAAATCTTTTTCAGTTTTAAAATGTATCTTATTTAATTCATTTATATTATAGCAGTAAGTAAAATCTATACCAACAGCACAAGCCCCATTTCTTTCTGCTGATTGTAATTTCTGTGTTACTATTTCTTGGGTATTATTACCATCTATCATAATAATACCTCTTTTTCTTCCTTTTATAGTTTTTAAGGATAATTCAAATATTTCATTATCATTAAAGTCATTGAATATGGCAAGTACTTCACAATTAGAAGCTACATCTATAACTGTTTCATAATATTCTTTTATATCCATAATACCGTTTATTGCTTCTCTTAAATTATGGATTGTATCTATTATAGTAGGCTGAGATATATGCATATTAAATAGATTGGCTTCTATATTTGCCTCTGGTTCTTTATGAATTATACTAGGGCTGAAATTATATTCAGAAAGTCCTGTTTTATCTTCAGTATCTTCAACAAATAAATATGAAGCATTTGAATTAGATGACAATTTTTCTTTAGCAACTTTTTTGATTTCATCTATAGTGATACTTTTTTCATCTGTTAATTTGAAATGTACGCAGCTCATAGCTTTATTTGCCATAGCTATAGCTTCATCTCTTGTATTTCCTACGGCTATTATATTACCAGCTTTCTCTAAATTGTTTGTAGGTGTAACTAATATATCACCAGGTTTTGTTTTAATAAATATTTCTTTAATACCTTCTATTTTTTTAGCATTTTCAACGCCGTCAATAGATTCTATTATTCCTGTACCCGGAAGAAATGCTTTTTCAACAGAAACTTTATCCCATTTAGGCTTTAAATCGCTTGGAGGATTTCCTAATGCTATTTCTATTGCATTTTTTATTAAATTTACCCCTGTAGCAAAAGGGTAGGTATAGGCACTCATAAAACCGCCGGATAATCTTGCCGCAATTTCTCCAACCATAGCACCATTTTTTGTTACTTTTATATCGCCTTTAGCCGCTCCGATTTTCAAATTTAATGCTTTTATACCAGTTTTCATAACATTAATAGCATCATCTAGCTTTTCTTTTTCTAAAGCAGACGGCATTATATGACCTGTTTCTATGAAAAATGGAGGGAATTCTATTATTCTATCGGCAACACCTGTAACATATATTTCATCATTATATATAAGCATATCAATAGAAAGTTCAGGTCCATCCATAAACTCTTCTATTATTACTTCTCCTGAAGGTGAAGCACTTTTAGCTCTGTTAAATGCTGCTAATACATCGCTTTCACTTGATACTTTCATTACACCGCGAGCTCCCATATTATCAGCAGGCTTAACAACAACAGGTGTATTTAAATGCTTGTATGCATCCATTGCCTCTTCATAATTCCATACAGGAAAGAAATTCGGCTGAGGTACATTATTTTTTTTGAATCTTTCACGCATTCTTATCTTATTTGAAGCAGCATAAGCATCTTCAAATCTATTTCCGGGAAGTCCTAAAGCATTAGCCACAGCAGCAACTGTAGTAGAAGCATCAGTACCTACAGTAATAACTCCATGTATTTCCATTTTCTGGCTTAAATCTCTTGCCGCCCTTACACTTCCATCAACATCTCTAGTTGATACTATCATAGGATAATCTGCTATCTTCATACCTGGAGCATCTTTATTATAATCAAAAACTATTGTATAAAGTCCCATTTCCTGAGCTATTTGTATTGCTGGTACTTGAAGAAGTCCTGCGCCTATTATTATTATACGTTTGCCTTTCATATCAATATTGCCTTTTATAATTAATTTAAAATATTCCTATATAGTGTTATTAGTATCGAAATTTTAATACCAAACTAGAGAAATTTTAATTATATAGTTTGTAAATATTATTTAAATATTATTGAATATGTGTTACAATTTATTAAAAAATTGTATATCTATGAATAATATTATTTTGATTATTTAATGGTGAGTAAAATGAAAAAATTATTATTTATTTACTTAAGTATTTTTACTGTATTTATATTATCATGCGGTAATAAAGTTACAAAGCCATCAGTAAGTGGTAATTATATAATTTATTATGATGTTAATAATGCTGAAACAGCTAAATTTAATATTGCCGTTTTTCATAATGACCCTAATAATCCAGAGATAGTTAAGGATACAGAGTTTAAAAAAATTGCTGAATCTTCTCATGCTATAGTTTATATTCAAAGCGGTCAATCATTTGATATGAATAATGTAAAGAAGTTTTTTGCAGCATTTGAAGAAAATTATGATGAGGAAGTAAGAATATACGGAGAACCAATATCTTTTCCAAATTAATGATGATAAAGTGGTATTTTTAATATATAATTTTAACAGTGGTATAGCTGGTATTGGACTTTCTAATCCGTATGATTTATATGATAATCATCCTAAAACTCTCAATCATGGTAAGTATCTGTATATATATGCCGCATATCTAGGAAAGCCTGATATGGTAGCTGGCATAATGCTTCATGAATTTCAGCATTTGATTAATGTTAGTGTCAATAGAGTTAATGAAAAACAAACTATGAATTTATGGCTTAATGAAGCACTTTCAGAATCAACATCTGTTTTATTTGCCCATGGTATAAGTAGAGGTAGAAACAAAATATTTAATTTATTACCATACTATTCTTTTTATTCTTGGTATATTAATGATATAATACCTACACGAAGTTCTTTTGATGCTATTAATGTAAGTTATTCTTCTTCATCAGTATTTATGAAATGGATTTTAGAGAAAGGCGGTAAAGAAGCTATTAGAGCTATAGCAAATTCAGATCCTTCATTAGAGACAAGAGCTAGATTGGTTAATTCTGTTCAAGGTTTAAATATCGGTAATAGTGTAGAGGAAATATTTAAATCTTGGATAAAAGATATGTATAATGGTAAAGTTAGTGATATTAAATTTGATACTATGGATTTTATGGATGATCGTTTTGATCGTACGTTAATGGATTCTAGTCAAAGATTGCCTTTAGCACCTGGAGGATTTATAATTTATGATGCTAATAAATATAATTTAGATAATATTCAAGGTCTTAAGAAACAAGTTTTGGATGCAGAAAATAATCTTTATTTAGTATGGAATCCAAAATTTGATTCTGTTGATGTTGAAGGTAAAATTAATGCTAATGATGTTATATGGATTGCCCCAATAAAGATTTCTACTACACCATCAACATCAAAGAGCGAAATGCTTAACTTTGATTATTCAAAATTTAGTAGAATGCCTATAGATAAAGTATTAACAGTTGAAGAAGTTATAAGAGCTAAATCTAGAAAATAAAATATTAATTAAATATTTAATTAAGTTAGGCTGCTGTTTATTAAATGGCGGCCTAATTTTATATTGTTGATACTTTTTTATATTTTTACATGTAAAAAATTAATATAAAGAATATAAAATAATAAGATTATATATTAATATTGACAATTAAAGAGTTTGTTATATTATATTTGTATTATAATAAATAAATAAAATAACAAAATAGAGAGAATTCTTATGAATAAAAATATAATATTTATTTTTTCGGATCAGCAGAGATGGGATACAATGGGGATTTACGGACAAAAATTGAATACTACTCCAAATTTAGATAAATTAGGTAAAGAATCTACTATATTTAACAATGCCTTTACTTGTCAGCCTGTATGCGGACCTGCAAGGGCTTCATTACAAACTGGTTTATATTCTAGCAAGACAGATGTTTTTGTAAATGCTATTCCTTTGAATAAAAATATAAAAACGATTGCATCATATTTTTCTGAGAATGGTTATCAAACTGCTTATGTTGGGAAATGGCATTTAGCTTCAACAGGTGTAGGAAATGATGGGTCTAGTGAAGATTATATATACAATCCTATACCTGAAGATAAAAGGGGAGGCTATAAAGATTATTGGATTGTTTCAGATGCATTAGAATTAACCTCTCATGGATTCGGAGGATATTTATTTGATAAAGATATGAAAAAAGTTGAATTCAATAAATATAGAGTTGATGCTGTTACAGATTATGCTCTTGATTTTTTGGATAATAGAGAAAAAGATAAGCCATTCTTTTTATTTATTTCATATTTAGAGCCTCATCATCAAAATGATAAAGGAAGATATGAGGGGCCTGAATATTCTAAAGAAAAGTTTTCAAATTTTGAACTTCCTAAAGATATTGAGGCACTTGGATGCGGAGATGCTAAAGAAAATTATGCTGATTATTTGGGAGCATGTCATTCTATAGATTATAATTTTGGAAGAATAAGAGAGAAGTTAGAAAAATTAAATATTTGGGATGATACTTATATCGTATATACAAGTGATCATGGTTCGCATTTTAGAACTAGAAATAAAAATATGCCTAAAAATGGACAAGATGATTATAAAAGAACTTCAGAAGATGCGGCAATACATGTACCTTTGATTATCAAAGGAGGAGAATTCGATACAGGAAAAAGAGAAGAGAAATTGGTAAGTTTGATAAATCTTCCTCCTACTTTATTAAAAATGGCTGATATAAAATATCAAAATATGGATGAAAGATCTATACAGGATATTATAGAAGATAAAAATTATCAAAATGTAGTATTTTTACAGATAAGCGAAAGTTTTGTAGGAAGAGCAATAAGGACAGAAGATTATTCATATTGTATATATGATCCTGATAAGAATCCGCTTGAAGATAAAGACAGTTTAACATATAAAAGTTATTCATTATATGATTTGAAAAAAGATCCATATCAATTAAATAATCTAGTTAATGATGAAAGTTACAATGATGTAAAAATGAAATTGAAAAGTATTATAAAAGAAAAGATTATGAGTATAGAAAAATTGTATGTGAAAATAGATTAATTTGATTAATATAAAATACTAAAATAGTAATAATTAATTACCGTATTAATGCGGTAAAATACTTTTTTGAGTTTAGTCTTTTTATGCATATACTATAATAGTAGAATCAGTAAATTTTACATAATAAAATAGTAAAAAGGAGAATACTATTATGTTAAAAAATATACTCGTAATTACATTTAGTATTTTGTTTATTATTTCATGTTCCAAAAAAACATCTGATAATAATGTTAATGCTTGGACAGAAATAACACCAGATACAGAAACTACAATAGAAGTATGGGCTTGGAATGTAGCAGCTAATCATTTGGAGGATACTGTTCCTTCTTTTAATGCTAAATATCCAAAAGTTAAAGTTAATGTTACTGAGTTTGGAGGACCTCCAGCTTTGAAACAAAAATTATTTGTTAGTCTTGGCGGTAATGGCGATTTACCAAATGTTGTTCAAATGGAAGATATAGATACTCCTCTTATTACTGAACAATATCATGAGTATTTTTTGGATTTGAAAGATCAAATGCCTGAAAATTGGAGTAATGTTGTAGTTGCTTCAAAGATACCTACAAGTTTTGATTCTACAGGAAAACAAGTTACAATGCCTTTCGGTATAGCTCCTGCCGCTTTATTTTATAGAGCAGATTTATTTGAAAAAGCAGGTATAGATGTTAATAGTATAGTAACTTGGGACGACTTTATTGAGGCAGGAAAGAAATTGCAGGCTGCTTTGCCTAATACTAAAATGATTGGTTTTCCTTATCCTCAAGGATTTTCACATTTTATAAGAGCTACTATGCTTCAGCAAGGAAAAGATTATTTTGATAAAGATGGAAAAATAGCTATATATTCAAAAGAAGGAATAGAAGCTGCAAAATTGATGCAGAGATTTGTAAATGAAGGTATAGCTTTTGATACAACAGATTGGACAGGAACTATAAGAGCTTCAAAAACAGATGATATAGCTACAATACCTTATGGAATATGGTGGGGCGGAACTTTGAAAGATCAAGCTCCTGAAATGAAAGGTAAATGGAAAGTTACTTTCTTACCAGTATTAGTTGAAGGACAGCCAAGAACTTCTATATGGGGAGGTGCTTCAGGGGCAATAGTTAATGTTGGTGACCCTATAAAACAAACTGCTTCTGTAGAATTTGTTAAAAATGCTATGATGACAATAGAAGGACAATTAATAGCATATAAGCAATATGGATTGATTCCTACATATTTACCTACTTATGAAGATGCTAAATTTTTAGAAGCTGATCCTTATTTTGGTGCAGATTTCAATGAGTTGTTGGGTGAATTAGTAAAAGCTATGCCTTTATCAGCTAAATATACAGAATCATTCCCAGAGGCACAAACTCTTATGGAATCAGCATATCAGGCTATAGTAAATGATAAAGCAGATGTAGAAAAAACTCTTCAAAGTACAGCTGAACAGTTACAAAATTCTACAGGCGTAGAAATGGCTAAATAATACAAATATAAATTTATTATAATAGGTTTTATAACAGTTGGTTTGCTTTATTAATATGTGAACTAACTGTTTATTTTTTTATTAAAAATATTTCATTATAATAAATAACTAAATATAAAATTTAATTTCCGTATTAATGCGGTAAAATTATTTTTTGAGTTTTATAATCTTTTTTACTATATTGTATATATGATAAAACATATTAATTATGTTATTCATTTTTAAAGCTGTAAATGAATAGTTTATGACTTTAACTGATATATATTTTTTATTATATAAATAAAAAAGTTTATCATTAGAAACTAGAAAAAATTATTTTATTTGAAAGCAAATTTGATTTTTAAATGGCGAATGCTACTTTAAAATTAAATATTAAATTCTGATTGGAGGAATAATGAAGAAATATTCTAGGAGATTCGGATTCTATTTATCAATTCCTGTCATTATTACTTTAGTATTGTTCAACTTTTGGCCTTTTGTTGAAACGATTGTATTGAGTTTTATGACGCAAAGAAGAGGGGAGTTTGTATTTAATGGAATAAAAAATTACCAAAGGCTTTTCGGTGATACAATATTTAGAACAGCAATAATTAACTCTCTTATATTTTATATAATAAGACTTCCTATAATGCTTATTACTTCTACATTATTAGGAAGTATTATTCATAGAGGTGTAAAGAAATTAAAATCTTTCTTTGAAGCTTCATATTTTATACCTGTTTTAGTTGATGCTGTAGCTTATAGTATGATATTTTTATTGATATTTCAAGACAGAGGAATAATCAATTTTATATTATCTAAATTCGGAATAGACGCTATACCTTGGCTTAAGCAATCTATACCAGCAAAACTTCTTATAGTGATTGTTGTTACTTGGCGTTGGACTGGTTATAATATGATTCTTTTCCTTGCAGCCATGCAGAATATACCAGAAGATTATTATGAAGCTGCAACTATAGACGGAGCTAATTCTTGGCAGAAATTTTTATATGTAACTTTGCCTTCTTTAAAACCAATAATTTTATTTACTTCTATAATGTCTACTATAGGAACATTGAATTTATTTACAGAACCATTCCTGCTTACAAATGGAGGTCCTAATAATGGCACTATGACTCTGGGGCTTTATATATATAATCAGGCATTCGTATCTTTGAATATGACTTATGCAGCAACAATATCTGTAATAATATTGTTAATAGTAGGTGCTTTGACTTTCTTACAATTGAAATTAGGAGATAAAAAATAATGGATAAAAAGAATAAAATAATCACTGTAATACTATATGTATTTTTATCTATAGGAGCTTTTTTCAGCATATATCCTATTTATTTTATGTTTGTAGCTGCAACAAAAAGTTCAGGAGAAATATTTATGAATACGCCTCCTGTATTTTTTGGTAATTATTTCTTTGAAAATTTGAATTCACTTAGCAATAGAATTCCTATATGGACAGCACTATTTAATTCATTGAAGGTATCAATAATATTTACAGTTGTTAATCTTCTTTTATGTTCGTTATCAGGTTATGCTTTTGCTAAATTTGATTTTAAAGGTAAGAATTTTTTATTTACTTGCGTACTGCTTTCTATGATGATTCCTGTTTACAGCAGATTAATACCTTTATATAGAATGATGACATTTGCTAATTTACAAAATACACATATAGCCCTTATACTTCCTGGATTAGCTGGAGCATTCGGCGTATTTTTAATGAGACAGAATTTTTTAAGTATACCTGATGCATTAATAGAAGCTGCAAGGTTAGACGGAGCAAGTGAAATATATATATTCTTTAAAATAGTTATGCCTCTAATGATACCTTCTCTTGCTGCTTTAGGAATATATATTTTTATGGGACAATGGAGCGATTTTACTTGGCCTCTTATAATATTAAATACTGAAGATATGTATACATTACCTGTTGCACTTTCTGTATTGAAAGGTGATACTCGTATAGATTACGGACAAATTATGGTTGGGGCAATTTTTGCAGTACTTCCTGTTTTGGTAGCATTCTTATTCTCAAGCAAATACTTTATATCAGGGCTTATGGGCGGAGCTGTGAAAGAGTAATATAAATTAATAAAAATATTCTTTTATAATATAATTAGTTGCCTATATTTCTAGATTTGTTTCTATAAGTATAGGCAATTATAATAATATTATCAATTTTTATTAAAATTTATTCAATAAAAATAATAAAATAAAAAATATTTGATAAAAAAATTGACAATGAATTATTTATTTACTATACTATAATTATAATATGTTACAGTACACGCAAAAATATAAAAGAGTTTAAAATTATGAATAATAAAAAACCAAATATTATATTAATAACAGCAGATCAGATGAGAGCTGATTCTGTAGAGTATATGAATGAGGAAGTAAAAACTCCGGTATTAAATGAACTGGCAGAAAATGGAACAGTATTTACAAATTCTTTCTGTACAAGTCCGGTATGTACTCCTTCAAGAGCATCTATTTTTACAGGCAGATATCCTATGAATATAGGAGCTTGGAATATAGGTACTGAATTAAATGAAGATGAAATAACTTTAGCTGATTATTTGAAAAAAGAAAATTATTTCAATGTTGCTTCAGGTAAAATGCATTTCAGGCCTCAGCTTAAAAATCTAAATTGGGAATTTGAAGATGTACCAAAGAGAGATAGAGTAAGAGAGAGAGATAAAACTTATTACGGATTCGATATAACACATATTACAGAAGATGATAAACAGGGTGAGTATTTAGATTTTGCTAATAGTCATGGAGGCAATTTAGAAATAGGTAAGGGATATGATGGAATAAATCCTATAAAGGAAGAATTACATCAAACTTATTGGACAGCACAAAAAGCTATAGATGAGATAGATAATTATAATTTTGATAATCCTTTATTTATGTGGGTAAGTTTTGTAGATCCTCATCATCCATTTGATCCTATAAAAAAATACTATGATATTTATAAAGATATTAATCCTAAAGAACTTAATAGTAAATTGAAGTTGGATAAGAAAAGACCTGAACATTTAACTAAACAAGGTGAAAGAGGATATTGGCCTGGCGGCGGAGAAGAACATAATTATAGTGAAAAAGAAATAAAAGAAATAAAAAGACT
The DNA here is from genome assembly GCF_944393015.1 of uncultured Brachyspira sp. Lineage (GTDB taxonomy): Bacteria > Spirochaetota > Brachyspiria > Brachyspirales > Brachyspiraceae > Brachyspira. The sequence goes on from NZ_CALXYQ010000024.1 coordinate 24,094, forward strand.
CTATTATGGAATGATAAGTTTTATAGATTCACAAATCGGCAGAATAATTGATAAACTAAAAGAGAAGAATGAATTTGATAATACAATAATAGTATTTACAAGCGATCATGGTGAATATTTAGGTGATTACGGACTTCTAAAAAAAGGTCCTTTTATGTATGATTGTTTGATAAAAGTTCCATTATTATTTTATGGTAAAGGCATAGTAAAGAATAGAAGTGATGAAATTATAGAAAATGTAGACATAGTTCCAACGCTTTTAGATATGCTAGGAAAAGAAATACCTTATGGAATACAGGGACATAGTTTAAAAAATATTTTAACAGGTGAAGACAAAAATAAAAAATATAAAAAAGGTGCAGTAATCACTTATGATGCTCATGACAGAGGCATATTTATAAAAACATATAGAACTAAACAATATAAACTTTCAATATTTTTAGATGAAGAATATGGAGAGTTTTATGATTTAGAAAAAGATCCTAATGAGGAAAATAATTTGTTTTTTAATAAAGAGTATGATGAAATAAAAAATAAATTATTATTAGAGATGTGTCATAAAATGATAGAATGCAGTGATCCTCTAAACAAAAGATATGCTAGCTGGTAATTATTTTTATAATAAATTAATAATTTTAAGGAGATATCAAAATGAAAAAAACAGTGAAAATTATTACTTCATTAGTTTTAATTACATGTTTGTTTTTATTAGCTTCATGTGCTAATAAAGGTGCATCATCTTCTGGAGATGCAAAAACATTAAAAGTGGCTGTAATGCCTTTTTTAAACTCTGTACCTATTGAGTACATGATTAATAACAAATTAGATGAAAAATATGGTTTTAAAATTGAAACTGTATATTTTCCATCAGGCGGTCCTATGAATGAAGCATTAGGTGCTGGTTTATGGGAAGTTGGTACATTAAGTGCTGCTTCTGTATATTCTTTAGCTAATTATAATGCTCATGTTGTAGCTGATATAGGACACTCTGAAGGCGGTATAGAAGTATTAGTTAATCCTGATTCTGATATATTAAAAGTTAAAGGTGTTAATAAAGATTTCCCAGAAGTTTATGGAGATGCTGCTACTTTAAAAGGTAAAACTATAGCTGTACCTACTGGAACAATATCACATTTGAATGTTATACATTGGCTTAGAGCTATAAATGTTGATCCTAATACAGTTAATATAGTTCATATGGAATTCCCTCAAGCATATCAGGCTTTAAAAGCTAAAAAAATAGATGCTGCTGCTTTGAATCCTCCAACTTCTTTCTCTGCTGAAGCTGATGGAATGAAAATAGTTTCAAGTTTAACTACATTAAATATACCTCAGTACGATTCAATAATAGTATCTGATGAAGCTTTTAAAAATAAAAAAGACACTATAGTTTTATATATTAAAGCATTCTTAGAAGCATGCGATGCATTACAAGCTGATCCTAATATGGCTGCTCAAGAATTATTGAATTGGTATACAAAAAATGGTTCTACTTCTACTTTAGAAGCTTGTCAGTCTGAAGTTAAAACTCGTCCTTTTGTTACAACAGAAGAAATTAAAAATATAAAAACAGGTGATTCTGTAAGAATAACAGCTGACTTCTTTGCAAGTCAATCTTTAATAACAGAGGATAAATTAACTGTTGTTGATCAAAATGTAGATACTGAATTATTAGGTAAAGCATTAAATTAAAAATAATCTTAAATTAATTAATAAAAGAGGACATCTATATGGAAGAGAATATAGAAAATATTTCATTAAAAGAAAAAGAAAAAATCGTCATAGCCAACAAAAAGAAAGAGAAGAGTAAATTTTTTATTATATCTGTAATATCAGTTGTAGTATTTCTTATAATATGGCAGTTAATAACAGATGTATTTAAATTGTTTCCTTCATATTCTCTTCCAAGTCCTTATACAGTTTTTAAATCTTTTATTTATAAACTTACAAATAAAGCACCTGATAATGGTACATTGTTTCAACATATATTAGCATCTTTACAGGTAGCATTGACAGGTTATTTTTTAGGTGCTGCTATAGGAATACCTCTTGGAATATGTATGGCTTGGTTCAAAAAATTCAATTTAGTTGCAACTCCATTATTTGACCTTATAAGACCAATACCTACTATAGCATGGATACCTATGATGATATTATGGTTTGGAATAGGATTAGGAGCAAAATCAGCAATAGTATTTATGTCTGCATTTGTACCTTGTGTAATTAATACTTATAGTGGAATAAAAGCAACCACTCAAGTGCATTTATGGGTAGCACAAACTTTTGGTGCTTCAAGAAGACAAATGCTTAAAGAAGTTGCTATACCAACAGCTTTACCTTATATATTTACAGGACTTAGAGTATCTTTAGGTTCTTCTTGGACTTCTTTATGTGCCGCTGAAATGTTAGCAGCAAGCAGAGGTTTAGGATTTATGATACAGTTAAACAGACAATTAGCAAGAGCAGATTTAATAATAGTAGGTATGCTTACAATAGGAGCTGTAGGAGCAATTTTATCTGTTGGATTAGGTTATTTAGAAAAGAAATATGTTAAAAGATAATTAGGGGTAATTTATGAAAAATAAAGAAAAAACAAGATTAAAATTATCTGATTTTGAAAAACCTATTTGGGCTGTTATTTCTATAATAGGATTTTTAATTGTATGGCAATTATTAACAACTTATACTCCTATAAAAATTACCACACCTAAACCATTAGAAGTATTCAAGTTTTTAGTATGGAGTTTAACACATGATATAGGGCAGCAAACTATATTAGGACATATATTAATAAGTATATTCAGAGTATTAACAGGTTTTGCTATAGGTACTGTAACAGGTGTTATATTAGGAATATCTATGGGAGTTAATAAATATGCAAGAGCAATAGTAAGACCATTCTTTGAAGTATTCAGACAAATTCCTCCTATAGCTTGGATACCTATGGCTATACTTTGGTTTGGAATAGGCGAAGTACCTAAAATATTTATAATATTTATTGGTACTTTTGTTAATGTTACTTTGAATGCTTATGCAGGAAGTTCTCAGGTTAATCCTACTTTAATAGGTGCCGCTAAGATGCTTGGTTCTAATGACAGAGATATATTTTTGCATGTTATACTTCCGGCTTCAGTACCTCAAATATTCAATGGTATGCAGGTAGGTTTTTCAGTAAGCTGGATGGGTGTATTAGCAGCTGAAATGGTTAGTTCTTTTGCCGGTGTAGGTTGGGTTATAATAAGAGGTTCTGATACTGCAAATATACCTCAAGTTTTAGCTGGTATGATAGCTATAGGTATAGTTGGTTTATTATTATCTTCTTTAATGAGATATATAGAAAAGAGATTAACTATTTGGAATTCTACTGGTATATAATAATTAATTTGAGGCGTCAATATGGAAAATAAAACTATTATAAAAATGAATCATGTTAATAAAGTGTTTTTCAGCGAGCATGGATATAAAGAAGTTATAAAAGATATAAGTCTTGAAGTGAAGGAAAATGAATTTGTTGTATTATTCGGACCCGGTCAATGCGGAAAAACAACATTGATAAATTTGATAGCAGGACTTGAAACAGCAGAAAATTCTGATATAGAAGTTAATGGTAAAAAAGTAACTGAACCTCATCCTGAAAGAGGTGTTGTATATCAAACTACTGCTTTATTTCCTTTTTTGACTGTTATGAAAAATGTAGAGTTCGGACCTAGAGCAAGAGGAATACCAAAGAAAGAGAGAAGAGAAAAAGCAAAATATTATATAGATTTGGTGGGATTAAATGGATTTGAAAATAGTTATCCGAATCAATTATCCGGAGGTATGAGGCAGAGGGTAGGTATAGCTAGGGCATATTGTAATGAACCGGTTGTTATGCTTCTTGATGAGCCTTTTGGACACTTGGATGCACAGACTAGATATATGATGGAAGAAGAAGTTGAAAAGATTTGGCAGAAAGAAAAAAGAACTGTTGTATTTGTTACTAATAATATAGAAGAAGCTGTTTATTTGGGTGACAGAATAATACTTCTTACAAACTGTCCTACAGTTGTAAAAAAAGAATATATTATAGATTTGCCTAGACCTAGAAGATTGACTGATCCTAATTTCCTTAAAATTAGAAATGAAATAAATGATAATATGGATATAACTTTATAACATAAAAAGGATATATTTATGACAAATGATACTAGAGAAGTAAAAGTAAAAGTTTCAAGATTAACAAAAAAATTCGGTGATTTATTGGTTTTAAATGATATATCATTTAATGTTATGAAAGGTGAATTTTTATGTATAGTAGGACCTACTGGCTGCGGTAAAACTACATTTTTAAATAGCCTTACAAAGTTATACAAACCAACTTATGGAGCCATACAGATAGACGGCGAACATGTTGACTTAAAAAAACATGATATAGCATATATATTTCAGGAATATTCTACTATGCCTTGGCTTAAAGTAGAGGAGAATGTCAAGTTCGGATTGAAAATAAAAAAACTTCCTCAAGATGTTATTGAAGAGAGGGCTGACAGAGTAATAAAAATGGTTGGGCTTGAGAAGTTTAAAAACTTTTATCCAAGCGAGCTTTCTGCTAGTATGCTTCAAAGGGTTGTTATAGCCAGAGCATTTGCAGTGGAGCCTGAATTACTTTTGATGGATGAGCCTTACGGACAATTAGATGTTTCTTTGAGATTCAAATTGGAAGATGAGCTTTTGAATATATGGAAAACTTTGGGTACTACAATTATATTTATTACCCATAACATAGAGGAAGCTGTTTATTTAGGTGAAAGAGTTTTAGTATTAACCAATAAGCCAACTTCTATAAAAAAAGAAATACATATAGATTTGGAACATCCTAGAAACATAGCTGATCCTAAATTTGTTGAATATAGAGAAGAAATAACAGAACTTATAAAATGGTGGTAAATCATTATTACAATTTTAAGCTGTTATTATATTTAAAATTATAAATATAGAGTAGGGTAGAGTTACAATAAATTTTCTCTGAATATCACTTGTGTTTCTATATAAGTGTATCTTTTATCTGGTATAGTTTTTGTAAGCAAGTATTCAAATAAAACTTTTATTGCTCTGTATCCTTGCTCTTGAGGATTTTGTGTTATTGAAGCTATTATGCCTCTATCTAAAAGCCCTTCTTTTACAACATCGGAAAAGTCATAAGTGATGATTTTTATTTTATTGTATAGTCCTAATTCTTTAATAGCGTTTATAACATATTTACTAGTTTCGGCACCCGGACATATAACAACATCAGTATCCATATGTTTTAATAAATTATTTTTACTTTTATCAAAATTAAGATTATTATCTTTTTCCATTTCTATTATTGATTGTACATTTACATTTTTATAATCAGAATTAAGTCTGCTCACTAAACTGTCAACACGTTTTTTGTTTCCAAGCATTTTATTAAAATTATTTGAAAAAACTAATAAATTAATATTATTTCCATTTGATATGATATTCAAAAGTGAAGCTGCTATCTCTCCAGCCAAATCATAATTGCATCCGACATAAGCTATACAATCTTTACTGTTCACAAAAGAGTTTAAAAGTACTATAGGGAAATTCTTATTATAAAGTTCAGATATTTTATTTATGACTCTCTCATCATTTATGGCAACTATAGCCATAGCATTAGCTCCTTCATTAATGGCTTCTTCAATGAGTTCTAATTGATTATCAGCATCAAAGTCTTTACATCTTTTTATAATAACAGACATTCCGAATTCTTCTATTTCTTTTCCGGCTATTTCTATTCCTTTTATAACATCTTCAAAAAATAAATTGTTATAAGTATTTAGAACCGCAGCTATTTTGAATTTCTTTTTTCTAATGGCTAATGATTTGGCTATTTTATCGGGTTTATAATTTAATGACTTTGCAATATCCAATATTTTTTGCTCTACATCAGGATCTATTCTTCCTCTGTTATTTAAAGCTCTGTCAACTGTTCCTATTGAAACCCCTGCTAATTTTGCTATTTCTCTTATGGTAGCCATATAAATTCCTTTTGATTGTCTAATAAACATAATAAATATTTTTATTTTATATGTCAAATATTTTATTAAAAAAATAAGTATTGTAACTATCATATTTTTATGGTATATGATATATTATCAATACACAAATATAAGTAAACATAATATAATCCGAAATATTTTAAATGATTTAGGGCTTACAAATGAGAAAAGGCTATATATGATGCTATGCTTGTCCTATAAATACAGACTATAATAAAGAAGAAATTAAAACAATGGCTAGAGAATTGGCTGTTATAATAGAAAAGAACTCTGAAGATATAGATTGGCAAAGCAAGGAATCCACAGGATCCAAAATGAAAATGGATATAAAGAGATTTTTGAAAATGCATAAATATCATAAAGAGTTTGAAAATACTGCATAATAATATTAAGACAGGCAGAGAATTATGAGATATTAAAGTATAGCTAATAAGGTATAGTATTATGGGTAAATTTCAATAATTAAAGCATATATATAAATGTATCCAAAATACTAAAAATACAGTTAATTTACAAGCTATAATATACCAAACAAGCTTAAAAATAGTTTAATTGTAATATAGTTATAGCTATTATTATTGATACTAATAATAGCTATAAAGAATAGTAATAAATAGTTATATATAATCTAATAGTATAACTTATCAAAATAATCAAATAATTATATATCCAATAATAAATACCCCGGAAAAACAATAAATTTATATTCCGATAATGTGTATTATGTTAACTTATACATGTTATTTTTTTATATATGTTCGTGCTTAGAATATATAGTTTAGTTATGTTTTTTTAGCTATAAGTTATATTAAAATTATTATTGTATAGAAGTTTACTCATTGCAGATATTATATAGAATTTTATACATAAGCAGCTGGCAATTTTTATTAGTAATAATTTGAACTTTTTTATAATTTATAGTATAATCTAGCATTAATTATAAAAATTGTGAGCCTTTGCCGTAAGTATGCAAAGCTAGCGAACAATTTTTATTAGCAATAATAAAAAAAATAATTTTGGATATAATTGGATAGAAAATGAAGAAAATAATACTTTTAATATTAACTTTATTTATAATACTTGTTGCATGTAAAAATGACGGCGGTTCTATATATGCTATGGAACAAAGATATAGAAATTTTTTGAATATACTTCCAGACGATGTAAAGAATGATTATACTTTAAACTCTGATAAATATGGTAATATGTATAAAGAATGGATTAATGAGTTCAATACTTGGACTGATAATATACTTAATGAAGAAGCTAAAAGAGAACAAGAAATATCAGCAAGAATAACGCCAGATAAAATAGAATATGCCCTTGAAACTTTAACTAGTAAAGACTATGAAAGAAATTTGCCTGTAGATCTTATGGCTAAAGTAAAAGCTCATACAGATCAATTATCATTGAAAATAGATGAACTGCAAAAAGATGAAGCTTTCTCTAATTCTATGATTAAATTAAAAAAAGATGAAGCTGTAGAGAATTTCACAACAGAAGATACTGTATTTTATTATGTTTGGAATTATTTAATAACAATAGAAAGACCAAGACGTTTCCAGTGATTATTATTTAATTTTGCTCTTATTTATAGAAGATATTTTTTATTTTCTTCTATAATATATAGCATTTATATTAGTCTGAATACCTACTTTAAAATAAATATTTGATATTAACTTTAAGTATTTTATAATTCATATTTATTATGCTATAAGATTATTATATTTATAGGTTATCATAATATTTAATTCTTAAAAAATTTCTTTCTCTACCCTAGCCTATTTTATACAATATATAAGATTAAGAATTACCCAAGAAACTGCTTCCTATTCTTATCATATTTGAACCATGTTTTATTGCAAGCTCATAATCTGAAGACATTCCCATAGAAAGTATTGATAAAGGATTATTGTATTTTAAATTAATGGATTTATATATAGTATTAAGTTTTTCAAATTCTTCTTCAATGAGTAGTAAATTCTCACTATCTTTCCCTATACCCATTAAACCTTTAACAGATATATTAGACATTTTTATAATGTTTTCATATATATCTATATAATTATTTATATTAAATCCGCCCTTCTGATCTTCATCGCTTATATTGAATTGTAATAATATATCCTGAACTTTATTATTTTTTATCGCCTCTTTATTGATATATTCAGCTATTTCAACAGAATCTACACTCTGTATTAAGTCAGCATATCTCACTATGTATTTTACTTTGTTTGATTGTATTCTTCCTATAAAATGCCATCTAACATTATTTTTTAATTGAGCAATCTCCCCTGCTCTATCTCTTAAACTTTGAGCCTTACTTTCTCCAAGAGGTAAATCTATATCCAATGATAGAAATTCTTTTATAGTTTCAATAGAAGAATATTTACTCACAGCTACTATATTTATATCGTATTCTATATTATATTTTTGTTTTGCTGCATTAATATTATTTAATATTTGATTATATCTTTCTAATATTTCATTTCTATTCATAGTTACTTCCTTAGGCTTTATCATATTATAAAACTTTTAGTATTTTTTTCAATTATTTAATAAATATAAAAATAAAGTTATAAAGTAAAATAGTAAAAATACGATTTATTATATGTTGTATATATTGAAATTTTATCTGATTCATGTTAAGTTAACATAATATTTTAATAAAAATAAATTATGGAGAAAAATAATGAGAGTTCAGGAAAGAAGAAATAGAGAAATGAATTTAAACAGTCTATTGATGACATCGCAAGATGCTTCTATGAAAATGGCTGTATCATCTTCTCCATTTGCTGCAATGCTCGAAGAGGAAAAGGAAATTAAAAGATATTCTTATGAATTAGATGAATTAAAAAGACAAATATACGATGCTGGAAATATGCTTGAAAAAAGTGCAAATATGAAAGACTTTCAAAAATTTAGAGATTTAATAAGATCGTTAACGGATAAATTAGTAAAAGATGCTTATAGAATAAGAATAGTATCATCATATATGAGAAGAGGCCGTGAATATCAAGTAGTTTCAAAGATAAATGAAGAACTTGATTCATTATATAGATTAATAATGTCAGAACAAAAGAATCATATAGCTATTGCAAATAAAGTTATGAGACTTAAAGGTTTAGTATTAGATTTAATGTCATGAATATATTAGCATTTGATACAGTATCCAGCAGTTTTTCTATAGCCTTGCAAAAAGATAATGATTCTATCATTGAATATAATAAAGAAGATGTAAGAAATCATAATGAGGAAATACTTCCTGTCTTAAATAACTTTCTAAAAGAAAATGATATCTCACTTGATAAAATAGATTATATAGTATTGGGAATTGGCCCAGGATCTTTTACTGCATTAAGAATAGCATTTGCCACAGTAAAAACAATTTGCTATGCTAAAAATATACATATTATAGGTATTTCAAGTTTAGAAACATTGTATGAAAATATCAAAGATTATAACGGAATAAAAGCAAGTATGATAGATGCTAGGAAAGGAAGTATTTATGCTGATATATATTCCGGAAATAATAAAATAAAAGAAAATTTAGATTTAACCTATGAAGAGTTTATAAATATCATTAATTCTATAGAAAGTAATGATAAAACACTTACTCTATGCGGAGATGGATTTTATAAAAATCAAGATTATTTCAAAGAAAAATTAAAAAATTATAAAATAAATGACATAGATAAATCATTCAATATAATAAAAGCCTCCAATAGTATAAAACTGTCGATACCAAGGATAAAATCAAATAATTTTGATAATATTTTCAATTTATTGCCTCTTTATTTGAGAAATAGCGAAGCTGAAAATAAAAAAATGAATGAAAAACAATAGAAAACCTTCCAATTATTAAAAATATATAAAAAATATCCGATAATTATTACGATATATGAAAAATATATCTTGACTTCATAAAAAATATTGTTATTATATATATGAATTATAATATTTTTGTAAAATAATTGTTGGAGTTTGAAAAGTGAGAAAATTGCAATCCTTGAAAGTTAAAATCCCGTTCTTTGTAATGCTGCTTGTTACTGTTATGACAATAATATTAGTAACATTAATAATTAATATAGGCTCTCAAGGAATAAGAAGTTCAGCCATATTTGGTTTTGAATCTACTACAAAAGTTTATTCAAGAATGATTAATGTATGGTTAGATCAGGCGATATTTACATCTGAAGCTATAAGTAGCGGTTACCCTGAATTTATAACTTATATTAGAACTAGAACACCAGAATCAAAAGCGGCTGTTGAAGCTACATTAAAAAATATTGTTGCTAATAATCATAATGTTGAAGGTATTGTTATACTTGATGATGCTGGAAATGTAATAGCTGATAATTTAGATGGTAAAGTAGTTAATACTGCTAGAAATTTCAGCGGAACAGAATTATGGCAGAAAATTATGACAGGGCAATCATCAATGCATTACACTGTTGATCCTTCTCCGGCAGACAATAACAAATATGTAGTTAAGATTTTTTCACCAATAAAAGATAGTACAGGCAATATAGTTGGTGCAATATCAACTATGATTGATTGGTTAGGATTTATAGATAAAGAATTAACTCTTGTTAAATTTGGTAATACAGGTCACCCATTCATAGTGGATAAAGACAGATGGGTAATTGCTGACCCTATTCCTTCGCATGTTAGAAGTGAAGTTTTAAGAAATGCAGATTATATTAGATATGCTGTGGCAAATGAATCTGGCTATTATGAGTTTAAATCTCCATTTAATGGCAAAGATTCAATAGCTACTTTCTACAAAGAACCTATATCCGGCTGGTCAGTTGTAATGAGTATAGAATCTGATGAATTATTCTCACATGTAAATGCTATGAAAAGATATGCTATTATTGGTGCAATAGCAATACTTATTTTGGCTTCTACTTTTATAGTGTCTTATATGCATAAGATAACATCTATACTACATCTTCTTGCTGTAGATTTAATTAGACTGTCAAAAGGCGATATTTCATGGTATTCTCCTCCTGAATTTGAAAAAAGAAAAGACGAATTTGGAGAAATAGCCGTTGCTTTAAAAAATACATTAGATCAATTGAATGAAAAAGTAAGAATAGTATATGACAGTGCTTATACTGTAAAGGCATCTGCTAATGAGGTAGTACAAGGTAATATAGATTTATCAAATAGAACAGAAAATCAGGCCTCAGGACTTGAAGAAACTGCTTCGTCTATGGAAGAGATTGCTTCTACAATAAAATCTTCTGCTGAACATACTTTAGAAGGTAATAATATGATGATTAGCTCTAAAAAAGCTATTGAAGAAGCTGGAAGAATCATAGAAGAAAGTACACAAAATATTGAGGCAGTATATGAATCAAGTTCTAAAATTAGTGCTATTACTAAAATAATTGAAGATATAGCATTCCAAACTAATATACTTGCTCTTAATGCTGCAGTTGAAGCTGCTCGTGCTGGAGAACAAGGTAGAGGTTTTGCAGTTGTTGCTTCTGAAGTTAGAAACTTAGCTCAAACAACTCAAACTTCTGTTAAAGATATTACTATTTTAGTTGCAGATTCTGAGGAAAAAATAGCTGCTGCTACAGAAACTGCAAGAGAATCTAAAGAAATATTCCAAAACTTAAGAGTTCAAATAGAAGAAACAGCAAAAATTATGCAGGATCTAAGTTCTACAGCTATGGAACAGCAGGCAGGTATTGATCAAGTTAATATAGCTATCACTCAAATGGATATGACTACTCAGCAAAATGCTGCTTTAGTAGAAGAATCTACTGCCACTTCTGAAGCTTTATTCTCTCAAGCTGAAGAATTATTATCTGCTATGGAATTCTTCAAATTAAGAGGTTCTAACTATAAAAAGAATATATCTAAAGTTGAAAGAAAAAAAGCTTCACCTACTACAGATACAAAAGCAGTACAAGAAAATAAACCTGCTCCAAAATCTGAACCTCAAAAACCTGTTACTAAAAAACCAGAGTTAAAAAGCCCTATTAAAAAACATCATGAAGAAAAAATGCCTGCTCCAACTCCAGCTAGAACAGTAAAAGATAATGAGTTTGGCAATACATTTGATACTTCTAAAGATACTTCAGATGGTTTTGAATCATTTTAATCTTTATTAAATAATAAATAAAAAAAGTGATAGAGTTTTTCTCTATCGCTTTTTAGTTTAACAGTTAATTTTATATTGCTTTTATAATAGATTCTACTATATTGTCAAAATTATTATCTTCACATTTTATTGATACTAATTTGTCTTCGTTTATACTAAGTTTGTATGCCTTATCATAATAATAAAGCATATTAAGTACGCATTCATATATATTTCCATTATCAAGCAATTCTAAAGATTCTTTTAATCTTTCTCCGCCCAAACGTTTTTTTATTTTTAGAATAGATTCTTTTAAATCATCAATATTATATTTTCCATAAGTATTAACTATATATTCAGCTCTGCACTCTTTTGGTATGTCTAAATATATGATTTTTTGAGCTTCTCTCATTTTATTGAATAATGATTTAGGTATTGCTCTTCTTCCTATAAGTAAACTTTCATCTTCAAACCAAAGTGTGGAATTAATATCATATTTTAATAGTTCGTAGGAAAGATTATTTTCAAATTGTTCTTGAGACGGCTGTTCTCCTTCATTTATCCATCCAAAAGCAGAACCTTTATGTTTTGCTATTTTCTCTAAATCTATTACATTATATCCTATGGATTTTAATTTATTTAATATCAATGTTTTTCCGCTTCCAGTCCTTCCTGTAAGCAAATATATTTTATAATCCCTTTCAAATGAATCTAGTACATAGTTTCTATATCTTTTATATCCGCCTTTTAGCATATAAACATCATATCCATAACTTGAACAAAGCCAGGCAGTTGATTCACTACGCATTCCGCCTCTGAAACAATGCATAAGTATTTTATTAGTAGAATTATGTTTCTTAGCTATTTCATCAATGGATTTTAATATAGCAGTCATTCTAACAGATACATATTCTAATCCCTTCAATATAGCCTCTTTTCTTCCTATTTGCTTGTATATGGTACCAACATCTTTTCTTTCTTCATCATTAAATAAATATACATTGTGGGCATTGGGAATATGAGCATGATTATATTCTATTGGGGAACGTACATCTATTATAGGTAATTCATCATTATTTGCTAATTTCAAAAATTCTTCTATATCAATAACTTTAACCATAATAACCTCTTATATTATTATGGAAATATAATATAGAAAAAATTAAAAAAGTAAAGACATTAATTTATAACATAACTATATAAAAACCAATAATGAGCAAAAGAACCCATTAATACAAATATATGGAAAATATCATGAGTAAATTGCTTAGTTTTATCATTACATTTTTTACCCAAAGCATATAAGAATGCTCCTATAGTATAGAATATTCCGCCCCATATAAGCCAATTTAAATGCAGAATATCAAATCTATTCATCAAAGGTTTGAATGCAAATATAATTATCCAGCCCATTAATATATATAAAACTAGTCTTAGAACAATGTTTTTGTATTTTATCACTGTATTTGACAATATTCCTATCAAAGCACAAGACCATATAACAGATAATATCAATATGCCTACATTTCTAGGAAGAGAAAATATACAAACCGGAGTATAAGTTGCCGCTATAAATACATATATTCCTATATGATCAAATTTTCTGAATAATTGCTTAACCTTACTATCAGGAAAGAAATGATATAGAGAACTAAATGTGTATAAAAATATTATTCCTGTACCATAAATAATTATAGGTATAGGATTAACTTTTATTTTTACAAGCATAAGAACAAGTCCGGCAATGCCAAGTAAAGCACCTATACCATGGGATATTGCAGAGTATAGCTCCCCTATTCTTTTTGATCTATGATCTTTATTTTGTATATCAATATAAAAAGCGCTTTTCTCCATCTATTTCCTCCTATTATCTACAATTCTAATGCATAAATTAAAAATAGGAATGGAAAAAAATAACTATATTATTATATTATTACTAGCATATTATAACTAGATAATGATATTAAAAATACATTTAATACATATATTAGAAGAGCCTTCCTACAATTTCTAAATCATTCCAATCAATTTCATGCTCAATAGGCACAGGATATGAATTCCAATCCACATTTATAGCCGGTATCCATTCTTTACCTGTACCATAACCATTTTTTTTAAGCCAATGTGATAATCTATCTTGATAATCTTTTCCATAGTTTTTTGCTATATACAAATTACCATCTTTAAATGCTAAACCTATAGGCATATAAATAGTTCTGTCAGAAAATGATCTATTAAAATAATCATTAATGTATAACCTAGAATTATTATTGTTTTTTAAAGCATCTTCATATAAATTAAGTGAAGGAAGACTCCCTATTATATAACTTTTTAATGTAGTATTTTTATAATAAAATGCTTCATCTGGCTCTTTCATTAAGAATAATTTATATTTTATTTTAGATTTATAACCATATACAATAAAGTACATATCAGCATTTTTATCGAATCTATAAATATTCTGATAAACATCTGATGCTGATTTGTTTACTACATATTCTTTCCAATATATTACATTATTATTTAAATAAATTTCAGGTGCAGTTAGACATGATAGCATAAAAAAAAATAATGGAAACAATAAAAATAACTTCATAATGAACTGCATACTATATTATTCAGATATTATATCATATACTATATGAAATATTTAGCAACTAATTTTATAATTTAATAATGTATATTTTTTATATTATTATTGAAAATAATACTTGCAATAATATCAACTTAAAAATAAAATATAATAACTTTAAATATTATAATTTATAGTAATGAAGCGGAGAGTTAATAATGATAAAAAATATAGCTCATATAAAGTTCAGGGGATCTAATATAGGTAAATTTGAACATTTACATATAGAAAATATAAAGGTAAAAGATGCCTGTGTTATAGAAACAGATGAAGGTGTAGAGATAGGACATGTGCTAAATTTTGAAGATATAGATGTAGATTTATTAGAAGAAGAGAATAATGTACACTCTGATAATATAGAAAATAATGATGAAATACATGAAGATAATGAAACTATTAATGAAGATGAAATATCTGAGGAATTAAAAGACATTGCTGCTGAAGAAGAAAATAATAATGTAAAAATTAAAAATAATAAAAATAAAATATTTAATATTCTAAGAATAGCAGATGACAAAGATTTAGAACAATATAAAATTAATATGGAAGATGCAGCTGAAGCTTTTAAAATATGCAAAGAAAAAGTAAATAATCATAATTTGGATTTGAAATTAATAAGTTCTTATTATTTTTTGGACAGAGCAAAACTTTTATTTGAATTTATAGCTGAGGAGAGAATAGATTTTAGGGAATTGGTAAAAGATTTAGCGGCACATTTCAAAACTAGAATAGAATTAAGACAAATAGGTGTAAGAGATGAGGCTAGATCCATAGGCGGATGCGGAATATGCGGAAGAGAATTATGCTGTAAAGTGATAAAGGGTAAATTTGAAACTATAACTATAAAAATGGCAAAAGAACAGGGTATGCTTTTAAACACAATGAAAATATCCGGACAATGCGGAAGACTTATGTGCTGTTTGGCTCATGAATATAAGGCTTATTGTGCTCTTAAAAAAGATTTGCCTAAAGTTGGTACTAAATTAGTATTTAATAATGTACCAGCTGTTATAAAAGAATTGAACCCTTTAAATAAAAAATTATTAATAGAAACAGAAGATAAGAGACTTATATATATTAGTGTAAGTGATTTAAAAACAAATGAGGAAGGTTTTTTAATAGCTAATATTAAAGCAGAATAAATATTATAGTATTTAGGATTTTATTAGTAATAATAAAAAAGCTATTAACTAATGATATAACTTAATTTACTAATTAGTTTTGTCATTAGTTAGGTATATAAAAGTGAGATTAAGCTATTACTGAAGGTGCTCAGGATCTTACTTGATTTATTAAGTTAAACCTTTGGGGGCGACCGAGTAGGTATCTACGCTAGGCGAACATAGCAATATAAAAGTGAGCTGAAGCCTTTACCGAAGGTACACAGGTGTGTGACTTAATTTATTAAGTCACACATTTGGGCGACCAAGTAGGTAGCTACGCTAGGCGAACATAGCAATATAAAAAGTGAGCCGAAGCCTTTGATTTAATTTATTAAATCAAACCTTTGGGCGTAGGCGAACATAGCAATAATGAAAAAAAATTAAATGGAGCTGAAATATGTCAAAAAAAATTATGTTAAGTGGGATACAGCCAACTGGTTCTCTTCATATTGGGAATTATCTTGGAGCTTTGAAGAATTGGGCTGATATACTTAATGATTATTATGGATTTTTTTGTATTGTTGATTATCATGCTATAACCGTTGAATATGATGTTTCTCAAATGCAAAAAAGAATAATGGATGCAGCTGTTGAATATTTGGCATGCGGTCTTGATCCTAATAAATGTTCTATATTTGTTCAGTCAGATGTAAGAGCACATACAGAATTAGCTTGGATATTTAATTCTATTATACCTGTAGCTGAGCTTGAAAGAATGACTCAGTATAAAGATAAATCAAGAAAGAATGTTGAAAATATTAATGCAGCACTTCTAACCTACCCTTCTTTAATGGCTGCAGATATTTTGCTTTATCATCCTGATATAGTACCTGTTGGAGAAGATCAGGAACAGCATGTAGAGCTTACAAGAATGATAGTAAGAAAGTTTAATAATAGATATGGTGAATATTTCAAAGAACCTGATACTTATCATGGAAAAGTGTTGAGAATATTGGGACTAGACGGACAAAATAAAATGAGTAAGTCTTTGAATAACCATATAGCATTATCCTTAACTGCAGAAGAAACAGAAAAATTAATAATGCAGAAAGCAATGACTGATACTAACAGAAAACTTAAAACTGATCCGGGTAATCCTGATATATGTAATGTTTATAGCTATCATAAAATATTTTCAAGCGAAGATGAGCAGAAAGAAGTTTGTGAGGGATGTAAAAATGCTTCTATAGGCTGTGTACAATGTAAGAGAATGCTTGCTAAAAATATTAATAATGAATTGGCACCTATAAGAGAAAATATAAATAAATACTCTAATGATAAAGATTATGTTTATGATGTACTAAAAGAAGGAGCAAAAAATGCTTCTGAAGTAGCTGAAAAAACATTGTATGAAGTAAGAAATTTAATGGGTTTAGTTGATAATAAAAGAAAGTAAGTAAAAAAAAGGGGCTTATTAAAGCCCCTTTTTTATAAACTTAATTATTAATTTTGGTATTGTCTAATTGTAAATAATTATTTTTTGAAAATATATCTGTTAATATTTTCCACATGTTCTTCATAAGTAACAGAAAATGCATGTTTTCCTGTTCCGTCTGCTACAAAGAAAATATAATCAGTATCTGCAGGATCCAATGCCGCTTCTATAGCTTTAGCACCAGATGAACATATAGGACCAGGAGGAAGTCCTGTATTTTTGTATGTATTATAAGGGTGTTCCATACGTAAATCAGCATATTTAAGATTTGGCTTTTCTATATAATCACCTTTTACCAAAGTCATAGCATATATTGTTGTAGGGTCAGCTTCCAATCTTTTATCTATTTTCAAACGATTGTAATAAGCAGATGATATTAATCTAGGATCATCAAGAGGTCCCATCTCTTTTTCTACTATTGAAGCCATAGTCAATATTTCATGAACATTTCTACCCATTTTCTTGGCCCTTTCCTCTAAATCAGGAAATTGCTTAAAAAGTGAGTCTATCATATACATAACTAATATTTTAGTTGGATTTCCTTTTACTATATAGTAAGTAGAAGGGAATATGTAGCCTTCAACGCTATCGGAAGGAATATTATATTTTTTTAATATCTCTTTATCATGGCAAACTTCCAAAAACTCTTTTTTAGTAGTAAAGCCTTGAGATTCTAAATAAGTTCCTATTTCATAAATATTTTTTCCTTCAGCAATAGTAAGTCTTACCATAGCCTGTTTTCCGCTATTAAGATGCTTCATAATGTCTATCATGTTCATATTTCTGCTAACTTCATAATAGCCGCTTAAAAGTTTTCTGTCATATTTAAGATATTTAGCAAATAATAGGAAGACTTTAGAATTTCTAATAAGTCCCTGCAATTCCAATTTATTAGCTATAGTTGAAGCACCTTCACCCTGTTTTATTTCAAAGTATACTTTTTCACTATCTTTGCTAATAGGACTAATCATATACTGAATGAATGCCACAGATGAAGCGGATACTATAGCAGCAAGTATAATTAATATAATAAATAATTTTTTCATAATTTTCCCATTTTTTTATTAGGTAATTGCTTTTAGATAAAACAAATGATAATACAATATGTAATAATTTTTGACATAATTATTTTTCTATATTGTTATGTATATCATTTATAGATATTTCTTTTTCTTCGCCGCTGTCCATATTTTTTAATTTGCACATTCCTCTTTTGAATTCATCTTCTCCAAGAACAACAGCATATTTAGCATTTCTTTTGTTAGCGGATTTGAACTGACTTTTAATAGATTTAACAGCAAAATCATAATCACAGCTTATATTATTAGCTCTTAAAGACTGCATAATTTTTAAAACTTCATTTTCAGTTTCTTTAAATGCCACAATATAAGCATCAAGTCTTTCAGTAATGATATTATTTTGATTTTCTAATACAAGTAAAAGCCTTTCTATACCCATAGCACTTCCAACAGCTGGAACATCTTTTCCATTATTGAAAATACCAATCAAATTATCATATCTTCCGCCTCCAAGTATGGCACTTTGAGCCCCTAAAGCATTTGTTTGAACTTCGAAAGCGGTTTTTGTATAATAATCTAAGCCCCTAACAAGTTTATGATCAACAGTAAATTTCTGTCCTATTCTTGTAAGTTCTTCGCATAATTTATCAAAATGTTCTTTACATTCATCGCATACATAATCATAGAATTTTGGTATATCTTTTATTGTTTCTTTACATTTTTCATTTTTGCAGTCTAATATTCTTAATATATTACCCTCATATCTTTTTTGACAAGTTTCGCAAAGTTCTTCTTTTCTGCTTCCAATAGCCTCTTTTAAAGCATTATTATAAGAAGGCTTACATTTAGAACATCCTACAGTATTTATTAGAAGATTAACATCATCAATGCCAAATTCTTTTAATACATTTATATTTAGAAGTATGATTTCAGCATCTATCAAAGGAGAGGAATTTCCTATACACTCAACTCCAAACTGATTAAATTCTCTGTATCTTCCCTTTTGAGGACGTTCCGCCCTATACATAGTACCTAAATAAAATAATTTGTTTATAGCAAACTCATTTTGCATAGAGTTTTCAACATAAGCACGAGCTACAGAAGCAGTACCTTCAGGTCTTAAAGTGAGTGATCTTCCTCCTCTATCTTCAAAGGTAAACATCTCTTTTCCTACTATATCAGTACCCTCTCCTATTCCTCTAGTGAAAAGGTCTGTATACTCAAATAAAGGCGTTCTTATTCTGCCGTATCCATAAAGTTTTACTATATTTTTTATTTTATTTTCTATATATTCTAGTCTTTTAGAAGAATCATAGAAAAAATCGTTTGTACCTCTAGGTTTTTTTATATCTAACATATTAACTTGTCCTAATTATTTATTTTTTTAATTTAAAACTTCCTGAGTTTTACTGCTTCCAGCCTTAGATGCATTCTTTGGAGGCTCATATATAGGTTTTGAATTTCTAACAGCTCTAATACCTGTTATTTTTTCTTCATAAGAAGGCATAGATGATAAATCTTTAAACATTGTAGAAGAATAATCTAATATTTGAGTATTTTGTGGTTTGGATGATAGTATTTTTGAAAACTCTTCCAATTTAGCAGCATCTGCAACACCTATTTTGCTTCTCCAATAAAGAACAGTAGGATAATATCTATGATCTTCGGCTAAAGAAGAACCAACTTCAGCAAACATCTTATCAGCTTCATATAAATCATTATAAGCGAATAAGTTAACTGCACCTAAATAAAGTCTAGTTCTCATCAAAAGATTAGAATTATCTTTTTTATTGTATGCAAATGTTAAATCTGATTTAGCCTGAGCAGCAAATTCTGCAGATCTTCTTCCTTCATTTAGAAATCTTGAATAATAGGCAACTCCTCTATAATATGTATATTCCTCTACGGATATTCCCATATATTCATTATAAGGATTGGTATTAAACCATTCTGTTGCCACTTTAGCAGGTCTTGATAATACATCTCTTATTATATTTCTTGTGTTTTCAGCATTTCCGTCATATCTATTAACAGGTGTATTTTCTTTTCCTACTGTTACTGAAACATCTTCTTTCTTTTCTTCTTCTACTATTTCTTCTTCTCCATCATTTAATTCTTCTTTTATCTCTTCTTTTAGTCCATCTAAATCATTTGTAGTAGTACTAGTATGATCTTTTATTATTATAGAGAATAGATTGTATTTATCTTTTTCAACTTTTACTGCATTAGTATACAGTTTATCTCCGAAAGATATATAAGCCTCATACATTCCTTCAGAAACATCTATAACGAAGTTTGTAGAAACTTCCGTATTGAATGAATAATCTTCTATATCAACACCTATAGGGCCATTATTAGGGCTTTTATCTATCAATATAGTTAATGGGTATAAAGGTTCATTTTCAATTTCTGTTTCTATATTTGTAGGTTCAGGAATATCTTTTTCCTCTTTTGTACCTCTTAGTATATTTGTTTTATATTCAATAGTTTTAGGGTCATCTATAACTATTTCATCAACTATTTCTTTTTCTATAGAAGGTATTTTTCTATTTGAAGCATTTTCAGGAGTTTTTTCTCTTTTAGCTATATCCTGAAGCTCATCTAATTCTTCTTTTTCCTCTGGAGCTATTTCTGTTTTTACTAAATCTTCTTCAGACTCTTCATTTTTTTCTATTTCTTTTTCTATTTCATCAATATTTTTAGCAGGAGAATATCTTTCAAAAGTATCGAATTTTTGTGCTGTAAATACAGAAAGTCCTTCTTCTTCTGGAAGTATAGGAATAGAATTCTTTATTAATGTATAAACGTCCATATTAGAAGTAGTCCATTCATAAACCTTCTGAGTCATATCTTGAGGAGATTTTAACTTTTTCATCATTTCATTTATAGGCTTATTCTCCCCTGAAAAATAATCATATATCTTATTATTAGGATTTTTTGATAAAATATTTAAAGTTTCATAATAACTTTCATAAACCATAGGAGTAATATAACTTAAATACATAGTCCAATATATTGCTGTAGGATAGTGGGGATTAGAAGTTTTGCAATTGTCAGCATAGTATTTAAATATCCTAGCAGGTAATTCTTTATCTCCAGGTAGTATTGTAAGTATTCCTCCTAAATATAGGAAAGCTCTATCATTGTAAGAATATACAGGGTCGTTAGGTAATTCTAAAGCCTTTCTAAAATCACTAGCTGCCCTATTAACTTCTGTTCTGGCACTTCTAAATTTTACAAATGATAAATATCTGCTTACACCTCTGTAAAAGTCAAATACATATTCATTTACACCATATTCATCGGAATAAGAATTTTTCTTAAACCAATCTATAGATTTTTTAGGAGATTTAGTTTGTAAATCTTCTATATAATCTGGAAATGTTATACTATTTTGGGAAAATAATGGGAAATATAGCAGCAATATAAATGCAATAACTTTTTTCATTGTTATCTCCGAATATTTTTTAACTATTCTTTAAAATATCGACATCTGTTAAAAAACTTAAGTTATTTTACTATAAAAAAATATAATATCAAGCATGATAAAATATTTTTGTGTATAATTAAACTAAATATTAATTTAATAGTAAAATATAAACTCATAATTTTACTATCATAAAAATATATTATATATTTTAATGTTTTATATCATAATTTGCAATATCTTGTTTAGATTTATGAATTAATACTATGCTAAATATTTTTTATATATAATAGTAAAATTTGATAGTTTACATAAGAAAATATTATGATAATATAGAAAAAATGGAAATTTTAAGCGAATTTTACCATCCTAAGAAACTAAAACATTTAAATACTATTGACATATACATTAACATAATATAGAATTATGTTAATATACTATATTTACGGAGTTTTTTTATGACCCCTGTTCTTCAATTAATACTAACATTCGTTGTTCCTCTATTATTTATCGGTATATACAGCGTAATCAATAGAAAAAAAAATTACAGCAATAATGATTTTAATGAAATGTTTGCTGAAGAAAAAGCTGTTTTGGAAGGTATTGTAGAAGAAAAAATATCTGAAGTTAGAGATAATGCTATAGATTTGGAAATAGCAGTTAAAAAGGCTGGCTTTATAAGCAAATCTATGGAAGAGGATCTAGCTAAATTAAATAAAAGGATTGAGTCATATAAAGACTATAAGGCTGCGGTATCTCAGTATCAGGAGCAGGTTGATTCTCTTGAAGAAGCTTATTTGGAGATATTGAATAAAGTAGATACTGTATTAAAAGAACGTAATACTATAGAAAAGACTTATAAAAGAATATCCGATGTTAAGGCTAAAATGACAGAATTAGAAAAGAATGTCGGATCTATACAGGATAAATTGATAGAATCTTATAATTCTAAATTAAATGAGTTTGAAAGCGAACTTTATAAGAGATTTGATGCCCTTACTACTAACCTTTTAGCTCGTGATGCTCATTACAGTACTATGGCAGAACAAGAAAAAGAGAAAATATCAGCTCTTACAGAAGAATTCAAACTCCATGTCGCTAAAAAAGAAGAATTATTTACTAATCAGCTTACTCAGCTTGCTGAAAGAACAGCCCGTCATAATATAGAACAATTAGCAGAACTATTTGAGAAAGGTAGAGATGAGCTTATAAACAAATATTCATCATTCGCTGATGAGATAGATGTTAAATCTAAAGATATAGAAAATCGTTATGAAACTTTAAGCCAATCTAAAGACGGTCTTGAAACAGAATTAAACAATTTAAGAGATACTATACATGACAGACTTAATTCTATAACTGAATCAAGTGTATTAGAATTCAAAGATGAAATGGAAAAAACTAAAGAGATGCTCTACTCTACTCTTAAAGAAGGACTTGAGAAAATAAGTCAGGATAAAGAGGAGTTTTTGGATTCTATAGAACAGAAGGCACATTCTTTAGAGAAGTCTATAGATGATATAAAAGATAAATCA
>NZ_CALXYQ010000025.1 GCF_944393015.1 uncultured Brachyspira sp.
ATTGTAATAATATAAGGTTGTAGCACTTGCGTTTTTTGCAACTTTTTTGTGCGGCAAAAAAGTTGATAATATATCTACAAAAATATTAAAATTGACAAAGTTAAAAATTTTTGTATATACTAAAATAATTCATTTATAAACTTTTCAAAAATCATACTTGTAATTAAAAAATTAAATAATCTTATCAAGTATAATATTATAAATACAAAAAATATTATCTGCCTACTATTTCTAAATGTTCCTTTGGATATCTTTCTCCTTGTATAGTTATTTTTGATATTGCTTCATTTATTTTATTTAATTCTTCATTAGTAAACTCTACATTAACAGAGTATATATTTTCTTTTAATCTTTCTATTTTTCTTGTTCCCGGTATTGGTACTATAAATGGTTTTTGATACAATACCCAAGCTAATGCTATTTGAGATTTTGATACATTTTTTGTCTTTGCAATATCTTCTAAAATATCAATCAATACTTGATTTTGCTTTAAATTTTCTTTTTGGAATCTTGGTACATAACTTCTAAAATCATTTTTTGAAAACTCTGAATCAGCATTGAATCTTCCTGTCAAAAATCCTTTGCCTAATGGAGAGAATGGAACAAAACCTATATTTAATTCTTCTAATAATGGTATAATTTCTTTTTCAGGTTCTCTCCAAATCATAGAGTATTCGCTTTGTATGGCAGTTAATTTGCATATTTTATCAGCTTTTTTTATAGTGTTTGCTCCAGGTTCTGAAATTCCCCAATGTTTAATTTTTCCTTCTTTTATTAATTCTTTCATTGTTTCTGCCACTTCTTCAATAGGGGTATTAGCATCAACTCTATGAAGATAGTATAAATCAATATAATCGGTTCTTAATCTTTTTAATGAACCTTCTACCGATGTTCTTATAGTTTCTTTTTTGGCATCTAATACAGGTTTACCGTTTACTGTTTTTATGCCGCATTTTGTAGCTATTACAACTTTATCTCTGTATTTCTCTAATGCCTCGCCAACAATTTCCTCATTTTTATATGGGCCATAAGCTTCTGCGGTGTCAAAGAAATTAATGCCTAATTCTACAGCTTCATGTATAAGAGATATTAATTCTGTTTTATCATAATTTTCATCATATACTACACCATATCCCATACATCCTAAGCCTATTGCGGATACTTCTAAATCTCCTAGCTTTCTTTTTTTCATGTTTATATTCTCCTAAAGTTTTATTAATCAATTTCTTTAAATTAAATAATAATAATAAAAATAATATTTAATACCAATCATGTTTTTCATTGCGGTTCAATTCTGATATTCTTTTCATATCATCATCGCTCAATTCAAAATCATATATTTCTGTATTTTCTATTATATGTTCTCTGTTGCTTGATCCCGGTATTACAATTACACCTCTTTGTAAATTCCATCTTAATATGATTTGAGCAACTGATTTATTATATTTTGCTGCTATATCTTTTAATACTTTATCATTTAAAAGTTCTTTCTGATGTCCTCTTCCTCCCAATGGATACCAGCCTTGAACAGCTATTCCCAAACTTTGAATATATTCTATTACTTCAGTATCTTGATAATAGGGATGTATTTCATTTTGTACTAAAGCAGGCATTATATTTATCTTTGGAAGAAATTCTTTTAATTCTTTTATATACCAATTAGAAAGTCCAACAGAACGGATCTTTCCTTCTTTTATAGCTTTTTCTATAGCCTTATATGCCTCAACATCATTATTTCCCGGGTGATGAAGAAGCATCATATCAATATATTCTACATTTAATTTTTTTAATGCATCATTTATAGCTTTTTCTGCATTATTGTATTGATTAGGATATAATTTTGTAATGATAAAAATATCTTTTCTGTTTATTTTAGAATCTCTTACAGCCTTTCCAACTTGTTCCTCATTATTGTATATGTATGCTGTGTCTATCAATCTTACGCCATTTTGTAAAGCATAAAGAATAGAATTATAGCAAACATCATTTAATAGACTATAAGTACCGATTCCATTTAAAGGTATTTCATATCCGCTGTTTAGTTTAACAGTTTTGGTATTGAAATTAAAATTGCCTTTCATATTATTTGCCTCTGCTTTATTATTAAAAATTAGTACTGTCATAAAAATAAATAAAAAACTTATAAAAATATTTTTCATAATTTTCCTTTTATAAAATTTAACCCTATCATATATTATTAAAACAATTTTGTAATTTTCAAAGATGAAATAATACTAAAAAATTTATATTCTCCAATTTTAGTTTTTTCAATTTTATTGTTTGTGGTGGCTTTGCCCCACCGCTCTGCGTACTTCGTAACACCCCAAGTTCTTTTGCGACCGTAGGGAGTGCCTGCGACCATAGGAAGTCCTTTAGGGTGGTATTGGCACAAAGAACCTTATATCCTCGACAGGCTCGGATACGCTTCGCGAAAGACTGCATTCTTAGGATATATCATATATTTAATAGATATGTTTTAAATATAAAGTTCTAGTAATTACGTTTTCGCGTAGCGTGCCTGCGGCAGCTACTTTTTTGTGCGGCAAAAAAGTAGATAAATTTAGATAAGGTCCATCAGGTAACAAACTTAAAAATTTTCAGTATATACTAAAAAATTATAAATTATTATATTTTATAATTACATAAATATTTTACCGTTTCAATATCAGTATGCGATAAGAATAAACTTTGTTTAGTATCAAGTTTAGAAATTTCTTTCATATCATTATCATCTAATTCAAAATCAAATACATTGAAATTCTCTATTATTCTTTCTTTGTGTACGCTCTTTGGTATAACAACAACATTCCTTTTTATAAGCCAATTTAATATAACTTGTGCCACTGTTTTATTATGCTTCTTTGCTATAGACTGCAATACTTCATTAGTAAACATATTATTTCTGCCTTCAGCAAATGGGCCCCAAGATTCTATTTGAATATTGTAATCTTTCATAAGTTTATTATCTTCTTCTCTTTGAAAGAATGGATGAGTTTCAATCTGATTTACCATAGGAGCTATTTTATTATGCATAACAAAATCTAATAATCTGTCAGGATAAAAATTGCATACACCTATAGCTTTGATTTTTCCTTCATTATATAAGTCTTCCATAGCTCTCCAAGATCCGTAATAATCACCGAAAGGCTGATGTATTAAATATAGATCCAAATAATCTAAACCTAATTTATTCATAGAATTTTCAAAAGCCTTTTTAGCATTATCATATCCGCTGTCGCTTATCCATAATTTAGTAGTGATAAATAATTCTTTTCTGTCAATTCCGCTTTCTTTTATAGCATCTCCTACAGCTTTTTCATTATTATAAGCAGAAGCAGTGTCTATCAATCTGTATCCTGCTTCTATGGCATTTAGTACAGATTTTTTACATTCTTCATAATCAGGTATTTGAAAAACTCCAAAGCCTAATATGGGCATTTCAAGTCCATTATTTAATTTTACTTTTTTCATGTGATAACTCCTATTGTTGCTATTAATAATTTATTATTACTAATAAAAATTTTTGGCAAAAGGCTCTTTTAAGTGAACTTAAAAGACGCCCAAAATTTTTATATTATCAATAAACTTACTTATCACTAATTTTCCAAGTTTATTATCAATTATTTTCAAATTATAGCATTAGAGTCCACTCCAATGTCAATAGTAATTTTTATAATTTTTTAATTATTAATACTAAAAGTTATTTCAACACTTCCTCTGCCAAGAGTATCTTTAAGTCCAGATGTATTTTCTATATATCCTATTTTTGTATAGCTATATGATGTAGAAAAACTTTCATAAAAAAGAACTAAACAATTACTGCCGTAAAGCATAAAGTCGCCTGTTTTTATGCTTCCTACTCTTGATGATTGTGTTGTAAGGTTTTTACTCAAATTATGATATTTTTCATTAGCATTTAAATCATTCATAGTTATTGTTAATGGCATCATAGCTAAAAAATCTTTTGCTGTTTGATTATCATATAATATCAATTTATAGTCTTTATTATTTATTTTTAAATTGATTGAAGTATTTAAAGTATTCATAGTAGTTGTATTATCTCCATAAACTGAATTACATGCTGTCATTATAAAAAGAAAAAAAGTTAATAATATTTTCATTTTTTTATCCTTAATTATATTAATTATTTTTAGATAGTCTTTTTTCACATTCTCTCATTTTTGTATCATAGTTCTGTATTTTAAAATCTAATTTTTCTAATGTTTCTTTAAGTTCATTTATTCTATTTACTATTGTTTCTCTTTGATCTATTAGTAATTGTTTTCTTGCCTCTAAAGTGGCGTCTCCTTTATTGTAGAGTTTTATATATTCTATCAATGATTCTATACCCATTCCAGCACTTCTCATATATTTAGCAAACTCTATCCATACTAAATCATGATCAGTATAATTTCTTATTCCGCTTTCGCTTCTTTCTACTTCAGGTATTATGCCTATCCTTTCATAATATCTCAATGTATCAGTAGATAATTCCGTCTTTTTGCTGACTTCTGCTATTGTCATTATGTATTTACCTCCTTTTTATATGATTATAGCATTGGAGTGCACTCCAATGTCAATATTATTTTATATTATTTAGTTTAATTTATTATATAATTATATCAAATACTTATATATTATGATTATATATGCTTAAAAAGTATGATACATTAAATTTTATTATTTGTACTATTGATTTATTAACAAGTATATTATAGTTGACTTTATAATATAATTTTGTATAATGAAAAATAGTGAAATTATGATTTTTATTTTAGGAAGTTTATGACAGGTTTAAGTTTTAGAGTATTGGATTGGGATTTTTTTGCCCCAAATATGGATAAGAATTTTATATTAGAAAATATAAATAATGATATAAAAATTACTTATGGTGATTCTAATCCGGATTTAGAATTTATACCTAGAGCACAAAAAAGAAGATTAAGTCAAATAACTAAATTTTCTTTTGAATCCGTTAAAAATATTCTAAAAGATAATGAACAAATACCAATTTTTTTTGTATCTAAATATGGTGAAATAAAACAGCAGTATAATATGTCTAAAAAGATAGTTACAGAACATGAAGTTTCTCCTGCACTTTTTAGTTTTTCTGTTTTTAATACAGCAGTGGCGCAGCTTACTATATTTTATCAAAATCATGAAAGAGCTATTGCTATTACATGCTACAATAATTTTATAGATACAGCACTTATTCAGGCTATGGCTTTTTTAAAAACTTCTGAAAGTGATAAAGCTCTTATATTAATAGCTGATGAAAAGTTGCCTGAAAGTTATGAAGAAATATCAAAAGACGGTAATTATTCATTTGCATTTTCTTGTCTTATTTCTAAAAAAGACCCAAATATTGATATAGATGTTATTGACAGTGATCTTGATAAAGATGAAAATTCTATTATAGATTTTATAAAATTTATATCAACAGATACTGCCGATTTAGAATTAGGGAAAATTAAATTAATAAAAAAATAATATATTTTATTGATAGATTTATGTAAAATTATAATAAGGAGAATTGTATATGAGTATTGAAGATCAAATAAAGCAAATTGTAATAGAGTCAGCAAATTTAGAAGGCGTATCTATAGAGGATATAGACACAGATGCTCCTTTATTTGGAGATGAATTAGGACTTGATTCTATAGATGCATTAGAAATAGGTGTGGCAATAAGGAAAAAATTTAATATAACTTTTTCCGATGTAGAAGAAAACAATAAACAGTATTTTTATTCTGTTGCAACATTAGCAAAATATATAAGAGAAAATTCAGATAATAAATAAAAAATATTATGAGAAAATTAAGCAATACAAATTTTTATTCGTTAAAAGATTCAGAAGATATTTTTCTTATTCATAAAGAGAATAAGAATTTTATAAAATATAAAGAGTTTGTTTCTGATATAGTAAGAAGTTTGGAATATATTTCTAAATATAAAGAAGATACTATTACTGTATTTATTGGAGATGCATATAGATTTATTGCTATTATTACTGCAGGTTTCATTCTTAAAAAAAGAGTGAATGTATTAAATAATAATAGCCCTAAATATGTTGAAAGCATAATAGATAATACTATGGTTTATATATCCGACACAGAAAATTCGGCTTTGAATTTAGATGAAGTGTTTGAAAGCAAATGCAATGATAAATGGTTTGATGTACTTAAAGAAACAATAATAGATGAAAATGTATATGTGAATTTTTATACTTCAGGATCAACAGGATATCCTAAACTTATAGAAAAAACTCTAAAACAGTTTGAAGCTGAGGCTACTAAAATAGTTAATCAATTTACTGAAAATATTAAAGATTCTTTATTTTTGTATACAGTTCCACATTATCATAGTTACGGTTTTGTTTTTGCTGTGCTAGTTCCTTTTATGCTTGAGACTAAATGTATAAATAATAGAATAAATTATCTAGAAACTGTTAATAATTTTGCAGATTATGAAAAAATTACTATAGTTACTACACCTGCATTTTTAAAGAGAATAGATAAATCTTCTTTAAAAATAAAATCTAAATGGTATTTATTTTCTTCTACTGGAATGCTTGAGGAGAAAGTTAATGACCTTTGTAAAGAGATATTTGGTACTGATGTTACAGAAATTTACGGAAGTACTGAAGCTGGTGCTATGGCTTATAGAAGAAGAAGCGAAAATCAATTATGGACTAGATTAAGTGTTGTAAAACTTAAAGTTGATGAAAATGGAAGTATAGAATGCTGTTCAGGTTATACGGGTGAGAATGTTTGGATACATGTCGGCGATGTTGTTAACATGAAGAATGGAGATGAGTTTGAACTTTTAGGCAGAGAAGATTCTATAGTAAAAATTGAAGGTAAAAGAATAAGCGTACAGCAGATAGACAGACAAATATTGATGGATAAGCATTTTAAAGATAGTTATACAATATATTGTAAATCTGATAAAAGAGAATATATTGCTTCTTTTATAGTAATGAATAATAAAGATAGAAATTCTGAAGATATGAAAAAATATGTTATTGATTATTTAAAAGGCTATTTTGAAACAGTTGTATTGCCTAAAAAAATATATTTTGTTGATTCTATACCTAGAAGCGAAATCGGTAAAATAGATAGAAAAGCACTTGACGCCATAATGGAAGGAAATTAAATTGTCTAGTATAGATTATACTATAGAAGAACATACTCCTGATATGTTTAAGGCTAAAATATTTATAAGTAGTAGTTTATTTTATTTTGACGGGCATTTTGAAAAATTTAAACTTCTTCCTGCTATAGCTCAGATAAAAATTATTACTGATATATCTAAAGATATTTTTCATAAAGAGTTAGTAGTAAATAAATTATTAAAATTAAAATTTACTGATATGATTCTTCCAAATACAAATATTTTTATAGAATGTCATTTATCTGACAATATTATTTCATTTAAGATATATGATGATAATAAAAAATATTCAGACGGTAAAGTATATTTTTCTTAAAGGTTTTTTGTTATGGCTCATTGGACGGAAGAAAAAGAAATAGGTAAGAGATGGAAAGCATTATTTTCCGTATTTGTATATAAAATTTTGGGAAGGACTTTTATAATTCTTTATCTTATTCCTATAAGTATAGTTTATTTCTTTTATTCAAAAACTAGAATGCAGGCTTCCAGAGAATATTTAAAAAAGATGTCTAAATATAATAAAAAAATTAAATCGAATTTTATTTGTTCTTATAGGCATTTGCTTTCATTTGTTGTTTCTATTTCAGAAAAATTTTCAGCTTGGAATGGAGATATACCTATTACAGATTTAGTTGTAAAAACTAAAGATAGTTATAATGAAGTTATTGATTTACTTAATAAGAAAAAAGGTATGATAATATTATTTTCTCATATAGGAAATATTGAGCTTTTAAAAGGATTAGCTGCTATTAATGAAGGGAATCCTATTAAAGATTATAAGATAAATATAATAATAGATCCTAAAGTAAATAAGAATGTTAATATAGTGCTTGAAGAGGGTAAAAATAATTCTTATATAGATTTTATAGATGCTTCTAATATAGGTCCTCATACAATAATAAGTATTGAAGATAAATTGAATAATGGTGAGATAGTAGCAATAGCAGGAGATAGAACTACGAATAAAACTGATAAAGTAAATTATATAAACTTTTTAGGCGAAGATGCACCTTTTCCATGCGGAGCTTTTTTGATACCTATTTTGCTCAGATATCCTGTTTATTATTTCTTTGCATTGAGAGAAGATGATAAAATACTTTCAAAGAAATATAACTTTTATATATATCCTTCAAAAATAAAATTAAATGATGAAGAATTAAAAAATAGAAAAAAGAAAAATGAAGTTATATTAGAATTAACTAAAGAATTTGCTTCCATTATAGAAGAAAAAGCTATAGAATATCCTTATCAATGGTATAATTTTCATGATTTTTGGTATAAAGGAGATTAATTTATGGCAGCCAAAAAATGTTATTTAGAAAATGATTATTATATAAAACCTTCTTTTTATGATTTGGATCCTATGGGAGTTGTTTGGCATGGTAATTATATTAAATTTATGGAGCAGGCTAGAGAGGCTATGCTTGAAATTATAGATTATAACTATGATATTATGACTGCTAAAGGCGTTATGTGGCCTATAGTAAAATTAGAAATTAAATATATAAACTCTATAAAATTAAATCAGAAGGTTAGAATACATACGGCAATTACAGAATATTTGAATGGTATGAGAGTAGAATATACTTTTTATGATGAAAATAATAAAATCATATCAAAATCAAGCACATTGCAAATGCCTATTGACAGTGAAACTAGAAAAGGTTTTTTGAATAGTCCTAAAGATTTTATAGAGAGAATAGAA
The DNA here is from genome assembly GCF_944393015.1 of uncultured Brachyspira sp. GTDB lineage: Bacteria > Spirochaetota > Brachyspiria > Brachyspirales > Brachyspiraceae > Brachyspira. Next base: position 8,879 of record NZ_CALXYQ010000025.1, read on the forward strand.
AGAATTAATAATTAAGTATAAAGTTTTTTTACAATTTGTATTTTTATTGTATTTTATAATTTATAAAATAAAATTAGTATGATTTATTACTAATTTATTTGCACTTTAGCTGCAGGAGTATTTTGTATGTTTATTTATTAAGTATGCATAATGTATGAGGTGTGAAAAAGAACAATATAAAATTTTTAGTATATACTAAGAATTTTTAACTTTGTCAACTGACGCACTTTATATAGAATTATCAACTTTTTTGCCGCACAAAAAAGTTGCAAAAAACGCAACTGCTAGAACTTTATATTAAAAACATTCCTATTAAATATAGGATATACCATAAAAATGCAGCCTTTTTGCTTCTTTGTGGCAACAAAAGAAGTGGGGTGCGGGGCAAAGCCCTGCATATATTTAAAATTTTAAAAAATTATTTTTGACAAAATATAGTTGTTTGGGCATATACTATATAAATAATATTAGGAAATATAAAATGAGAAAAATTTTGATAATATTTATTGCAATGGCTTCTATTTTATTATGCCAAGTTAAAGATGAATATAAAAATGCAAAACTATTGAAAGGAAGCTATACTCAAATAGTAAGTCAGAAAGGAAGAAGTTTTGAATCTTCGGGTGATTTTATTGTAGTTAGCGGTTATGGTATATGCTGGTTTACTAAAAGTCCTAAAGAGTCTATAACTGTAATGGGTGAAAAAAATGTTATTCAGATAATGCCGGACGGAAAAAAGAAAGTTATGGCTGACTCCAATAATGCTATGTTTGCTCAAATAGCTAATATAATAAAATCAATTTTTACTTATGATGAAAAAACTATAAATGAATCATTTAATAAAAGTGTTAATGGAAATATTATAGTTTATACTCCAAAAACTAATGAGCTTAAAAAAATAATAGAGAAGATAGAAGTAAGTTTTGCTAATGCAGGATATATAGAAAAAATAAAAATGTATTCTTCTAATAACAGCACTACTGAATATATAATGAAAGTTTTATCTAAATCTAATAGAATAACCTCTGAGGAGACAAAATATTTTGAATAAAAGTATTTTAGATAATAGAAGAAAAATTTTTATATATATTTGGATAATTTTTCATTTATTTGCTGTTATATTATTTTTATCAAGATTTGGAAAAACGGCCAAAATAGATACTAATTTTTTGTCTATAACTCCTAAGTTTTTGGAAGATAAAGATTTTCAAAAGCCTTTGGAAGATTTCTTTTTTAAAAATTCAAGCAGCGTAAAAATATTTATAGAAAGTGAAGATTTTGATAATGCTAAAAGTAATGCATTAAAATTAGATGAACATATAAAAGAGTCTTATAGTAATGTGTCAGTTAATTTCCATTCTAGAAACTATGATGATATTTTAAATACCATGGTAAAATATAAATATCAGCTTCTTTCAAAAGAGATAAGAAATTATTTATTGAATGATGAGGCAGATATTGTTGCAGAAAATGCACTTGCTAATTTTTATTCTCCTTTTTTTATACCTATAGTTGATAATATTGAAGATGATCCTTTTTTTACTGTTAATTCAAAAATAAATGAGATTCTCACTTCAGAAAATAATTTTCAGTCTAGAGATTCAATACAATTTATAAATTATGATGATAAATATAATATTCTTGTTAATATTGATATGCCTAAAAATATTGATAACGAAAAGTTTTTTGATGATATTACAGAATATTTAAAAGTATTAGAAAATGAAGAAAATATAAAAACATATATTTCAGGTGTTCCGGTACATACTTATTATAGTCAGAAAAGTGCAAAGTTTGAAATTACTATTATATCTATAGTATCATTTATTGTTATTTGTTTGATATTCGTTTTTATATTCAAATCTTTGAAGCCTTATATAATTTCAATGTGTACTATAATGATATCAGGTTTATCGGCATTTTTATATTCATCTGTATTTTTTGATTCGATTCATATATTTACATTTGTATTTGGCACAAGTCTTATAGGTATATCAATAGATCATTCAATACATTTTATAACTGAATGGTACAATGAAGAAGATAAAAAAGAAGTATTGAAAAAAATATTTCCTAGTATGCTTTTAGGTTTTGTAACTACAATAGTGAGTTATTTATCATTATCTTTAACATCTCTTATATTATTAAAGCAAATAGCATTATTTTCTATATTCGGACTTTTAAGCTCATTTCTTACAGTAAACATAATATATCCTATATTATTTAAAAATGATAAAAGCGTGATAAAGAAATCGATACTTGATAAAAGCAAGAATATATTAAATGATTATGTTAAAATAATAAGCATAAAAAATGTATTGATTATATTTGTAGCGGTTATTATAATTTCTATAATATTTATTCCAAAAATAAAAGTGAATTTCTCTGCTAATCAGTTATATAATACACCGGATTTTTTGCTTAATAGTGAAAAAGAAGTTTATAACAGATTAAATACATCACTCGCAAAGAATATTATAATTTCAAGAGGAGATACTCTTTCAAAGGCATTATCAGCAGAGGAGAGCATAGCTAATAATTTAAGCAATAATAATTATACAGCTATATCAAAAATATTATATTCAGAGGAAAGACAGAAAGATAATGTTAAGCTTGTAAATGATAAATTAATGCCTATATTAAGAAAACAGACTGATGCTTTGAATTTAGATGAAGTTTCTTATCAGAGAATAAAATCAGAATTTGAAAATACTAAAAATGAAATTCTTGATATAAATAAAATACTTGAGAATACTAATTTCAATGATTTGAATAAAATTATAGTTACTAATAATAATAAATATTTTATTATAGCAACTAGCGATTATGATACAAACAATATAATAAAATCAGATAATAATGATGTTAAAATATTTAATATAAATGAAGAAATTAATGATGCTTTAGACGGCACTGCGAAAACGGCTATAAAAATGGCTGTAATTGCCTATGTTATAATATTTATAACTATGATGATATTTTTTGATAAAAATAAAGCAATAGCTATAATAATAGTACAGTTAATGTCTGTATTAATAAATTTATCAGTACATTCAATATTTGGTATTAATATAAATATATTTTCTATATTTGCTTTGATACTTTCAATAGGAATATCAATAGATTATTCAATATTTTTCTCAAATAGTGCTGCAGATAAAGAGATTACATTTTTAGCTGTATTTTTATCTATGATGACAACTGTATTATCATTCGGTACATTGGCATTCAGCAGTTTTATACCTGTAAAATCTTTCGGTTTATTTTTATTTATTGGAATTTTATCATCATTTATAATTTCTCCTGTATTGTTTAATTTTAATAAATTAATAAAAAAGAATAATGATTAAATAATTTGACATTTTTGTTATAGAATTATATACTCGATTCTGAGGTGTTTTATGAGCAACGTATTATTAGATTTTGGAATTATTAATTGTTTAGCTAGAAATAAGGAAGAATTGTATAATAAATATTTTTTAAATGGTGAGTATGGTTTAAAAGAGAATAATGATTATGTGAAAAAATTTTTCTTAGGCAAAATAGATAATGATTTTTTTAATTTTGAACTTGATAACCCTTATAATAATAAAATAAATAAAATGGCTTTGCATGCTGTTAATCAATTAAAGCCTATAATCGATGAAGCGAAAAAGAGATACGGAAAAAATAGAATATCCGTTATAGTGGGTACTTGCGAAAATGGAAGCGATGAAACTAAAGATTATATATTAAAAGGAAGCGTAATCGATGAGAAAAAAATATTGATTATGCAAAGTCTTAATATATGCTGTGATTTTTTACAGAAGTATTTTGATGTTTCAGGTATTTCATTTACTATATCTACAGCATGTACTTCGAGTGCTAATGCTATAATAGCAGCAGATGAACTTATAAGAAGCGGAGTAATAGATGCAGCTATAGTAGGCGGTGCCGATGTTGTAACTGATACTGTTGTTTACGGATTTGATTCTCTTGAAGTAGTTGATTATAATAAAACTAATTCTTTTTCAAAAAACAGAAAAGGTATTAATTTAGGAGAAGGTGCTGCATTTACAGTGCTTGCAAAAGATAATTTAATTGATTCAAAAAATGCATTATATCTTAAAGGCTATAATAGTAATTCAGATTCTCATCATATGACTAGTCCTGATATAGACGGTACTACTACAAGCAAATGTATCAATGATGCTTTAAAACATGCTGATATGAATATAAATGATATAGATTATATTAATCTTCATGGTACAGGAACTTCAATAAATGATAAAATGGAAAGCACAACATTAAATATAGTTAATGCTTCTGATATATACTGCAGTTCTAGTAAAACATCATTCGGGCATACTATAGGGGCAGCAGCAGCTATGGAGCTTGGAGTTTGCTATATTACACTTTCTGATATTAATAAAGAAAAAATACTTCCTCCGCATTTATATGACGGCGAGTATGATGATACATTAGCTAAAATAAATTTGGTTACTGGAAAAGTGCAGTCTGAAAGACTTGAAAATTGTATGAGCGTATCATTTGGTTTCGGCGGAAGCAATACTTGTTTGATAGTTGGAAAATAATTTCGGATCAATAATTTTATGGAAAATAAATATAAATTGAATATACCTCATAAAGGAAAAATGTTATTGATAGAAGGTATATCTGATATAAATTTTGATAATAAGGAAATACTTTCTTTTGCTAATATTAAGAAAGATAATATTTTTTATGATATTTCAGAACCTGAAGGTATAGAATCTTATATATTTACAGAATATGCAGCACAGACTGCGGCAGCTTATAACGGAGCTTTATCAAATAATGATGATAATAAAAGAATAGGTTTTATTTTAAATATAAAAAAAGTTAATTGCTATATAAATAAAATAAAATCTGATAATAGAGTTTATATATTTGTGAAAGAAACTTTTAATGATAAAAAAATAGCCTACTATGACGGAGAAGCTATTCTTTATAATGATGATATAAATACTTTAGATGAATATAAAAAAATAGTTAATGATGACAATAAAATCATGGACTGTTCTATAATGGTTATGGAAAGTTCTGCAGATATTTTTAATAATAATGATATAAACGGATAAAAGATGAAAAATAAATCTATTTTAATAACAGGTGCTTCAGGCAGTATAGGATTTGCTATATCAAAAAAGATTATAGAAAATGGATACGATGCTGTAATGTGCTATAATAAAAATGATTCTTTTATAGAGAAAATAAAAGATTTTGCAAAATATTATGATGTTAACATAAGATTTTTAAAAATGAATATTACAGACAGAGAAGAAGTTAAAAGTACGTTAACTAAAGATATAGAAGAAAACGGAGCTTATTATGGTATAGTGCTTTCATCCGGAATCACTATGGATAATGCTTTTCCTGCTATGACTGGAGATGAATGGGACAATGTCATAGATGTTAATCTTAAAAGTTTTTATAATATAGTTAATCCTCTAATTATGCCTATGATAAGAAATAAAAAAGGCGGAAGAATCATAGCTATAAGTTCAATAACTGGTCTTATTGGTAATAGGGGACAGGTTAATTATGCAGCTTCTAAGGCAGGATTAATAGGTGCTGTTAAATCTTTAGCTATAGAATTGGGTAAAAGAAATATTACTGTAAATTGTATTGCTCCGGGTATTATTGAAAGCGAAATGATTAATGATGAAATAATAGAGCATGCTAAAAATATGATAGCGTTAAAAAGAATAGGAAAGCCTGAAGATGTGGCAAATGCTGTAAATTTCTTATTATCTGATGAGGCTAATTATATTACTAAGCAGGTTATAAGCGTTGACGGCGGAATGTATTGAACATTTTTTACATAACTAAACAAAAAGTATTTTACAAATATGGTTTTAATGATATTATATATAATAGTTATATATATATTGGGTTGTTTATGAAAAAATTAATAAATATTATTTTTATTTTTGCACTATTTTTTAATGTATCCTATGCTTTGACTGATAATGAAAGCAAGTTTTTAAAATCCTGTGAAGAAGGTAAATATGATGCAGTCGTTGCCTTTATAAACAAAAAGGTTAATGTTAATGCTGTATCTGAGGATGGAGTTACAGGATTAATGCTTGCATCTCATCATGGACATACCGCTATTGTAAGGCTTTTAGTAAATTCTAATGCAGATGTGAATGTTTCTGATAAAGTGGGTTATACTGCTTTATTAATGGCTGCAACAGGCGGATATCATGATATTGTGAAGATTTTATTAAAGGCAAAAGCAGATGTTAATGCCTCTAATAGTTATGGAGAAACTGCTTTGCATATAGCTTCATATAAATTGTATACCGATATAGTGAAGACTTTGATTGATTATAAAGTAAATATAAATGCCATTAACAATGACGGAGATAATGCATTGATAATGGTTTTTATGTCTGCTGATAAAAGTGAAAATATGCTTCCAGTTGCTAGACTTCTTTGTGATAATGGAATAGATGTTAATGTTAGAGATAAAAACGGAAGAACTGCACTTACTTATGTGAAAAATAATTATAAAAAGCCTGATACTTTGATAGCGTTTTTAACGGAGTATGGTGCTACTGAATAATATTTTTTAAATTTTTAAAATCTATATATAATTAATCGTAATTTATTTTAAGGAATATTAAATGATAGAAGAATTAATAAAAAGAATTCCAAAATTGGAAAGTATAAAAGATAATATTGAATCTGCTATAAATGAAACTATAAAATGCTATGAAAGAGGAAATAAAGTTTTAATAGCAGGAAACGGAGGAAGTGCCTGCGATAGTGAGCATATAGCAGGAGAGTTATTAAAGAGTTTTTTAAAGAAGCGTCCTATTAATGAAGATATAAGAAAGGAGCTTTTACAGTTTGATGACGGACAGTATATTGCTGATAATTTAGAATCTCCTTTAAGAGCTGTTGCTTTAACTTCACATTTGGGACTTTCAAGTGCTTATCTTAATGATAAAGAACCTTATTTGGTATTTGCCCAGCAATTATTGGGATTTGGAGATAAAGGAGATATTTTCTTCGCTATAAGCACATCAGGAAATGCAAAGAATATTATATATGCTGCAAAACTTGCTAAGGCTATGGGAATAAAAGTTGTATCCTTTACCAATGAAAATGGAGGAAAACTTGCAGAGATGGCTGATATTACTATTAAAGCACCAGCTAAAGAAACTCATATATCTCAGGAATTTCATGAAGCAATATATCATGAAATTTGTATAAGAGTAGAAGAACATTTTTTTAAAGAAAATAGATAAAAGAAAACAGATAAGAGAAAATAGATAATTGTTAAAAATATAGGGCTTGTAATTATATAATAATTGCAAGCCCTATTTATGTAGTAGTCTAAATACGGAACTATTAGCTTTTTATTATTGTATTAATTGTTATAAATATCGTTTGGTATCCTAATTCCTAATTTATTAATCATATTAGTATTAACAACAAAGTTATAATTTTCTGAAGGCTCTAAAGGTATGTTTTTTATATCTTTTATACCTTCTAATACTTCTATTGTTTTTTTAGCAGTAGAAACTCCCATATCATAATAATCAACAGAATAAGTAACAGTGCCTCCTATTTTTGTCATACTGGCATCGGCACATACAACAGGTATTTTTGTGCTTTCTTCTATCATAGCAACATTGGCCATGCTGTTTGCTATTATATTATCAGTAGGTGAGAATATAGCATCTACTTTATCTACAGCACTTAACATAATTTGCTGAATTTCATTGGCATTTGCAACAGTTAAATCTATATATTCAAGTCCGAGAGAATCCAATTTTTCTTTTGCTAGCTTTATTTGATATGCAGAATTGATTTCACTTGAGCAATATAAAAGTCCTATTTTTTTAGCATTTGGAAGAAGTGTATGCATAAGTTCTATTTGCTTTGCTATAGGAGGAAGATTTATAATTCCAGTTACATTTACATTCGGTTTATTTAAATTCGTTACTAACCTTGCACCTATTGGATCGCCTATGCCTGAAACTATTATTGGTATATCCTTAGTTAAATTGACGGCTGACTGTGCCGAAGGTGTCCCTATTGCTATTATAATATCTTTTTTATCATTAACAAACTTTTGAGCTATTGTATTGCAGTTTGCCTGTTCGCCTTGAGCATTTTGATAATCAATATTTATCTTTTTATTGCTGTCTTTATAATATTTATTTAATTCATCTTCTATGCCTTTATAAATTAAATCTAATGCATCATGCTCTATCATCTGACTTATTCCTATTGTTATAACTTTATCAGTTTCATTTTTTGGATACATATATTTTTTACTTATAGTGAATGATGATATTAATACAAATATTATTATTAATACAAAAATTATAGTTTTATTATTTTTCATTTTTTAATCCTTTTATATTTATTTTTTGATTTTTTAGTTAATTACTTTATATAGTAATAATACTATATAAAGTAATATTGTCAATGCTGTTTATAAGATTTTTTATATATTTTTATTGATTATTATAAAAAAATATATATCATTATATTATTATTTAATAAGGTGTATTTAATAATGAAGATACTTTTAATAAAACAAACTTCTTTAGGCGATGTTTTGCATATGACTCCAGTAATAAGGGCATTAAAAAAATGGAAGCCTGACTGTACTATAGATGTTGTTACAGATAAAAGAGCTTTAGGAATATTAGAGAATAATCCTTATATAAATAAATTGTATGTTTTGGATATATACAAATATGAAACAGAAATATTTAAATCTCCTTTATTGTTTTTTTCAACTATAAGAGAATTCTTTTCGCATATAAAAGAAGTAAGAAAAGAGCATTATGATATAGCTATGGATTTGCAGGGGCTTGAAAGGAGTGTTATATTTTTGTATTTATGTCATTCAAAAAAGAAATATGCCAAGGGTAAATGGTTTGGACTTAAAAGCAATTATTATAAAGATATAAATGCAATAGTAGGATTATTATCTTTTTTGAAGTTTATAGACTGTCCAGATGACGGTACAGATTTAGACTATTTTTTACCTAAAAATATAGATATAGATTTTGCTGAAAGAATAAAAGATATAAAGTATTCAATAAACAGCAATTTTGATATAGATAATGAGTATATAGTTTTTTCCCCATTTTCAAGATGGGATACTAAAGATTTATCTGTTAATAAATCTAGAGAGATAATAAAAGAAATACAAAAGTTAAAAGATATACAAATAATAGTTTCGGCTACATCCGATTATAATGATAAATGTGCTGAAATAGTAAAAGGTTTTGATAATGTATTAAATAGTGCGGGACTTTTTAATTTGCCTGAATTAGCATATCTTATAAGAAATTCAAAAGGAATGATAACGGTTGATTCTTTCCCTATGCATACTGGATGTGCATTTCAAAAACCGCTTATAGCAATATTCGGACCTACAAGCGAGGTTAGGGTAGGGCCGATTGCAAAAAATTCTGAAACTATAAGAGTAGAAAATTTAGAATGTGCAAGATGCTATAAAAGAAAAAACTGTCCTAATAATCATATATGTATAGAAAATATAGATGCGGAAGTTTTAGCAAAAAGATTTATAGAAAAACTTTAGTATTGATATAAAAAATATAAATTATATAATATTATAGTAGAGGAGGTATAATATGAAAATAACTTTTTTGGGCACAGGTACTTCCGATGGTGTTCCTATGATTGGATGCAAATGCAGAGTATGCAGAAGTAAAGATAAAAGAGATAAGAGAACACGCTCATCAATACTGATAAGACATAATGATAAAAATTATATAGTTGATACTTCTGCCGATTTCAGAGCTCAGATGTTAAGAGAAAAAGTTGATAGTCTTGAAGCTGTATTTTATACACATTCACATGCAGATCATAGTTCTGGCATTGTAGATTTAAGATCATTAAATTTTATAATGCATACCGCAATAGATTGTTATGGTAATAAAGATACTATGGATAATTTAAGACAGAAGTATGATTTCTTTTTTAATCCTGTTCAATTAGGCGGAGGACTTCCTCAGGTTGTTTTTCATCATATAGAAAGTGAAATGATGTTTGATGATATAAAAGTTACTCCTATTGCTGTAAAGCATGGAGTGCTTAATATATTAGGTTATAGATTCAATAATTTCACGTATATAACAGATGCAAGTCATATAAGCGATGAGAGTTTGAAACTGATTGAAGGAACTGAAGTTTTAGTTTTAAATGGTTTAAGATACAGACAGCATCATACTCATTTATCTTTACAGGAATCTGTGAATATAGCTGATAAATTAGGCGTAAAAAAAGCTTATTTTACTCATATGACTCATGATGTTTTACATAAAAATTTAGAAAAAGAACTTCCTGCGAATATGTATCCTGCCTATGACGGACTTAGTATAGAAGTTTAATATTTGACATTATATTGTTTTTTTTATATTATAATAATATAACATAATTTAAGAGAGAAGATTATGAAAAAATTAGTAGCATCATTATTTTTTATGGTATTCGTTAGTATAAATGCATTTGCTCAGCATGGCGGAGGTGTTGCTTTATTTGTGCCATTGACAGGAAGTTTTGCTTTTGCTGATTTGAGAGGATTAGATAATAGTAAAATTGATATATTAAAAAGCAGCAGTTCATTCGATTTCGGTGTATTACTTCAGCCCGGATATTTTTATGATTTCGGCGGATTATTAGGTTTTGATGTTTTAGCCGACATAGGATATTATAGAAGTTCTTATAAATATATAAATTCTCAAGATGCTAGAATAGTTTCTTACACATTTGATACTTTAAATACTGGTGCTATGTTTAGAGTTACTTTTTTAGTGCTTTCTTTAGGTATAGGAGCAGGAGCAAAAATACCATTGGCTGCTAATGTACAAGATGGCGACTATAGTGCAAAATTAAATGCCGATGAAATAAAAAAATCATTTACATCTGCAGTTATACCATATCTTAAATTTACTGTAGATTTTAAATATAATTTAAGCAGTTTTGCTGCTATTGCAGCAGGTTTATATTTCAATTATGATTTTGCTATGAATTATAAACATCCTAGTTATTCAAGATATAATATACATTCATTTGATTTTGGTGTACAAATAGGTACTTATTTAGTTGGAACTAGTTATTAATTTATCGTAACAATAGGTTTATATTATATACATAATACATAGGATATAAGTATGCTTAAAGAACTTTTACAGCCTGAAATCGAGGATTTGATAGAAGAAAAAGAGTGGGATGCATTAACAGATATACTTCCTTTATGGCAGGAGGTAGAAACAGCTAATCTCATCACTTCTCTAAAAAATGATGATAAATACAAAGTTTTTAGTATTCTTCCGCATGAGTATTATTATAAAGTATTTCCTGAACTTGCCCCTATAGATCAGCAGAGAATCATAGAAAATATGCAGGAAGCTGATATTAAAGACCTTTTGGAAAATATTAATCCTGATGATAGAACATATTTTTTAGCCTCTATTCCGGAAACTATGTCTGAAAATATATTAAAACTTTTAGGAAGCGAGGAACGGGAAATAGCTTCATGGCTTTTGGCATATCCTGAAGGAAGTATAGGACGTTTGATGACGCCTGAATATATAAGTATAAAACCGGATTGGACTGTAAGCGAAGCATTTGAATATGTTAGAAGCAATATAGCAGAGTCAGAAACCTATACTACTTTGTATGTTACAGATGCCAGAAGAACATTGATTGGATCTATTGCTTTAAGGAAATTATTTTTTACGGATAAAGATACATTAATATCAGAAATTACTAATAATTGCCCTTATATATCAGTTTATGATGATCAGGAAAATGCTATTGATGTAATAAAGAAATATAATCTTCATTCTCTTGCTGTTGTTGATGATAGGCATTCTATGATAGGAATTGTTACAGTAGATGATATAATGGACATAGCAGAAGAAGAATATACAGATGATTTTCATAAAATGGCGGGAATAACTTCAAGCGAAGATCAATTTGATGATAATTTAAAAATAACTCCTATATCTACTCTTTACAAACAGAGAATATTATGGCTTTTAATATTAGTATTTATTAATATATTTTCAGGAGGTGTTATAGGTATATTCCAAAATACACTTCAAAAACATATAGTTTTAGTTGTTTTCTTGCCTTTGCTTATAGGAAGCGGAGGCAATGCCGGAAGTCAGTCTGCTACACTTGTTATAAGGTCTTTAGCTATTGGAGATGTTGTATTAAAGGACTGGTTTTATATGCTTTCAAAAGAGGTATTAGTGGCATCTATGTTAGGTTTGAGTATGGCGCTTGGAGCTTATATATTAGGTGTCATAAGAGGGGGATTTGAAATAGCAGCTATTGTATCTGTATCTATGTTTAGTATAGTTTTTATTGGAAGTGTTATAGGGCTTTGTCTGCCTTTTATACTTACTAAATTTAATATAGATCCTGCTATAAGCGGAGCACCTATGCTTACTTCTATATGCGATATAGTTGGTACGGCTTTATATTGTTCTATAGCTACAATAGCTTTTATAATATTTTTTTGATTTTTTTTAAATAATTGTTAAATTATTAATAATGTGTTATATTATAAAAATAAAATATGTTTGACTATTTATGCTTTTATATTACATTTAATATATAATATGAGGTTTATTACTTATGAGAGAAATTGAGATTGAATTACATGAGGCTTCGGCTAAAAATAATGTATTAGCAGTTGAAATATTATTAAAAAATAAAGATATAGATATTAATTTAAGCAATATACTGGGATTAACACCATTAATGCATGCCTGTAAGGCTGGATATAAAGAGATAGTTGAATTACTTTTAAAGGCAGGGGCAGATCCTAATAAGGCAGATCAGCTATATATAACCCCTTTAATGAATGCATGTGCTAATGGTCATAAAGATATAGCAGAAATACTAATAAAAAATGGTGCTTTAGTAAATTTAAGCAATTGCAATAATGAAACTCCTTTGCATTATTCATGTTCAGAGAATCATTTTGATATTATAAAACTTCTTGTAGAAAATGGTGCTGATGTTAATGCCAAAACTGATATTAATATAACACCTTTGATGTATTCTTGTCAGAAATCAAATTTTAAAGCTGTTAAATTTTTAATAGATAATCATGCCAATTTAGATGATGTTGATATATACGAAGAAACAGTATTATCTTATGCAATATCAAGCGGCAATATAGATATAGTAGAGTATATACTTAATAAAGGTGATATAGAAATACCTAAATATTCTTTGACAATAGCTGCTATTAGCGGTAATTTATCGTTAGTTCATTATATACATTCAAAATTAGGATTAAATAAGCATAATGTATTTTCAAGTGCTTTTATATCTGCTGCTTATAATGGACATTTGGATGTAGTAAGATATTTCTTTGATAATTCAAAAAAGAAAGCTCCTAAAGCATTAGCTATAGCTGCATCTGCCGGGCATAAAGATATAGTTAAGTATTTACTTATGAATAAAGTGCAGCCTGACGGAGTTACTGATAATGGCAAATCTGCTTTGATATTATCAATAGAGATAGAGAATAAAGAAATTATAGATTTATTAATAAAGCATAATGTTAATGTTAATCAGGCTGATGATGATTATGTTACTCCGCTTATGTATGCATGCTATATTGGTAATATTGAGATAGTAAAAACTTTGCTTGATAATAATGCTGATATTTCCGCAGTAGATAGTTTGGAAAGAAATGCTATTATTCATGCTGTTATAGCTGGAAACATAGATATTGTTGAGCTTCTTTTGATGCATGGAATGAGTTTAAAAGGCGATGGAGAATCTATTACTCCTTTAATGTGGGCTGTTATATATGATAATTTAAAGTCTGTGAAATATTTAATACAAAAAGGCATAGATATTTATCAAACAGATATTAATGGCTGGAATTGTTTTATGTTTGCATGTGCTAAAGGATATGATGATATTGTTAAATATATTTTAGAGCTTTATCCTGATATTATTGATAATAAAAATAAATTGGGTGAAACTGCTTTAATGATAGCCGCTGATAATGGAAAAACAGAAGTGGTAGATTATCTTCTTAAAAATAATGCTTCTATAAAAGAACAGAATATAAATGGAGATACTGCTTTATATATAGCTTCTTCAAAAGGTTATTTTGAAATATGTGAACAGTTAGTTAAATATTATGAAATAAGTGATTCCAGTAAGAATATATTTGAAAAAGAATATGATGTTGCTAAAGAAAAGGGTTACAGCAGTATTATCAATTTATTCAATAATAAACTTAAATCATAATTTGAATAATATACTTTGACATTTTAATTTAAATATTATATTATCTAATACTAATAAAATTAATTATTAGGTTAGTAGTATATGGCTAATAAAGAAAGATTAGGCACTATAGGTATATTTTTAACAGCATTGATCTGGGGATATAGTTTTGTTGCCGTTAAAGTTGTCGTTAAAGAATTAGAACCTTTTTATCTTGTAGGAATAAGAAATTTAGCCGGAGGAATTTTTTTATCTCTTGTATTTTTCAAAAGAATTAGAAATATTTCTAAAAAAGATATAATACTCTCAGCCCCTGTTGGTATAGCATTATTTTTAGGATTCTTTTTACAGACTATGAGTTCTAAATTTATAACCGCCTCAAAGGTAGCATTTTTTACAGGTTCTTATGTTATATTCATACCGTTTTTTTCTTGGCTAATATACAAAAAAAGACCTCATATTTCAGCATTTATCGCGGCAGTAATTACAGTTTTAGGTTTATATTTATTAAGTTCTTTTGAAGGCTTTTCTGGTATAGAGATTGGTGATTTATTTGCATTGCTTTGTGCTATTGTATTTGCAGTTCATTTAATGCTTATAGATAAGATGCTTGAATATGTAGACGGTATTATAATGGCGGCATTGCAGCTTATTATAGCTGGTATAGTATCTCTTTCTGTAGGGTTGGTAACTTCTACTCCTTTCAATGTTAATGTTTCTAATGAAGCTATTTATTCTCTTGCTTATTTGGCTATAGGAGCCACAGGAATTGCTTATTTGCTTCAAACTGTATCACAAAAGTATGTAAATCCTAGTAAGGCTGGAATTATACTTAGTTTAGAATCTTTTTTGGGTGCTTTGGGCGGAGTCATTTTTATGAAAGACCCTGTTACTATGAATTTTGTTATAGGCGGTATATGTATGATATCAGCAATATTTATATGTGAGATAGGAAGCAGTGTGAAAAAGGAATCATAAATTAAGTAATTTTGATGTTTTTATAATAAATTCAGTAAATCAATATTATAAAAACATTAATTTGTGTATATAGTTTTACTGTTATTAAAGTTATTTTATAAAAACTAAAATCCTTTATATGTCATTTTATTAGGAAATTTATTAGTTATAATATTTTTATCTGCTTTATTTTTTTATATAATGAAAAATATTTCAAAAAATATCTATTATTATTTGCCGCTAAGTATTATCTATATGTTTTTTAAAATTTTATATTTGGGATATATATAATTAAAAAATATATTACATATTTAATTGACGATAAAATCCTCTTAGCTTATGTATTAAAAATGGATTATTTTTAATAAAAATTATACTTAGACATAGTATGGGTTTGCAAAATTCTAATTTATGTATTAAAATATATAGATAGAATTTTATTTTTTAAGAGGTTTTTATTATGGCATCATTTATGGATAATTTAAAAGAAAAAGCAAAATCTAATCCAAAAACTATAGTATTAGCAGAAGGATATGATGAAAGACATGTTAAGGCTGCTGTTATACTAAAAAAAGAACAATTAGTTAAAGGACTTGTATTGGTAGGAGATACTGCTAAAATACAAGGTTTAGCTAAAGAAAATGATTTAAACTTAGATGATGGTTTTGTCAAAATTTTTGATCCAACCAAAGAAGCTATAACAGAAAAATATATCGAAATGCTTTTCACAGCTAGAGAAAAGAAAGGTATGACTAAAGATCAGGCTAAGGATTTAATTACAAATCATTCTATATATGCAGCTGCTGCAATGATTGCCGACAATGATGCTGACGGTATGGTAGGCGGTGCTGTTTATTCAACAGGTGAAATGCTTAGAGCAGCTTTATTCTTAATAGGACTTAAAAAAGGAATTAAAACTTTATCATCTACATTCTTCCTTGAAAGCCCTGATAAATCTTTATTTACAAATGGTATATCTTGTTTTGCTGACTGTGCAGTTATACCAGAGCCTACACCTGAACAGCTTGCTGATATAGCTAAAGCTACAGCTGAGTCTTATAGAAGTATGACAGGTAATGAACCTAAAGTTGCTTTACTTTCATTCTCTACTAAAGGTTCTGCTGAACATGAATCAATTACTAGAGTTAGAGAAGCTAAAAAAATATTAGATTCACAAGAGGTTGATTTTGTTTATGACGGCGAAATGCAGCTTGATGCAGCTATGATTGAAAAAGTTGCTGCTCAAAAAGCTCCTGGTTCTCCTATTAAGGGCGATGCTAATGTATTTATATTCCCTGAGTTAAACTCTGGAAATATCGGACACAAAATAGCTCAAAGAGTAGGAAAATGTACTGCTATAGGTCCTATGCTTCAAGGTATTGCTAAACCTGCTAATGACCTTTCAAGAGGATGTTCTGCTCAGGATATAGCTGATTTAGCTGTTATCACTTCTTTACAAGTTAAATAATATATAATTAATAAATAGACTATTATTTATGGCTGTCAGTTAATTTATTGGCAGCCTTTATTTTTTATATAAAAATATCTTATTATTATCATTGTATTATTTATATTGTTTTTGTATATATGATTTAATAGTTTGAATTAAAAGAGTATTAATGTAATATTACTTTATTTCTTCCAAGATGTTTGGCTTCGTACATTGCCGTGTCAGCGTTTTTTATAGTGTCAGCTATAGGCTTTTTAGATGTTCCTTTATGCTCAGCAATTCCTACACTTACAGTAACATTTATAATGGTAGATTCATAAGCAAATCTTTTCTTTTCTATTGTTTTTCTTATTCTTTCAGCTACTATATAGGCTTGTTCTTTTTTTGTATTAGGACATATAACAATAAATTCTTCACCGCCGTAACGTATAGCTATATCACTTTTTCTAAGCATATTAATATTATCAGAACTATTGCTAAGTAATCTTCCTATTTCATGAAGAACTACATTGCCGCAATCATGACCATATATATCATTAATATCTTTGAAATGGTCAAGATCCATAAATATTATAGATATACTGTATTTGTATCTCTTAGCTCTTTCTACTTCTTCTTCTATAATTTTATTGAAATATCTTACATTAAATAATCCTGTTAAAGGATCTATAGTTGATTGAGCATGCAAAGTATCAATTTCTTTCATTAATTTTTTTATTACTTTATCTTTTTCCATAGAAGATTTTTTTTCTACTTCATTAATTGCAAGGCTCATACTACGCATTCTTATTTTGAGCATAGTTTCATATATATCATATATGTTGATTATTCCAATAGGGTAATGATCATTGTTAATAATTATTAGATAATCTATTTTATTTTCTTTCATTATATCAAATGCTACTGATATATCATCTTCAGGATGTGCCACTATAATATTTTTATTCATAAAAGCTGATATTTCTTTATTGAATATATTTTTTGAATCTTTTTTATTTGCATTTTTTAATATATTTACTAATAATTCATTATAATTAATAATTCCAACTATTTTATCTGAATCATTAATAACAGCTAATATCTTATTAGAAGATTTAGAGACAAGAGAAGCCGCCTCTAACAAAGTAGAGTCTTTCTTAATGACTTCGATTCTGTTTTCCATTATCGATTTGATAATACTTCTATACATCAGAAAATACCTTGATATAAGATATAAAATATACTTTATAATATCATATATATCCTTTTTTTTCAATCTATTTTTTGTATATATTAGTTATATGTTAAAATAGTAAAATGGTGTTTTTTATCTTGATTTTTTTATTTTATAAAGTATCATATTAAAAAAGTTTTCATAATTTTTGAGATTTGGATGAAAAAAGTAAATATTCTTATAGTGTTAGTTTTTATATATTCAAAGATTGTTTTTGCAGATATAAATACTATTTTTAATATGGACATATATGAAAGGAAACTAGCAGTAAATACGAATACTGGTATTTATAGTAATGAACTTTTTATAGAACAAACTGCTTTGGGGGGATTTAACTATATAAAATTTAATTTAGAGACTAGATTGTATTATAGGTTATATTTTTATAAAAATGCCACCAATTTTCTATTTAGAGATACAAAGGTCGATTTCGGTATAGAGAATAATTTTTCATTGTCTTCGGATATGCTAGGTCTGTATGTAGATGTGAAGCCATTATCATTTTTAGGTGTCAGAGTAAGCGGTTATGCCGATTTTATGTTTAATGCTATGAATTTCGGTTATGCAGGATTTGACAGTAAAGATGTTAGTTATTCTTTTAATGAATTATATGCTATGGAAAAGGGTAATGCAATCGGATATATAATAAATATTTCTCCGTATTTTATATTTAAATTTGATAATTTTATTCTGATAAATAATCTGAATATGTCTTATGTGAATGTTGGTGATAAAAAATATTATTATGATCCTAGAACTTCAATATTGCATGCGAAAAGTGAATTTGAATTGATTAATGATTTTTATCTTTTAGGAAAGATAAGCATGTTTTATATAGGCGGATATTATGGGCTTACATATTTAATTAATTCAAAGCATTTATCGCATAAATTTGGTATAACTGGTATGATAAACTTTAATTTTTTGAAAGAAACTTTAATTTTAAATATAGGGGCATCGGCTGGACTTCATGTCGGACTTCCTCATTATAATAATACGACATTTATAGAATTAAAAATGTCATTAGGTTATAAGATACTATAAAACTAAAGAGTGTTTATGATAAGCAGAAAATTGTTTCCTGATAAATATTTATTAATAATATATATAGCTTTACTTGTAGCTGGCTTAGTTTCCATATATGGGGCACAAACTATACATGAACCTAATACAGCATATTTTTCTAATCATTTAAAATTATTATCATTTATGCTTGCTTTTACTATTATCATGATGATAGTTCCGGATTTCTTTACTGTTTTAGATAAGATGGTGCCTCTTATTTTGCTTTTTACTTTGATACTTCTTGTTTTGGTATATTTTTTTGGTATAACTGTTGCTGGGAGTTATGCAAAAAGATGGCTTCTTCTTCCTTTTGGAATTACTATACAGCCTTCAGAAATCGCCAAAATAACATGCAGTATATATTTTGCAAGCGTTTTAAGTAAAAAAGGTGAGAAGTTAATAGATATTAAAAGAGGATTATTTCCGCCTCTATCTATTTTGATAATTGTTTCAGGACTTATTTTAATAGAGCCGGATTCCGGTACAGCACTTTTATTTTCTATAGTTGGTTTTGCAATATTCTTTTATGGAGGCATACCTTTAAGATCAATATTGCTTTCAGGTCTTTTTTTAATGATTCTTTTTCTTATTTTTATTTTCAATACACCATATATGAGGAGCAGAGTTGTATCATTTTTGGATCCTCAGAGCCAGCCTGAAGAAGAAGTTTATCAAATTAGAAGAGCTAAGTTGGCATTCAATTACGGAGGAGCTACAGGAATTCCTGATGAATATATAGCTGATGTTAGTACACATTTGCCTGCCGCATTAACTGACTTTATATATGCTTCTGTATCTCAAAGATATGGATTGGTAGGTAATGTTATTATATTGCTTTTATTTTTATCATTTACTATTAGAGGATTTATAATATCGTCGCGTACTAAAGATCTGTTTTTGAAAAATCTTTCATTTGCTATTACTATGTTCATTAGTGTGCAGGCATATTTAAATATAATGGTGGCTACACTTATGCTGCCTACTACTGGTATGACACTTCCTATCATTAGTTATGGTAGAAATGCTTTAGTTGTTAATATGATAATGGTAGGTATCTTATTAAAAATAACTCAAAGGAGAGAACAATGAATGTAATTTTATGCGGCGGCGGAACTGCCGGACATATAACTCCTGCTATTTCTATATACGATTATATGAAAAAAGAAGGACATAAACCTAGACTTGTTGTTGCTCAAAAGGATTATCATTTGATACCGGGCAATTATGATTTTAATACTATAAATATTAATTCTCCGGGTAATTTTTTCAAGAAAATAATATTTATGTTGAAATTTATACCGGCTTTGATGAAATCATATAATATAATTAAAAGGCATAAGCCTGATTGTGTAATAGGTATGGGTGGGTTTGTATCATTCCCTATGCTTTATGCAGCAAAAACTAAAAATATACCTATATTTTTATGCGAACAGAATTCTATACCTGGCAAGGTTAATAGAATATTTTATAAAAATGCCAAAAGAGCATATTTAACTTTTTCAAAGACTTTAGAGTTTATGCCTAATGGAAAGGTTTTTGGAAATCCTGTAAGAAATGATTTCTTTGTGGTTCATAGAGAAAGTGCTAGAAGTGTTATGAAATTAAAAGAAGATGATAAGCTTTTAGTTGTTATGGGAGGTTCTCAAGGTGCTTTGAAATTGAATGAATTATTTTTTGAATGCATAAAGGATATAAAAGCTAAAGTTAATAATTTACATATAATGTGGCTTGCTGGTCCTAAATGGGCTAATGATATAATTGCTAAAGTAAATAGTGCTAAATTTGAAAATGTTTTTGTGCATAGTTATTATAGAGATATGGCAAATTTACTTCATGCTGCGGATTTTGTTATATCTAGAGCTGGAAGCAGTTCTATCAGTGAGATATTAGCTGTTAATGTTCCTTCATTGTTAGTACCTTTTCCTTATGCAACAGATAATCATCAGTATTTTAATGCTTTAGATTTGCTTAATAAGGATATGGCATATTTGATAGAAGAATCTGATTTGGATAAAGAAAAGTTGGAAAATATTATTGTGAATAATTTGAATAATGAAGAGAGATTGAAAAAAATGAGGGAAAATATTAAAAATAATTGGAGTGCAAGAGCTGTATCTTCAATAGTTGATGATATAACTGGAATTCTAGAAAAAAAATGATTATACTAAAATATTAAATATTGGGGAAGATATGTTTACAAAAAGAAAAGAAAAGATACATTTTATAGGAATAGGCGGAATTGGAATGAGTGCTATAGCAAGCGTATTAAATGCTATAGGTTTTACTATAACTGGAAGCGATTTGGCTAAAACAGCAAAAACAGAATCTTTAGAATCTGCAGGAATAAAAGTATATTATGGGCATAAGGCTCAAAATATAGAAGATGATGTTACTGCAGTTGTAACTTCATCGGCTATAAGTCCGACTAATGAAGAGATTATTGAAGCGAAAGCAAAAAAGATAACAGTTATACCTAGAGGTGAAATGCTAGCCGAACTTATGCGTTTAAGATATGGTATAGCAATATCAGGTTCTCATGGTAAAACTACAACAACATCGCTTATAAGTCAGATAATGATGCATGCCGGACTTAATCCTGTTTGTATAATAGGCGGAAATCATTTTAATTTGAAGAGTAATGCTGCTTGTAATGATTTAAGCAGTGAATATATGGTATGCGAGGCAGATGAGAGTGATGGAAGTTTTTTAAGACTTTCTCCTGTAATTAACATCGTTACTAATATTGATAATGATCATTTGGATTATTATGGAAATGTTGAGGCTTTAAGAGTTGCTTTTTTAGAGTTTATTAATAAAGTTCCTTTTTACGGATGTTCATTTTTATGCTTTGAAGATAGTGTTGTAAAAGATTTATCAAAAAGTGCCAATAAAAAATTCTATTCCTATGGTTTTTCAAGTGATTATGATTTCTATGTTGATAAAGATTCTATTAGGGTAGAAGCACCTATAACTTATTTTACAGCTTATCATAATAATGAATGTTTAGGAGAGTTTTCTGTTCCTCTTATAGGAATTCATAATGTATTGAATTCTTTAGCTTCAATAGGGGTAGGCATTCATTTAGGTATAGATATTGCTGATATAAAAGAAGGATTAAAAACTTTTGAAGGTGTAGGAAGAAGATTGAATAAACTTTATGATAAGGAGATAACTTTATTCGATGATTATGCTCATCACCCAACAGAGATAAAAGCTACTCTTTCATCTGTTAAAAATGCTTATAAAAACAGAAGAATAATAGCAGTATTCCAACCGCATAGATACAGCAGAACAGAACTTCTTCTTAATGATTTTGAGTCTGCATTTAATGATGCTGATGAAGTTATTATTAGCGATATTTATGCAGCAGGTGAAGCTCCTATAGCAGGAATAAGCGGTGAGATTATATGCGATATAGTAAGAAAACAGAATGATCATATAAGATATGTTCCAAATATAGAAGATGTATTGCCGGTACTTGATGATATGAAAAAAGACGGAGATATAATATTGACTTTGGGAGCGGGCAATATAGTAAGGATTAGCAATGAATATGCAAGAAAATTACAAAATGGTTGAGAGCTTTCTCAAAGAAAAAAATATAGAATATTATATAAACCAAGCTTTTAGTAAATTCAGCAGATTTAATGTAGGCGGAAATATTGACTTATATATTGTTGTAAAAAAAATATCTGATTTTTTAGAACTTGCTAATTTCTTATATAAGAATGTTATTGATTATTTTGTGATGGGGGATACTAGTAAGGTTATAGTTTCTGATAATGGTTATAATGGTATAATAGTTTCATTGGAAGGAGAATTTGAATCTTTTGAATTTTTAGATGATGGGGTTTTAAAATCTAATAGTTCTGCTATTTTAGAAAGACTTTCGCATGAGGCTAGAATTAGAAATTTATCCGGATTAGAATTTGTAGCTTTAGTTAATACTAGAATAGGAGCATCCATATATGATACATTAGAATCTTTTGGAATATCTCTTCTTAATTTAGTTAAATCTGTAACATTATTTAATAAACAAGATTGTACTGTAACAGAATTAAGTAAAGATGAATATCTAGCTTTAACTGAAAAAGAAAAAAGATTTATCATCATATTATCAGCGGTATTGGTATTAGAAAAAGACAGTCCTGAAAGTATTGATAATAGAATAGATTGGTTTAGATATATAAGAGGTTCTGTTGCTCCTACTGAAGCCAGCATAGGTCCTGTGTTTGAAGATTTTTATGATGTTAAGGCTTATGAGATGGTAGAGAGGGTAGGCGGACTTGATATGAAGTTCGGAGCTATGAAATGGCATAGAAGATTTCCAAACTATATTATAAATGAATCATTGTATGACTCTAAAAATGAAAGTACAGCTGAAGATGTTATTAATTTGATAGAGGATACTAGAAAAAAGATAGAACAGCATTATGCTTTTAATCCAAGGATTAATATTGTATTACTTAGCTGAAATTATTTGAATAAAAAAGGGCTTAAAATATAAGCCCTTTTATTTTTTATATTATTTAATTATTTTTTATGCCAATATATTGAATTTACATAAAGTACAGATAAATTAGTTAAATCTTTATCATCTTCTATTTTTGTAGATAAAGTATAATATATATCATCTACTTTCCATAATGTAAATTTTTCATTAAGAGAAGTTGTATTATATTCCACATCTATTTTATATTCATTTTCTGTGAAATTTTTATTTGTATCGTTTTGATAATCTCCGTAAAGAGATAATAACGCTTCTTTATCTTTTGATGCTCTGTATATATAGGCATTATTCATGTAATCAAATGTAGATTCTGCTATATTTTTATTAACTATAAAATATTTTCCATTTTGTCCATGTTCCGGAGGTGCAACTGTTATGCCTATTCCTAAAGGTGCAAATGAATTTGGCGAATCCACTTGAACATAATCTAATACACTTTCTGATGTAGTAGTTTTTGTTTTGTCAGTATCATTCGAGCAGGAAATACCGAATAAAATAATAAATAAAATTGTTAAAAAACGCATAGTTATCCCTTTTGTAATTTAGTGTTTATTAATTAAAAATTTTTTAGCTCTAATAAATAGTTTTTGAAAATTGAGAATATTATATAATCTATTTTCACTTCATCTTTCAAAAAATTATCATACATATAATCTGTTATTTCTGAATCTGTATTAATTTCACTTATACAAATATCATGTTTGTATTTTAGAAAATCATATAAATCTAATATTTCTATAATTTTCACAGGATAATAAATAAAAGATGTGAAATTAAATATATCTTTAGAATCAAAACTTATTAAATATGGATATTCAAAATTTGGTCTTTTAGCTTTCATAGCTTCGCATATTGTCATAGCAAGACCATGTCCGTATCCATAATATTCATGATGAACTCCGATAGCTAAATTTATATCCTGATTATTAGATATCGAATATTTTGTATAATTGTATGACTTAATAGCATGCGAATATAATTCATTATTTATATTAACATTTTCTCTAGGTAAATAATTAATTATTTCTGTTAATGTAATATCATGCAAAAATGCAGCGATAGACATATTTACAATTTCACTATAATCAAATTGTCTTATTCCCAATTTGAATATATTATCTAATTTGGATATATCTTTTATAAATTTATTTTTCTTTGATACTTTTATATAATAAGGCATATAATCATTTTTCCATTTAGCTCTTATTTTTGAAAGCATACCCATACTTATATTTTTATTATAGAATATCATAAATTCTATAGTATTAATAAATAGTCTATTGCTATGATCTATTATATTGCAGCCTGTAAATCCTATTACATCACTGAACATATCCGGATTTTCATAATTTTTATTGAGTAATACAAAAGTACTTTCAGCAATACTTTTCATTAATTCTTCATAATTTGTATTATATTTTGTGCTTTCATATATAGTTTTATAATTTTCATTATTTTCAGATATATTGCCTATTACATTTATTCTTATCATAAGCCCAAGTCTTACTAATATTTCTCCTAATAAACTTGCAGCTTTACAAGTGAATTTATCTCTGTTTTCTTCTATTTCTAATTCTATGATTAAATTTTTTATATTTTCAACTCTTTTATATTCATTCATAGATAATATATTTTCAAGTATAGCTTCCTGTGCTTTTTGAGTCTTTTCTATAGGATCTTTGCTGTTTGTGAAAATAGAATAGAAATAATCCTTACTATTTAATTCATTAGGATTAATAAAAAATTCTATCATATCCAAATAAGATTTATATATATAATATTTAGCCCCAGCAAATAATGGATTTTCTTGTAAATTATTATTGAATAAATAATCTATTTTATTGTATGGTACAACATTAACTACACCATTTTCATTTTTAGAAATAATTTCTATTTTATCTTTTAGTATTACTTCTTTATAATCTTTTATTTTTTCTAATGGTATTGTTACATAGTTATCTAAATTAATTTCCATTTAATTACCTATATTAGTTATTATTGTTATAATTATATATTTATAAAATAATAAAACAAATATTTTAGTTAAAAAAATTTGGAAAATATAAAAAAATTATTATATTATAAAAGTATCGATAATAAAAGTTGGAGAAGCAATGTATAATTATATATACACCCAAGAAGATTTTAGTATATTAAATAGTTATAAAAATATTTCTATATCCTTAGGAAAGTATCTTGGGGATAATGTAGAAATAGTGG
This sequence comes from uncultured Brachyspira sp., assembly GCF_944393015.1. Lineage (GTDB taxonomy): Bacteria > Spirochaetota > Brachyspiria > Brachyspirales > Brachyspiraceae > Brachyspira. Next base: position 34,574 of record NZ_CALXYQ010000025.1, read on the forward strand.
TATATTCTTTTGAAAATGAGGATTGTCCTATAGTTTTTATAGTTAATGAATATATGCATAATAAAAGTATTGGTGATGCTATTTCCGATAAAGACAGAAGCATATTAAATGAGATGTTAGATAAAAATAATAATAAATTTTTTAAAAATAATTTTATTGAAACTGTTACTGGAGAATGTCATAAAATAAATTATACAGTTATAGAAAATTCTAACGGTATTCCTATAGCTATGATGGTTATAAGTTGGAAGTTTCATATTTCTTTGGTTAATACATTAAAAGTATTTATACCTGATAATATTAATTCTGATGTAAAAGAAAGTAAAAATAGTAAATCAGAAGATATTATCATAGATGCTCTTAAAAAAGTTATAGGTACTGTAGATAAAGATGAAGTAGGACCTTCTGTTTATAATAAAACAATAATAAAAAAATTATATGCTCAAGGTATATTTGAGTTTAAAGAATCTGTTCAATTAGTGGCAAATTATTTGAATATTTCACATCATACAGTGTACTTGCATCTTAGAAGTATAAAAAGAAGTAAAAAAAATAACAAATAATTTTTATTGATAATAAAAAATTGTTAAATATTTTTAGGCGTATTAATTGATTTTAAATTAATTAATATGCCTAAAATTTTATTTGCAATAAAAAAATTTTAATTATTAGAATGAGGGTGAAATTTATTATATACTTCAAATAGTCTTGAATTTGTAACATGAGTATATCTTTGGGTTGTAGCTATAGTTTCATGTCCTAATAATTCCTGAACGCCTCTAATTTCTGCATCATTATTAAGCAAATGTGTAGCGAATGTATGTCTTAATGTATGTGGAGAAAAATCTATAGATATATTAGCATTTCTTATTAAGCGTTTCATAGATGTTCTTATGCTTCTATCGCTTATTGGCTTTCCAAATCTATTTATAAATAAATAGTCATTGTTTTCAGAATATTCTTTTTGAATGATTCTCCTTTTTTCCATGTAGATGTCCCAGTTTTCGTATATGATAGGTAATATTGGTATATCTCTCACTTTAGAACCTTTACCGCATATTCTTAATGTTTCAGAACCTTTTTTTATCATACTAAGTCTTAAAGAAGCAAGTTCTGATACTCTAAGTCCTATCGCATACATAAACAGCGCCATCATTTTATCTCTGATGAGTGTAAAATCTCCTTCATCATCTATAGCTAATATACTGTCTATATCTTCTATAGATAAAAATTTAGCTATATGTTCCTCCCTTTTCGGACTTTTCATATCTACTATTCTATTTTTATCTGAATAACCGTTTCTTATTAAATATTTATAGAATTTTTTTATTGATGATAAATGCCTTGACATAGTAGAGTTTGTCAATGACTTTTCTTTTAAAAAAGTTAAATAATCTCTTACTGTATAATGATTAGCTTCATCTAATGGTATATTTTTATTATGTAAGAATTGAAAATATTCTTTTAAATCTTTATTATAACTATTAATAGTATGAGCAGCAAAATTTAAAGTTTGTAAATAATCGCTAAATTCTTCCAACAAAACATATATTTTCTCATCATTAAAGACATAATCATTTTGCATATTCATGATAAAAACCCCATAAAAATCTATCTTTTCAATTATTATCGAAAGTTTGAATTATAAATTTATGAAGTATGTTAACTTTGTATAAAAAATTATAATAATTATTATATTTATCCTATAATTATTAAAAATAAATAGCTATATATGTTGCTTAATATATATAAAAAATACTATACTATATAACAGCTGCTAATGGTATTAAGCTCGGCAAAAGGTATTCTCAAATTATGAATAGTTGAGAATATTAATTATATACAAATAAATTAGATAATATAACTAAAATAGATATTTTCATATTGAAAAAAATTATAATTAGTAAAGAATATAATTAAATAATATTTATCAATTAGAGTTAGGAGGCTAATATGAGCAAAAAAAATATTTTACTATTATCATTTATTATGATACTGTTTGTATCATGCGAAAAAAAAACAGAAAAAGCAGTAAAAACAGTAAATGTTTTACCAGCAAGGAAATATCAGATAAGAGTTGGATATATGCCTGATTTTTCTGGAACATCTGCTGTTGCTATAGCAAAGGAAAAAGGCTTTTTTGATGAAGAACATTTAGATGTTACATTAATAAAGTTTTTAGATGGTCCTTCTGAAGTAGAGGAGATGCTATTAAAAAATTTAGAATTTGCTTATATAGGACATGGAGCACATTCTCTTGCTATTGAAGGTAAAGTTAATGTATTGTTCCCTAATGCTTTAAGCAGAGCTGAACAAATTATAGTAAGAAATGCAGCTAATATAGAATCTGTAAAAGATTTAAGGGGTAAAAAGGTTGGTACTCAAATAGGAACTTCTTCTGAAATTCTACTATATTTAGCTCTACAGTCATTGGGAATTAAAACAAATGAACTAGATATTATAAATATGAATGGAAACACAATAGTATCATCTATGATTAGCAATACTATTGATGCGGCTTCTGTACAGGCCCCATACAGTTTTGAGATATTAAATAGTCTTGGAGATAAAGTGAAATCTATTGCTACAACAGTTGATTATTCTGATGTTGGATCTTTTCCTAGCAGTTGGATAGTTACTCCTTCTTTTCAAAATAATAATGCTGATATAGTTAATAGATTTTCAAGAGCTATTCTTAAGGCTATGGATTATAGACAGCTTAATATGAGCGAAGCTGTAGAATTGGTTGCAGATATGAATGGTAAAACAGTTGAAGAGGTAGATTTAGAAAGAGAAACAGGACTATGGCTTTCTGGAGATGATGTAAAAAAAGCATATACTAATGGAGAAGTTTCCAAATGGTATAAAACACAGCAAAACATATTTATATATACTAAGACTATTACTAATAATATAAATATTAATAATTATGTACAGATAAAGTATATGCTTGATAATGTTTTTAATGAATAAATAATTCTTTTATTTATTTAATTTATAAGCGATGTATAATATGCATCGCTTTTTTAATGTTATTAAAAATATAACTTGATAAATATTTAAATTGAAAATATTAAAATCTAAAAATTTTTAATATCAGAATTATATTAATATAGTAAAATTATTGAATTGAGATAGGAAAGTATTTAGATTATAATTTATAATTGGGAAAAGTAGGTGACTATTTTATTAATTGACTATAATATATGAAAGATTCTATGGTATTGCCATTTAACTTACTTACAGAAATAAAAATTTACTAATCATTTTTTAAATATAGAAATATATGTAAGCTCTATAAATGATTTTCTTAGCTATATCCTTTATGAATATTTATCTAATTAATATATGTTTATGCTAATTTCTAAATAATAGAATATTGATATTTTATTTGTATTATGTTAATATTATTATGTAAACTATATTATGATAATAAGATTATGATAACTAATACTGAAGCGAATATAAAAGATAAATATTTAAAAGAAAATTTAATAGCATATATTGGAAATAAAAGAAGACTTCTTTCATTTATAGAAAACACCATTTCTAGAATCTTAGAAGAAGACGGCAATGTAAATACTGCTCTTGATCTGTTTGCAGGAAGCGGAAGCGTTTCAAGACTTTTGAAAACTATGGATTTAGAAGTTTATTCTAATGATTGGGAATATTATTCTTATATTTTAAACTATGCTCATCTATGTATTAATGAAGAAGATTTATCTAATATGTTTATTCATACCGGCGGGGCAGAGAATACAATAAATATGATTAATAATATTGAATATATAGATGATGATGACAGATATATATCAAAATATTATGCTCCTTCAAATGATGAAAATCCAGACTTAATAAATGAAAGACTTTTTTACACTCATTACAATGCAAAGAGAATAGATATTATAAGACATAACATAGAAATGCTTTATAAAAATAATGCAATAAATGAAAAAGAATATTATTATCTTATAGCTTCAATTATATATGAATCTGCTACACATACAAATACTTCCGGAGTTTTCAAAGCTTTTCATGCAGGTTTTGGCGGAAGAAACAAGGATGCATTGCATAGAATAATGGCTCCTATATCATTAAAGCCGATACCTTTATATAATGGCAAGCAATGTCATGTTAGTATGCTTGATGCTAATGAGTTTGCTTTAAAAAATAGAAATAAGCATTTTGATTTGGTATATTTGGATCCGCCATATAATCAGCATCAATACGGAAGCAATTATCATTTACTTAATACTATAGCCTTATGGGATAAGCCTGCAATTAATAAGAATATATATGTAAATGGTAAAAAAACAGACAAAGGCGGTATCAGAAAAGATTGGGTTAAAACTAAATCAATGTACTGTTATAAAAAAACAGCTAAGGATACTTTAATAAATTTATTGGATAATATAGATTCTAAGCATATAGTTATGAGTTATTCTACAGATGGAATAATTGAATATGATGATTTAATTTCAATACTTGAAAGCAGAGGTAAATTAGATATTGTTACTTCTGAATATACTAAATATAGAGGCGCTAAAAGATCTATAGTTAATAAAACCAAAAATATAGAATATCTATTTGTTGTTGATACTTCAAAAATAAGCTGCAGCAATGCTAATAAAAAATTAAGATATATAGATAATATCAGATTGAAAATGGATAATCCTTTAGATTGTTCTAAGGATAATCTAATATTTGATTATGATGAAGATGATATTATAGTATTAAATTTAAAATATTCTGTTCATATAATTAATAAAGATGAGATATGCAATAAACTTAAAGATAAAAGTTTAGAGTATATAAAAATGTTTTCTATATTTTTAGATAGATACATTAAAGAAGATAATATTAATGCATTGAAAATTTATTCTTATCATATTAATGCTGCTATACTTGCCAATGATATGAGGCTCATAAAATATTTTGGAGAATATATACTTCAGACTTACAGCAGATTATGTTCAAGAAAATCTAATGAATATCTTGTGGATATTACAAATAGTATTTTGGATATTTTATCGTATTCTAATGATGAGATAAGCATTATTTCTAGGATAAAACAAAGAATAATTTATAATATAAAACATTCAAATATTTCCGAAATTAATAAAAATAATTTACTTGTTAGACTTGAAAAATAATGAAAAAATATTATATTTATTCATATAAAAATAGCATTTTATGTAAATAAAATTTTTTAATAGTAAAGTGGAAATATATGATTAATATTTTAATAAAAATAATTATTGTAATTGCATGCAGCTTTAGTTTTTTGTCTGCTCAAGATTATAATAATGATATTACTTCTATGTTGAATATGTTCAACGAGATAAGAGAGAATAATAATTTATATTCATTTGAGATTGATGATAGATTGAATGAAGTAGCGGATATTAGAGCAAAAGAACTTGCTGTTAGTTTCTCGCATATTAGACCTAATAATACAAAATATGATGAATTATTTTATCAAAATAGGATAATTGCTTATTCATCTGATGAGAATATAGCTTATAGGTTTAAAAATGCAGAAACTGTTGCTAGTTATTGGATGAATTCCAGTAAATATAAAGTTAATATTCTAAGCGATAAATTTACTCATATAGGTGTAGCACATTATGCTATTAATGGTGAGGATTTTTGGGTAGTTATATTTGCTCAGTTAACTAAATCTTTTGATTATTATTAATATTTAATTCCAATATAATATCTAATATTTTATTTCTCAAAATATCTATATTAGTATTATTTTTGGCGCTTATAAATACTGCATCATCATAAGAGGTTAGTATTTTATTTTTTTGTACTTCATCTATGCAGTCAGATTTATTAAATATAACTATTCTCTTTATATGAGAGGCATCTATTTCTTTTATTATGCTTTCTACATGCAAAAGTTTTTCTTCTATATTTTCATCGCTTGCATCTGATAAATGTAAAAGTAAATCAGCTTCAACAACTTCAGATAATGTAGATTTAAATGAAGCTACTAAAGTATGAGGAAGTCTGTCTATGAATCCTACAGTATCACTTATTATAACTTCCACAGGAGTATCATCTGTTAAATATAGTTTTCTTGTATGAGTGTCTAATGTAGCGAATAATTTATCTTCTACATAAACGGACTCTTTGCAAAGCAGATTAAATAATGTACTTTTTCCAGCATTGGTATATCCAACTATTGCTATTCTAAAAGTATTTTCTCTTCCTTTTCTTCCTGTACTTGCTGATTTTTCTACCTTGCTTAATTGAGATTTTAATTTATGTATACGCTCTCTTGCTCTTCTTCTATCATATTCAAGCTGTTTTTCTCCAGCTCCGCCTCTTAATCCTATACCGCCTTTTATTTGGCTTAGATTTGTTCTTTTACCTTTTAATCTTGGATATTCAAATTCTAAAAAAGCTAATTCCACCTGCATTTTTGCAGTCATAGTTTTGGCTCTTAAAGCAAATATTTCTAATATTATTTCTGTTCTTGTTAGAGCTGTTATATTAGAACCTTCTTCTATAGCATTTACTTGAGAACCGCTAAGCTCATTATCAAATACAAAATATTCTACATTATCAATGTCCGCACTTTCTTTTAAACTTTCTAATTTACCAGTTCCTATATAAGTTCCAGCTGTTATTTTGGGCTGTATAAATGAATATTTATTTACAACCTCATAACCTGCTGTATCGCATAGCATTGCAAGTTCATTAAGTATATTATCTATATTTATTTTGCTGTTTCTGTATTGTCTGCTGTCGGTTACAAATATTATATATGCTTTTTTTAGATTATCATTATTCATAAAAATTATCCAATAACTAATGAATTATAAAGTTCTATTGTTTTATCTGACAAGTACTGCTTTTTACTCAAAACAAAATTTATAGATTCTAATACCACTTCTAGAAATGCATTATCAAAATCTGTAAAAATTTTCTCTCTTATTTTATCAGCAGCAGGTATATTTCTTGTAGGCTCAAGATAATCAGCTGCATATATTATCTTTTCAAGCATAGTCATATTTCCATGTCCTACTGTATGACTTTCTATTGCATCTAAAATTTCTCTGTCTCTTATAGAGAATTCTTTTTCTGTGATTATAGAACTTACTCTAGCATGAAGTAAAGCACCTGTTATATAATTAGGATATTCTTTATTATCATTTTCAAGTATTATTTTACGCATTTCGTCATCTTTATATCTCTTTCCCAAATCATGACATAATGCAGCAACAGATGCCTTATTTGTATCAACATTATATTTTTCTGCTATTTGAACAGAAAGCTCTCTTGTAGAAAATATATGTTTTGCTCTGAACGGCAGATATTTTTCTATATATTCAGCTAATTTTTTTTCCTGATCATTATATTCTTTCATAATAATTTATTCCTGTTTATGATTAATTATTTTTATTATACTGAAATTGTTTTGTAATTTCAATATTATTTATTCAGCAAATAGACATGAAACTAAATGATTTTCTGAAATCTTTTTAGCATTTGGAGTATTATTTTTACATTCCTCTTTTGCATATATGCATCTTGTATGGAATCTGCATCCTGAAGGAATATCTGATGCATTAGGTATTTCTCCTTTGATAGGGAGTTCTTTTATTATATTGACTCTTCCTGAAGAAGCATCAGGTACAGCAGCAATCAAAGCCTTTGTATATGGGTGTTTAGGATTATCTATTATTTCATCAGCATCGCCAATCTCTACTATATTGCCTAAATACATAACTGCTATTCTGTCTGCAAAATATCTAGCTGTTGATAAATCATGTGTGATGTATATATAGCTTAAATTCTTTTCTGTTTGAAGTTCTTTCATCATATAAAGAATTTCTGCTCTTGTAGACAAATCTATCATAGAAACAGGCTCATCAGCAACAACCAATTTAGGATTAAGTATTAAAGCCCTGGCTGTTGCTATTCTCTGACGTTGTCCTCCTGAAAGCATATGCGGATATCTTTCCATAAACTCTTCCGGAGGATTAATTTTTACATCTTTCAAAGCCTTTATAACCATTTCATCATAAATTTTTTCATCTCCCTCAATATTATGAATGTATAAAGGTTCTTTTAATACATCTTTTATTTTAAATCTTGGATTCATAGAAGCATAAGGGTCCTGAAATATCATCTGAACTTTTCTTCTATATTTAGCAGTTTCTTCTTTATTAAAATTATTAATGTTTTCATTTTCAAATATAATATTTCCTGAAGTAGGCTCTATTAATTTCATCACAAGTTTGCCTATAGTGGTTTTACCGCTTCCAGATTCTCCTATTATGGCAAGTATTTCACCTCTTTTTACTTCTATACTTATATCATCAACTGCTTTTATTTCTTTAGATTTTTTTATTAAACTTTCTATTATATTGGTACTTGGATAAAAATATTTTTTTACATTTTCAAGTTTTAATATTATATCATTCATAATTTTTCTTCTTTTTATTATTAATTAAATTTAGTTATTAATCAAATGACAAGCACATAAATGACCGTTTCCTATATCTTTTAACATAGGTTCTTCATTTTTGCATTTATCTATTCTTTCTTTGCATCTGTCATAGAACATACAGCCTATAGGAGGGTTAAGCAAATCCGGAGGAGTACCTTCTATAAACTCTAATTTGTTTACAGCTTTATTTAATCTAGGAGTAGCTGCTAAAAGTCTTTTTGTGTATGGATGCTTAGCATTTTTATATATATCTTCATTGCTTGCAAGCTCTAAGATTTTACCGCCATACATAACGCATACTCTATCTGAAATTTCAGCTTCCAATGCCAAATCATGGGTTATAAAGATAAATGATAAATCAAAATCCTTCTTTAACTTTTTTAATAAGTTTATAATCTGAGCCTGTACTATAACATCTAATGCTGTAGTAGGCTCATCAAGTATAATAAGTTTAGGTTTCAAAAATAGGGCAGTAGCTATAACAACTCTCTGCTTCATACCGCCGGAAAGTTCATGAGGGTATCTTTTGGCAACATCTGCATGAAGCCCTACATATCCCAAATATTCTTCTATAAGTTTTACCGCATCCGATTTGTTCATATCAATATGTCTGTTTATAGTTTCTATCATCTGTTTTTCTATAGTGTATACAGGAGTGAGCGAATTCATTGCGCCTTGAAAAACCATAGATATTTTAGCCCATCTTATATTTTTTCTTATATATTCTTCTTTAAGAGGAATAATATCTTCATTATCAAGTATTATTTTTCCTCCTTCATATTTTCCTGGTATGGAAGGCATTCTTAAAAGAGATGTTCCAAGACTAGTTTTACCGCATCCTGATTCACCTACAATGCCTAAAGTTTCTCCTTTCTTTATTTTAAAGCTTATATCATTAATAGCCTTTACTAAACCTTTTGATGTATGATAGTACATTTTTAAATTTTCTACTTCTAGTATATTTTCCATTGATAGTCCTATTACAGTAACATAGTATACTTGTTCCAAAACTAATTTAATAATAAATTAGTTTAAATTTTTTAGTTTTTTATTTTTATAAGTGGGGCTTTGCCCCACACCCCCACTTCTTTTGTTGACACAAAGAAGCAGACAAAGTCCGCCTACGGCGAAAGACTGCAAGTTTATACATTAAAATAATAAATTATATAATATATAAAACATTATATTTATAATTTTTTAAGTTAAATAATTTTATGAATAATCTTGTCAAGTAGTTTTGAAACAAGTCTATTATGTTAATTATAATATAATATTAATATTTTTACAATTAACATTATATTAAAAATAATAATTAATATCTTAAATAGACAGTTTTTTTATAATGTATGTTTTTTGTATGAAATGTATTATAATATTTTATTATTGTTGTATAAGTATTAAAAAATATTAGAAAATATTATTTACTTAAATTTAATAAGCTGTACTATAAATATAGACATTTTTAAAATTATGTATATTTTTTGTGAGGTATTATGTTGAACAGAAGCACTATATTATTAATGATTATATTTTCTTTATTTATTACATCTTGCGGAAATTATTTTAATCCTAGATACTATTATAATAAAAAAAATGTATCTAGCGGAAATACAAATGAAAGTAATCCAGATGATGTTGGAGGAGATGAAACTGTACCTGAAGATGAAGATCCATTTAAAAATGGACCTTGGAATGATATAGGATATAATGGTTTTAATGGAAATGAGATAAAAGATTGGTTTTTAAAAGTATCTTTTGATGATAGTAATGTACCTATATATGAATTTTATAAGGACAACTCTAAATCATGGTATTATAGTGATCCTTCTATAGTTGAATATAATTTTGATGCTTCAGGAGATGGAAATAAGGCTCAGGGTATTGCTATAAATCCTATGACTGTATATAAATATGAATTTTAAAAAAAAACTTTGGTAACTATAGATAGTTCATATAATCAATCTGATAGAATGAATAGATTTTTATTTTATAGAATAAAGGGATCTGCTAAAGTTGCTGGTATAGGAGTAGATTTAAATAACTATTTAATAGCTGTAGATACTCATTCAAAATTAGTATTTGCTTATGCTAAAATAACAAAGACTGCTAATGCTCCTGTAGTTGGTACTCCTTATCCTGTAGAGTTTAAGGCAGTAGAATTATTTGAAAGTAAAAAGAAATTTTATGAATATGATCCTATAGGTATAGTGCATGCCGATGGAAAGGTTACTTTATATGCTGAATATCAAAATGAAATGAGACTGAATTCTACAGGGTATTTTCCTTCAATTCACGATGAGAACAGACCTATAGCATCATATCAAGGTGCTGGAACTTCACCTTATTTCAATAAGAATGCTTCCGACAATAAAAAAGAGATGAAATTGACTTTTACTTCTATGGAATTAAGAAATATAGATACTAAATCGGCAAGTAGAAATGCCATTACTGGTAATGTAGGTTTTTGGGGAAAAGTACTTGATTATGCATTGTTTGGATATGATATGAAGTTAGATTTTTATAGTTCTTCAAGCGATGTTCATTCTTTATCTCCATTTACTACTTTAAATCCTAGTAAAATAGATCAGGCATTAAAAGTAAAACTTGATTCTGTAGGAAGCATAAATATAGAATCAAAAGAACATTCATTACTTTATGAAGAGAATGATGATATAACAATATCAATGGCAGTCAATTTAACAAAATATGATGAAAGATCTGGAGATTTCCTATATGAAGTACATTATCCTTATGCTTATAGTGAAAATGACAAGATAAAGATAGAACTCAAATACAATAAAAATAATAATACTTTTGAATTGGCTTCTATAACAGATGAATATGGAGATAGAATAAAATCTAAAACTTCAAGTTTAACTGTTAATGAAAATAGTGAAGCTGAGATATCTATGATAATTGATGGTATGGACGGTCCTGACAATGAAGATAATTGCGGAAATGGAGCTACAGGATTGAATAATCAAATAGAATTAAAAATTAAATTCAAATTTGAAAAAATAAAATAATAATAATAAATGGGCATTTGATTTTAATATCATATGCCCATTTTACTAATAAATCATATAATGAAAATGCACTCCGTTTTCTTCCTGAATATCATTATATAATTCTATAAATCCTAGCTTTTTATAAAATTCATATGCATAATGACTAGATTTAACGGTATACTTATCTGAATTTAAAATGTTTTTTGCTTCTTCAAATAAACTGCTGGCTATACCTAATTTAAAATATTTGTCGTCTACGAAGAAAAGAGAAATATGATCAAAATTAGTTATTTCAAGCATTCCAACTATTATATCATTTTCATTTTTAGCAATGAGCATTAAAGAGCCTTGCATAAAAAATCTAAGCCTCATATTATTAGCCGATATAAAAGTTAATACATTATTAATACCTTCATCCGTATCTAAATTGGAATTGTATTTTAAGTATATATTTTTGGCGAGAATAGAAAGATCTTCAATATTTTCAATCCCCGCCTTTTCAATTTTAAACATTGTATTTTTATTGAAATGCTTTTATTAATCTTTGGAAAGGTAAATAATTAGTATCTTTAACAAATGAACCATTTTTATAATATCTTAAATAAGGTATTAAATCATTATTCCATACATTTTCTTTGAAATTCATAAAAGGTTCATATAAAGGACTTTCATTGTATAAGCAAATAAATATAGTTATATCAATATCAGCATTATCTTTATTAGCATTTAATTCTCTTTGCAAGCCTTTCCAATCACCGCACCAATCCTGAGTGAATATAGCTAAAACATTTTCTGAAGATTTTTTTATATCATCACTTACTTCTTTAGTATCCATTATGTGCTGCATTTCTTTATCATCAATGGTTTTGAAAGTTAACATTACTTCCTCCTTTAAATTCTATATATTAATGCAATAATAATACAGTAAAATATATTTTTAATCAAGGAAATATTTATAATTACGATATTTTACAAAATATGGAGTGTTTTATGAAAAAAATTATCATTGCAATTATTATTTTTAATATGATTAATTCTTTTTTATTTGCCGGAGATTTTCTTGATGATCAGAAAAGATATAATAGAGTAAGAACAGCCATAAAAGAAAAAGATAATATTGTAAAAAATACATTAAAAAATAATAATATCAAATTAGAAGAATTAAATATATTAATAACAGTATACAAACAAGAAGATATACTTGAAATATATGCCAAAAATAAATCTGACAGTACATATAAAAAAATAGCTTCGTATAATATAGCAGCAAAATCCGGAATATTAGGCCCTAAAAGAATGGAAGG
>NZ_CALXYQ010000026.1 GCF_944393015.1 uncultured Brachyspira sp.
ATTGCCGAAGGCATACAAAACTAAAGAACAATTTTTATAAATAATTAAATAAAAATTGTGAGCCTCTGGCAAGTTTACTTGGCAGAGGCTTTGAGCGAACAATTTTTATAAATAATAGAGGTAATAAATGATTAGTATAATATCAGATATGGACGGAGTTATATACAGAGGCAATAATTTAATAGAAGGTGCAGAAGATTTCATAAAAATGTTATTGTATAAAAATGTACCTTTTCTATTTTTAACAAATAATGCAGAACAAACTCCTAGAGATTTAAAAAGAAAATTAGAGTCATTGGGTGTAAACGGATTAGATGAAAAACATTTTTTCACAGCAGCACAGGCAACAGCTATATTCCTACAAAGACAGCTTGCAAACGGTACTGCTTATGTAATAGGAACAGGCGGACTTGTAAGCGAATTATACAATGTGGGATATAGTATAAATGATGTTAATCCTGATTATGTAGTAGTTGGTAAAACTAATGCTTTTAATTTTGATATGCTTCAAAAGGCAGTGCATCTCATTAATAAAGGTGCAAAATTCATAGGATGCAATCCGGATATAGTAGATCCTGCTCCTAATGGTGAATTAATACCTGCAGTAGGCCCTATACTTGCTGCAATAGAAACAGCCACAGGTAAAAAACCTTATATTGTAGGTAAACCTAATCCTATTATGATGTCCATTGCTAAAAATCAAATTAATGCACATAGTGAAAATACATTGATGGTTGGCGATAGAATGGATACGGATATATTAGGTGGACTTGGTGCCGGTATGAAAACAGCTTTAGTACTTTCAGGAGTTACTACAAAAGCATTAATGGAAGAGTTTCCATACAGACCAAATTATATATTTAATTCTGTTGCAGAAATAGATATAGAAAAATTATAATTTTTATTATTTAATATATTTAATATAAAGCTGTTTAATTTTATTAGACGGCTTTATTTTTATTTAATAAAAAATTGGGGATAATTTTATGTCTAATTTATTGTTTATTATAATGACTCTTTTATGGCTTTCATTATACGTTTATATACCATATCAAGTTCCTTATTTATCATCTATCAATATAAGTACATCTATGATAGGAATTATCATAGGTGTTTACGGCGGTGCACAAGTGTTTTTAAAATTTCCATTCGGACTTCTTAATGATTATGTAGGCAGATGTAAAATATTTATATTGTTGGCAGGACTTCTTACTTTTATTGGAGCTGTTATAAGACTGTTTAATTTAAATAGTTTAGGATTTTTAATTGGTGGAATTTTATGCGGAATATCAGCTTCAATTTGGACAGTATTCATGGTTTTATATGCATCTTATTTTGATAAAAGCCAAGAATATAAAGCTACAAGCAAATCTTTAGTGGCAAGTGTATCGGGTATGTTTTTAGCTTTTTTAATAGCGGCTTTCTCTTATAATAAATTTGGAATGAAATTTCTTCTTTATGTAAGTGCCATTTCAGGAGCATTAGTTTTTATATTGGGTATTTTTCTTCAAGATAGAAAAAGCAGTAAAAAATTATCAATAAAAGGATTATTATCTGTTATAAAAAATAAAAGATTAATAATATTTTCAGTGCTTGCTATAGTAATGCAGGGAATACAGATGGCAGCTATTGTATCATTCACTTTAAATAGAATAAAAGAACTTGGCGGAAGTGATCAAAACGTAGGTATGGCGTCAATAACAGGTATGTTCTTTGCTATATTGGGAGCTTTTGCACCAAGCAGAATAAAAAATGAAAACAATATAAAAAACTATATACCAATATTTTTTGTTATAATGGCTCTATATTGTGTTACTGTTATATTAAGCGATAATGTATATGTTATAATAGCCTCTCAAAGTTTCGGAGGTTTTTCTTCAGGAATACTAGCCTCTTTATTAACAAGCGAATCAATAAAAGAAATAGATACAGATAAGAAATCATCTGCAATGGGATTTTTCCAATCTACATATTCTTTCGGTATTTTTATATTCCCTATAATCACTGGTAAATTAATAGATATGTACTCCATAAATATAGCATACATTGTACTTACTGTAATTTCTTTATTATCTGCAGTAATTTCAATTATTTATTATATTGGAAATAAATATGAAAATATAACAAAATAATAAAAAATAATTGCAAAAAATAAAATTTATAATAGTATATTTGCATTAAATTTTTACGGATTTTTTTATGTCAGAAAATAGTAAATCAAATAATAATGTAGGTTATGTATTCGCAATATTAGCAGTTATTATATGGAGCGGTAATTTTGTAGCTGCTAGATTTCTTGTAAACTTAACACCAATAGAGATTTCTTTTTACAGATGGTTAGTTACTTTTTTGGTATTAACTCCATTCTGTATAAAAAAACTATTAGAAACTATTAAGTACATAAAAGGAATATGGATACAAGTTATAATACTGTCAATACTTAGTGTTACTCTGTTTAATACATTTGTATATATGGCAGCACATACAAGTAATGCTACAAATATGTCTTTGCTTGCCACTTTATCACCTATAGTAATAGCGTTAATAAGCAGAGTTGTATGGAAAACAAAATTAACTATATATCAGAAAATAGGATTATTGGCTGTAATAATAGGAGTTATTATTTTAATCACTAAAGGAAGCATAGAAGTTCTAATGAAACTGCAATTTGCTATAGGCGACTTTTATATGCTAATAGCTGTTATAATATTTTCAATATATACTTTAATTCTAAGAATAAAACCTAAAGAAATGCCTCATCATATTTTCTTTTATCTTATGGTTATCATAGGATTTATACCATTAATGGCCGCAATGCTATATTTATATATTTCTAATAATGCTCATGCTTTAAATATGCAAACAGGATTAATACTTTTATATGTAGGTGTTTTTCCTTCAGCATTAGGATTTATATTTTGGAATATAGCTATTGCTAAAATAGGTGCTATAAAAGGAGCTATAATATATGATTCTGTTCCTTTCTTTTCATCTTTAGAGGCTGTTATACTTCTAAATGAAAAATTATTATTATCTCAAGTATTAGGAGGAATATTAATACTTATAGGTATAATATACAGCAGCATAGGCGATAAAATAACAGATAAAATAAAAAATAGAAAATAAAAAAGGGAAACTAATTAAAGCTTCCCATACTGTTATAAAAAATAGTTTATACAATTTATGAAATATTAATTAAATTTTCTTAATTCAGATTTTTTAAGAGGTGTAAATCTTGATTTTTCAGAATCAGGAACTCTAGTCCATTTCATAGATTTACCAAGAAGTCCTGCTTTATCAATAGAGCCTCTTAAAACAAGTTTGCCTTCTTTATCTATTGACATTTTGCTGTTATAAGTTTTTCCGTCATAGGGATTATATATTTTTCCGCCATTCCATTCTTTTTTGTCGAAAACTAATCCCATGATATAAACTAAACCTTTTAATGGAAGTTTTCTAAGTTCAGGATCCGGATTTTTTTCATCTAAACTATCAGGTCCATTATATGGTTCTTTATAAGCAAAAGAATATCCGTAATATCTTCCATTTTCTTCATAAATTTCTACTACAGGTATTCTTCCAAGAGAATCTTTTTCAGCATACCATAATCCAACTACATCATTAGCTTTAACGTTTTGAGCATTTAAAGCTAATACTGAAAGCATTAGTAATGCTGAAACAAACAAAAATTTTTCCTTCATGATTTACCTTAATTTATCAAATACTATTTGTATTATAAAACATAAGTTTTAACTTTTAGTAAAATATTTATAACAATTATTTTATAAAACTTACAAAGAAATGTGAATCTTTGCAAGTTTTATAATATTCAGTAATTAAATGTATGTATTAATGAAATTTCCACTCTATACCAGCATCTAACTGTATAACAAATTTATATTGTGCATGCTTTTCAATGAGCCAAGTACCTATCTTAGTACTTACGAATGGAAAAGACTAGGCACACTATTTAAAGCCTTTTTATAAGAGTAAGCAGCAAATAAGCCTACTCTGTATAAATCCTTAACAGAAGAAAGCATATGTTCTATTGTTGTATTGATAGCAAAAGCCATACCCCATTCTTTCATGCTGTATCCCAATTTTATATCATGATTGAAATATACATCTTCAGCTTTTACAACTATGGATTCTCTTGCTAAATAAACATATTCATTTTTGTCTACACCAAAGGCTCTAACATAATTTATATAAGGAGTATATATTAAAGCTATCAAACCCGGTCCTGCAGGTCCTCCCATTGTAAGTGTAGGAGCAAACTGAACATATATTGTATTGCCTCCCACATACTGCGGTTTTTTATTCATAGGATTAAGTCCAGTAAATGGAGGAAGTGCATGATTGAATTCTTTGGTATTACCATCAACTAAAACAGGTCTTCCAGGATCAGCAAGTCCTGCCTCATAAGTGAACTTAAATAACATTTTCAATGCTATTAAAGGCTGAAATTCAACATAAGCTGAAGTTCTTGAAAAACTGCTTAATTCCTGTTCTATTCCAGCAAGTACATAAGAATCAGCAAAGAAAAAATTATTCATCTCCCTAAATAAAGCTTTTTTATAGAATAATTGTCCTTGGTATAAAGCCCCCAAAATGATTCCATCTTCCTAAGAAGTGGTTTGAAAAATACCAACCTTCATCAGACTTGTCAGTTAAATAGGCTTTACATCTTCTTGTGCTAATAACGGTATATTTATAATTGTAATGAGTATTATTGCTAATATTTTTTTCATAATATTCTCCTATTTTTTATTCAGTAAACTTTATAATTTCTTCTATATTCCTTCTGCATTCTTTCTGTCAGTGTACAGTAGTTACTATACACTGACTTAATATATTTTTAATTGAGTCTTTTAATTAAGTTTTCTTAATTCACTTTTATTTAATGGTGTATATTTAGAAACTTCATTGCTAGGCACTTTCTTCCAAGTAAGAGTTTTACCAAAAAGTCCGGCTCCGTCTATAGTAGCTTTTATTTTTAACTCTTGTTTATTATCTGAAAGGCTTGCTTTGGCATTATATGTTTTGCCCTGCTCTGGATTATATATTTTACCGCCTTTCCATTCGCCTTTTGAAAACTCTAAATCATATAAATATACAAGTCCTTTTAAAGGCAAGTTTCTTAATTCTGCTTTAGGATTATTAACATCATTCACAGTATCAGTAGAATTCTGATAGGCAAATGAATAGGCATAGTATTTATTATTCTCTTTATAAATTTGAACTACAGAAACTCTATTTTTAGCATCAGCCTGACTGTACCATAATCCAACTATATCATCAGCATTTTGTGCGAAAGCCATTATGCTTGATATCATTGTAAAAATTAGTATTGTTATGATTTTATTTTTCATTTATATTTCTCCTTTCTATGTTTATATGTTTTCATTTTTTATAATATGTTTTCAAAATTCACAGTCTTACCATAATCAATATTAAATAAGACTGTGAAGATTCATTTATTACTTAAACAAGTTCATCAAAGCAGGAATCCAATGATGAGCAGTGCCCACAGCAGTTCCGAAAGCAGCACAAAGAAGTATTCTCAATACTATATAAGGTTTTATAGGGAACAATATATTTCTTGCTGCTAAATACCCGCTCATTATAGCACCTGTAAATCCTCCGCCGGGAAATCCCCAAGCACTAGCAAAATGTAAATTCTTAACTGTAGGAGATACTCTCACAGAACGGCTCTTTTTCAAATAACCATCTTGAACGAATCCATAAGCTGTACCCTCTGGAGTTTTAATATATCTCTTTATTGTTTTTGGTGTAGCAACTTCATAATACTCAATATTATCTCTGAATCCTGGATAATGCTGTTCTGCTCTGTCTATCAATTTTTCTGCTAATTCCTTCTTTTTAGCTTTATAATCTTCATCGCTTAAATCTTTCCACTCATCTAAATATGAAGGCCCTGTCAATACAGCAAATGAACGTTTATCGCCTTCTTCTACAAGTCCGCTGTCTATTGTAGAATAATCAACAAATACGAAGTTTCTATCTTCTACCGGTATGTTTCTTTGTCCTTTAGCATCTTCTTTAAATGGAGTATTCAACATTTTTTCTGTACTTATAAAAGTAGAGTATGCATTGTTAGGATAAAGCTCTGTAAATTTCTTCTTAAATATTATGTAAACTGTGTATAATGATACAGAGTTTTTAAGTTTATTTATTCTCTTATCCTCATATCCTTTTGGAAGAAGCTCATCATATACAACTTTAGGTGCAGCATTAGCTATTACATAATCAGCATTCACTGTAACTTCCTCTTTTGCTCTTTTGTCAAAGTAAGTAACACCTTCAGCAATATTTCCTTTTACATTTATTTTCTTAACTTCTGAAGAAACTCTCACCTCTCCGCCGTTTTCTCTTATTATATCAGCTAAAGCATTTGATAAGTTTTGACTTCCGCCTTTGATAAAACAAGCTTGATTATAGTATCCGCCTTGAGCACAAGCATGATAATACCAAGTAAATTCATAAGGATTATCATGATAGTAAGTTATATTAATATTTAATATCCTTTTTAACTTATCACTTTTTATGATTGAATCCAAAACATTTCCAAGTTTCTTTTGTGTAAATAAATGGTATAAATTCATTGGGAATGTTGTTATAGGATAAAATAGGAAATCAAAAAACTTCAAGTCATAAGGAAGTCTTCTTATCATGTACATAATTCTTGAAAGTCCTCCGAAATATTTTCTTATACCGCCTTTCTCCTCTGGGAATTCTTTTTCTAATGTATTCATAACATTCTGATAGCCTTCAGGTATAACTAAATCTGTAGACTCTGTTTTTATTCTCCAAGTTTGAGGTAATTTAACAAAATCAACTCTGTCATAAATACCTAATTGTTTTAATATAGGATATTTTCCGTCTCTGCTCTTTTTAGCCATATCCATTTCATGAAGACCTACTTCAAACTTAACATTTTTTCTTTTATATACTGTAGCACATCCTCCAACTATATTGTGGCTTTCTAAAACTAAAACTTTCTTTCCTTTTTTTGCTAAATAAGCTCCTGAAGTTAATCCTCCTAATCCTGAACCTATTATTACTATATCGTATTTGTTATTGTTAGTCATATTTATATACTCCTTTATCATTTTAATAATTGTTTTTATTTCTAGTTATAAGCGTTTTTATTTGTTTTTACTTATATCTATAATATAACAAATACCAATATAAATACAAGCGTTTTTTATAAAAAATGCGTATATATAGTCCACTTTTTAAGAAAATTTACAATTTTTTTAAATATTTGTAGAAAATGTAGTGTAATTATAAATATTTTTACATTATAATTACATTCAATAAAAAAATTAATTTATAATATTATAATGATAAGCATATAAAACATATATTTAATGTGATTTAAAATGTATTACTATTAATAAAAAAACTCCAAAGAATTAATATTTATACTTTAATAATTGATATTTTATTCAAATGATTTATTATATTTGCAATTAAAATTTAATTTTATATAAGGACTTTTTATGAATGATGTTTTAAATTTAATGAAAGATTTAACTAATGCATTCGGACCTTCAGGTTTTGAAGATGATGTTATAGAAATTATAAAAAAGAATACTTCATTTATAGACAATGAAAGAGATTCAATCAATAATTTATATTTAGGGCTTCAAAAAATAGATAGTTCTAAACCTATAGTAGCATTAGATTGTCATATAGATGAAATAGGATTTATGGCAGAACATATAAATGATAATGGTACAATATCTTTTATACCTTTGGGAGGATGGCATATACCAAATATAGTTTCAAATTCTGTTGTAATAAAATCTTCTTCAGGTGAATATGTTAAAGGAGTAATAGGCTCAAAACCTCCTCATTTCATGACAGATGAAGATAAAAGACGTCTTCCTACCCTACAAGATATGTATATTGATGTAGGCACTAGAAGCAAAAAAGAAACTGAAGAAGTATTCGGCATACAAATAGGAGATCCTATTGTACCTGATGTTGATTTTAGATATGATGACAGAACTAAAAGTATATGTGCAAAAGCTATAGATAACAGAGTTGGTGCTTTATGTGTAATAGAAACTTTAAAAGCTTTAAAAGATGAAAAATTAGATGTTAACTTAGTAGGAATGATGACAGCTCAGGAAGAAGTTGGTACTAGAGGTGCTGCCGTTGCTGCTAATAAAGTAAAGCCTGATTTAGTTATAGTTTTTGAAGGCTCCCCTGCAGATGATACTTTCTACTATGGAGATAGAGCTCATGGTGCTATAGGAAGAGGTTCTCAGCTTAGAGTAATTGACGGCGGTATGATAACAAATCCTAGATTAAATAAATACACAATAGAAATAGCTAAAAAAAATAATTTGGCTCATCAGGTTATAGTTCGTGAAAAAGGTTCTACTAATGGAGCTGTTTATCATAAAACTAATTTAGGTTCTCCAAGCGTGGTATTGGGTGTTGCAACAAGATATGCACATAGTCATTACTGCTATTGTTCCTATGATGATATAATTGATTCTGTAGAAATAGCAAAAGCATTGATAAAGACTTTAAACAAAGAAAAAATTAAAGAATTTTAATATATTAAATAATATATTGACTTTATTTTATTATAAAATATAATTTTTTTTAAAAATTCACTTTAGGAGAAAATATTATGGGTATTTTTGGTAAAAAGTCTGACAATAATAAACCCCAAGTCAAAGAAATCAATATCATAACTATTTGTGGTAATGGTTTAGGCAGCAGTTTAATGCTTGCACAAAATATTAAAAAACTTTGTGAAGAATCAGGAATTGAAAATGTAAATGTTGAAGCAAAAGATTTCAGCAGTGCAAAACAAACAAATGCTGATTTATATGTTTCTGTTGAAGAATTTACTTCTCAGTTAAATGTTGATAAATCACAAATTATCACTGTAAAAAACTATCATAAAAAAAGCGACTTAAAAGAAACAAATCTACTAGAAGCTATAAATAATTTAAGAAAATAATAGCTTTATTTATAATATTTTGATAGTTTATCGGTAACAATAATTAATTAAATAAATAATAAAGGATAAAATCATGTTAGAAAATATTTTAAGTATCATAAAAGATATTATTATACAACCAGCGTTAATATTGGGGCTTATTTCATTTATAGGATTAGTGGCTTTAAAAAAACCAGGTCACTTAATAATGCAAGGTACATTAGGACCTATATTAGGATATATAATGATGAGTGCAGGATCAGCAATAATCGTTACAAATTTAGATCCTCTAAGTAAATTAATAGAAGCCGGATTTAAGATAAAAGGTGTTGTTCCAAATAATGAAGCCGTTGTAGCTGTAGCACAACAGTCATTAGGTATGTCTACTATGTTAATATTAGTTTTAGGATATGTATTTAATATAATAATAGCAAGAATAACTAAATACAAATACATATTCTTAACAGGACACCACAGCTTTTTTATGGCATGTTTATTCTCTGCTGTTTTAAGTGCTATAGGATTTAAAGGAACACCATTAGTATTATTAGGCGGATTCTTTTTAGGCGCTTGGAGTGCTTTATCTCCTGCTATAGGTCAAAAAATAACAAATGAAGTAACCGATAACGGAGAAATAGCAATGGGACACTTTGGCAGTATCGGATATTATATATCAGGATTTATAGCTGATAAAATTGGAAATAAAAACAATAGTACAGAAGATATAAAAATACCAGAATATTTGGGATTCTTGAGAGACACTACAATATCAACTGCTATAATAATGTTAATATTTTATTTGGTTCCTACTATTGCTGCTGGAATGGAATTTTCAAGTACATTATCAAATGGAATGAATCCTATAGTATTTGCAATAATGTCAGCTTTACAATTTGCAATAGGTGTAAATATAGTATATAGCGGAGTTAGAATGATTGTTAGAGATTTGGTTCCTGCTTTCCAAGGAATATCTGAAAAAATAATTAAAGATTCTGTACCAGCTGTAGACTGTGCTGTATTCTTTACATTTGCTCAAAATGCAGTAGTTATAGGATTTATAAGCAGTTTTATAGCAGGTGTTATATCATTATTCATAATGGGAGCTATAGGCTGGGTTTTAATTATTCCAGGTTTAGTACCTCATTTCTTCTGCGGCGGTACAGCTGGTGTATATGGAAGTAAAAAAGGCGGAATTAGAGGATGTATAATAGGTTCTTTTATAAATGGACTTATAATATCTTTCTTACCTGCTTTATTACTACCTGTATTAGGAAATTTAGGATTTGCAAACACAACTTTTGGAGATGCCGATTTTGCTTTATTAGGTATAATAATAGGTAAAATAGGAAGTAGTGCTGGTGAAATAGGGGTATATGTTATAGCTGCTGTATTGGCTATAATTTTAATAATACCTAATTTCATAAAAACTAAAGGAAATGTTATTAACAACAATTAATTTTAAGGAGTATTAAATGAAATTTGAAGAATTAGCTAGCCAAATAAAAATATTTGCTGATGGAGCAGATATAAATACAATGAAAAAACAATATGAAAGTCCTTTTATAAAAGGCTTTACTTCAAATCCATCTATAATGAAAAGAGACGGAGTAAAAAGTTATAAAGAATTTTCTCAAACTCTTTTATCTTTTATAAAAGATAAATCAATATCTTTTGAAATATTTTCTGACAATATAGAAGATATGGAAAAAGAAGCTCTAGAAATATCAAGTTGGGGAAAAAATGTATGTGTAAAAATACCTATTACAAATTCTAAAGGAGAATACACATCAGAGCTTATAAAAAAATTATCTGATAAAAATGTTAATATAAATGTAACTGCTGTATTTACAATAGATCAAGTAAAAAAAGTTGTAGATAATTTTTCGAAAGATACACAAAATATTATATCAATTTTTGCAGGAAGAATAGCTGATTCAGGTGTAGATCCTATGCCTATAATGAAAGAAGCTGTATCATTAGCAAAAAAACATAATAATATAGAAATTTTATGGGCTTCTCCTAGAGAAGTATATAATGCATTTCAAGCAAGAGATTGCGGCGTAGATATCATAACATGTTCTGCTGATATGATAGATAAACTATATAAAATCGGTTCTAAACTTGAAGACATATCACTAGATACTGTAAAAATGTTTGTACAAGCTACTAAAGATTTAGGATTTTCTGTATTTGAATAATTTTTATATAAAATAAAACTAAGAAGCATGGATAATTATAATTTTATCCATGCTTTTTTATTATATCTTTAAACTTTGAAACATCAAACATTCTAGTAGTTTTACTTTTTTCAAGTGAAGCCCTTATTATAAGCATATTACAATCAAGAAGATTATCATAAACATAATCAGGTTTCAAAACTATAGAACTTAATTTATTCTCACTAGCTTTACAATCCAAATTATCAGGCAAATCATCATCGAATCTGAAAAATGCTTTATGCTCAGCAAATACAAAATCTTTACTGTTCCAATCTATTATAATTTCTTTACTATTATTTTCTTTATTAACTTTAACAACTAAATATGTATCCTCGCTCCAAGATGATAATTTGTATGCTAGAAGTTTATAAGTGATAATGTTTCCGCTTTCTTCTACTTTCCAATCATTTTCCTTTATTTGATAAACATTAGGATCCATAATATCTTTATCATCCATAAATAATACCTCCTGTAAAATCGCTATTAATACTTATTATTATATAGTTATATTTACTTTATACAATACTTTTAAATTAATGTAAACCTTTTTATATATATTTTTCTAATTTTATTTTTATCTTTATAACCATAATATACGCATGATATTATACCATTATTTTCAACACACCAAGGATAACCGCAGTCTGTGCTTTTCATATCAGAATCTATTATAATTTCTTCATTATTTGCCTTATAATTAATTTTATCTATATTGAATATATCATCTGCATCATCAAAAACAATAGCCCTCACTCCATAAGGTTTTAATCTATAACCATAAGTAAGAAGCAATTTTCCATCACTTAAAATAAGAGGATTAAGAGGATATCCTTTAATATCTGTAAATACAGGTTTTGAAAAAGTTTTGCCTTTATCATTAGAATAGCTTATAGAAGTAAGTCCGTATTCATTATTTATATGAGTTCTTATAAATGCTATTATATTATTTTTATAATTAAGCAAAGAAGGTTCAACATATTCTATTCTTGATTTTTTTCCGTTTATCTTTTTAAACTCTGTTTCGCATAAAAAACTTTTTAACTTCCAATTAATTAAATCTTTAGAGGATATTATATGACATTGATATTTGCAGTTATTTTTATTAATATTTTTTTTATAAGCATATATAGGAAGAAGCATTTCATCATTGATTTTGCATATACTTCCTCTAACGGCAAAATGCTTCATATTATTAGCTTCTATAACATAAGGTTTTGAAAAAGTTTTTCCATTATCATAGCTTATGACTACTCCTATTCCGCTTAAAAGTGCTATTGTGTTATCATATTCTATAAATGTATAATCTTTAAATAATTCTTTTTCATTCATAGGGTGAAAAGTATATCTGAAATAATATGCCATTATAGTTTTTTCATCTATTCTAAAAAGCTGTGCATCTTGTTTTGCCGCTTCATCATATTCACCAAATTCAAATACTTTCTCTACTCTATTTTTATTTATATTAACAATTGCAAGCATTGCTTTACTTAATGAATGCAGATGAGAATAATGCTTCTTTATTTTTGGAGCTATTCTGAAACTTACCATACATCTATTATTATCAAGTTTAATAATGCTAGGAAAAGCTGAATATAAATTTTTATTTTCAAATATAACGTTCTCATTTAAAATATTAATTTTCATAAAAAAGCCTTATTTTTTATAAAATAATTTTCGGTATAAAAAAGCCTGCATATACAAAAATATATACAGGCCCAAAAAAATATTATAGATAGATATATTAAATTAAAATCTCAATGTTATACCAATTCTAGGAAGCAGTAAAGCTCTTATATTAGCAAAAGACTCATACTCCTTAAAGCTATTAAGATGAGATACCGCAAATAATGGAGAAGTCCAAGGTGCAACATAGTAACCTATATCAAATAATGAAATATCTATACCAACCTGTACAGGCCAATTAGCTCCTGTTTTAGGGAATAACTGTATTCTCCATCCAAGTTCAAGTGACATATAGAAACCGCCATGTGAATATATATCAGAAAGTCCTCCAGCTTCCAATGCACTTCCGCTTATAGAAAGTGCTGTACCTCCGAATCTAGGAGATAAGAAAAATCCGAATGGTGCATTTCTCCAAAAGAAAAATTTTACGTTCAATGACCATGGCACCGTACTAAAACTAACTTTATATCTATCCATTTTTACTTCACCTACTGAAAATCCTATATCAAGCCCAACGGTCATAAAATCAAGAGGGGCAAAATCATAGCTGAATCCTAAACCGAAAGCATAATGCTTAAGTTTTGTATCAACATAAGAACCTATATTACCGCCTGCTAAATCCTTTACAAAATCCTGAAACATAGGCTCCATTATACCAACACCTATATCAAATAAACCAGCATACAAAGTAGGTCCAAAGTTAATACCGAACAAACTTCTGCCATGCATATAATCTAAAAATGCATTTCCTGTTGGTTCTCCTATATTTTGTGAAAATAATGATGCAGTGCTTAAAGTAAAAATAAGCATTACTGATAAAATCAACTTCTTCATAAAAAATCTCCGTTACAAAATTACATAATAAATAATATATTAAATAACAAAAAAATCAATAATGCATAATATCTAAAATATAAAAATAATGACATAAACATCAAAAAAATAAAATTATATTTGCATAAATTATAAATATCTAATACATTTTAGTAATAAGAATATTTTTAGGGTACTTCTATGAATAGAAAAAACAGAAGAAAAATAAATAATATAAAAAGAAGAAAAAAATATCATAAAAAGAATATAAAAACAAATAAAATAAAAAACTTACAAGAAAGTATTACAAATAAAGCAAAAGAATATATAAACGACGAAAATATACAAAAGATAAAAGATACCGCTGGAAAAGGATTTGAAAAAGCTAAACATTTCACATCAGAAAATATAGATAAATTCCAAAAATATTTGGATGAACAAAATTTTAAAGGAAAGTTTAAAAATATAGCAAATGCAGGAATGGATAAAATAAAGGAACATTCAAAAAAGAAATATATGAGCAGATTATTAATATTTTTTCATAAGCATTATATACTTAATTTTTCTATTTTATTTATAGTCGCAATATTAGTATTCAGAAATATATACATCACTCATAATAGAGAGATAGAAAAAAGTTTGAATTATTCAATTACAAATTATGCACCATCATTAGATGATATTATAATAGCAAAAGAAGATTACTACACAAATATGATAATAAGACAAATATCAAGCAATAAAACAGCCACTAATAATATAGTATTAAAAAGCTCATCTATTAATGATTTAGAAGCAACATTAAAAAATGTACTTGATAATTATAATAAAAATCTTCAAACTTCATTAAATGAAACTATAAAATCATCTAATACAGTTATAAATTTTTGGTTTGCATTTTTATCTGTAATAATAATAATATTCACTATTATAGGGATAATAATAAATAATAGAATAATAAAAACTTCAAAAAAAAGAATTAATAAATTTAATAGAGAATACAATAAAAAATTAAATACAATGAAAAAACAAGTAATGGAGTTAAAAAAATAAAAAAAAGAAAGTGAAAACAATTTGCAGATAAATAGTCTTTATAATTTAGCAAATACAGCATTCGATAATAAAGATTATAACACTTCTATATCTTATTATGATAAAGTTTTAGAATTAAATAATAGTTTTGCTCATGCAATATATAACAGAGCAATAGCTTATTATTATGTTAACAATCATACTAAATGTGCATTTGAACTTATAACATTATACAATAATAATAAATCAAATGAGATAAAGAATTTAATACTAAAAAATATAATAGAACTTGCAAATAATAATATAGAAATTGCAATTCTATTCTGCGATAATGAAAATATAGATTATAAATCATTACAGCAGAAAGAAGAAAAGCAATCATTATTTGAAAGGATAAAAAATATTATATCCTAATTTTATTAATAATTATTTAAAAATATCATTAGTGGCATCATACCAAAACACGAAATCTAAATACTCCATAGGTATTTTCTCGCTTTTTGAGTATTCAACCAAATTTGATTCGCATTGAAGATAATTATTTTTTGTAAGGCTTGTTTTAGGAGTCATACCTTCAGGCAAAATGCTTAATTTATCCATTACACGCATTATATGTCTGTCGAGTATAGCGATTTTTTGTCCGAACCCTATATTTCTAAGAAAATGACTAGCCTCTTTAAGTCCATAGCCTTTTACTTCTTTGGCAAGCTCATTTCTTAATTCTACCATAGTATCATTTTTTAAAGCTTCATTAATTCTGTCTTTTAATACAAACTTTTCATTTGGGAAATATAATTTTCTAGCAAGCACTATATTTTCAGCTTTCATATTATGAAATCTTACATGCTTTATTAATATATTAGCTACTTTTTCAGCACTTCCTTTGAAAAGCAGATTATTATTGTATAAATCAATTATAGCAGCAGCACCGCTTCTAGCCTTTGTTTGAGGCGTACATATACAAAATGCAAGTTCAGCAAATAATCTTTTATCATTATCTCTTTTAAAAACTCTCTCAAAATATTCAAGTCTTCTTTTCATTCTCTCATGAAGTACTTTATCTTTATATATTCCCATCAAATGTTTAGCATATTCCTTATCCATAATCAGCCCCTATATTGAATATAAAATCATATAAATGATACTATTATATAAATTAAATTTCAATCTATAAAATAGAATATTGATTAATTAATATATTTAATTTATAATACAAAAATACAGTTTTAATAAAAAATTATTAACAATTATTAATGATAATATTATTAACTATAATAAATAAAAGAGAATTTTATGGCTAAATTATTAATATCAAGCGACTTACATCTTAGTGTTCAGGAAAAAGAATATTCACTTTCTGTACTAGATGAGATAATAGAATATGCAAAAGATTATGATGCTTTAATGCTTCTTGGAGATACTTTCAATACTTTTGAAGATTTGCAAGAATTAAAAGATGTGTTCTCAAAAAAAATGGAAGATTATCAAAAAGATGTGTACTTACTTAAAGGCAATCATGAAAACTTAAAGGCTAAAGGCATAACATTAAATAAATTAAAATTTCCTGAAAATGTCATAGTGATAGAAGATATAAATTTTTTTAATATTGACAACTTGGATATTATAGCACTGCCCTACAGTGAAAAATATATTATAGATAATGATATAAATAAAAAGATAGAAAGTTTAAATGCTGATAACAGAATAGTAATAGCTCATGGTATAGTTGAAGGTACATTATGGGCTATAGAGGAAAATGAAGAATCAGCAAGCATACCAATAGATATAATAAAAAAGATAGACCCCAACATTGCAATAGTAGGACATATACATAAACAAATGGAAGTTAATATTGAAAATATAGAAATAATATATACAGGTTCTGCAAGAGTTTGGAGAAGAACTAAATCAGAAATGGGTATAAGAAGATGTTTAGCTATTGACAGTGCAAATAATTCTATTAAAAAAATATTTATAAATATAAAAAATGCCGGAGTATATAGAGTATATGAAAGCAATATTTATAATATATCAAATATAGAACAAAAAGCATCAGAATGGGATATAAACGATATTATAGACATAAATATTTACGGAATAGCTGAAGATGAAAATGAACTTGATGAAAAGATAAATACTATAAAAAATAAATATTCAAAATATGTAAGGGACTTTAATATAAAAACTTCGGACATATTTTTACTTGAAAATGCCTATAATGAAAGTATTATAAAAGAGTTCTTATCAATAGCAGATGAATATGAATTTAATACTAATAATGAAGAAGATTTGGAAATAGTTGAAATTGCTAAACGTATAGGCATAGAAAAACTATATACTGCATTACAAAATAATAAAAGATAATAATTAAAAATAAATATTAAACGGAAAATTACAATGATATTAAATTTAAATAAATTCGGAAAGTTTAAAAATAAATCTTTTGAAATATCTGATAATCTTACACTATTCTACGGAGAAAATGAATCAGGTAAAACTACTATATTCGATTCTTTGATGTTATTATTTTCAGAAAATAAAAGAACTTCATCATTCGCTAAACAAATAAAATTAAGATACGGCGATGATATAGATATAAATACAGAGCCTGAAATAGATGAAAGTATAAAACTTCACCCTCAATCTTATAATAATTTATATTCAATAAGACAAAGCGAAATAATATTCGAAATGTCCGACAGTAAAAAAGATTCCAAAGATTGGGAAAGCGAGATAAAGAAAAAATTATTTGCCTCAGATATAGATGTAGGTAAAATAATATCAGAAATAAAAGCAGAACATTCTGGAAAATCTCAAACTGCAATACCGGCACAATTAAAAAATACAAAATACAGAAATGAAGAAATAAAAGAAGAACTTAATGATTTATACAGCAAGGCTAATACAGAAGTTAATAAAAAAGATAAATTAAAAGAACTTGATGAACTATTAAAAGAAAGCAATAGTATATTAAAAGAAAAAATTGATGAATATAATAAATTAAATGCTTTAAGAGAAGAAAAAAATAAAGCAAAAGAAAAAAATAATTTATTAAATATCAATACAATGATAAATGAATTCAATAAAAAGGATCAGTTTATAAAAGAAAATATAAATCTTCAAAAAGACCATTCAAAAACAATTAATGATCTAAGCGGAAAAATAGATGCAAGCGAAAATAAAATATCATATTTAAAAGGAAAAATAGAATCTCTTCAAAAATCTTCAGAAGAAAGAAATAAAACAGATTATCAAAGTATAATGCTTAGAATAGATAAAGCAATAAAAAAAATAGATGCATTAAAAGAAAAAAATAATAAAATACCAAAGATAGTATTTTTAGCAGCGGTTGTTTTAATATCAGCATTGCTTAGTTTATATTTTAAAAATCCATATTGGTTTTTAATAATACTTCCTTCTATACCTTTCTTGCTTATAAAAGAAGGTAAAAATGATAAGTTTATAAATGATATATTAGACTCGCTTCCTGAACTTGATATAGCATCTGACAACTTAGAGTTATCCGCTTTAAAAGATATATTACTTAGAGAATTGGCCAAAATAGAATTGATACTAGAAAAAAATGATGATGAAGAATTAGAAAATTATAAAAAAGAATTGGAAGAAGCTGTAATTAATTTAGAAAATCATCAAAAAGAATTAAATAATTTCTTTAATAAACTAAATGTAAAAAACAAAGAAAATTATTATGAAATAAAAAGTAATTTTGATAATGTATACAAAAGCACTGAAGAATTATTTAAAAAACTAATGATAGAAGCAAAAAAATTCGGATTCAAAGATATAAAAACATTAGAAGCTAATTGTAATAGAATATTAAAAGAGCTTGATGAAAAAGGAGTCAATCCTGATGATTTTAATGAAATGGAAATGAAAGCATTAGAGAACAAATTAAGAGAATTAGAAAGAGAAATCAATTCTATAAAAGAAAATATGAATAAAGTTATATCTAATGCTTCATATATTCAGGGAGAACTTAACAGCAGCAATGATGTTCACAAAGAAATAATAAATCTTGAAAGTGAGTTTGCAGAAAATAATGAGGAGATAAAAAATTTAAACAAAAGAAAAAAAGCATTAGAACTTCTTGAAAATATGCTTTCAAAAATAAATAAAAAAAATGATGATATATTCAATTCTCTTTCAAACGATGCAGAACTTCTATATAATCATATAACAGGTAAAAGTCTATCTGATAATGGAATTTCAATGTCTGGATTCGATAAAAATAAAATAATGGTAAAAGATAAACAGAATGAAATGAGAAATGTAGAATTATTATCTTCAGCCACAAAAGATGCCGTTTATATAGCTATGCGTCTTTCTATACTTTCAAAAATACATGAAACAGGAAGATTGATACTATTAGATGACCCTTTTATAACTTTCGATAATAACAGAACAAAAGAAGCATTATCATTTATGAGAGAATATTCAAAAAAATATAATATTCCTATAGCAATATTTACTAAAGATGTATTCATAAGAGATATTATGAAAAATTATAAAGAAGCCATTATACATGAATTATCCAAATAATATTTATTATCTTTAATAGTATTGTATTTTTATCGATTTCTTTATAAAATATGTATATAATCTTATACAAGTATTGGCGGATTTATGAAAAGAATAGGTATATATATAGACTTAGAAAATGTATCTCATTTAAGCTATGAAGTTAATTTTGAACAAATGTTTAATAATATATTTTCTTTTTATAAGAATAATTTAAAAGATAAAGAAATACTTTACTCTATAAAAAAAGCTTATGGGGATGCAAAATCTATAAAGAAATATTCAAAAAAACTAAGAGATATGCATATAGATATCGTTTATTCTGTTCCTGTTAATAAAGCTAAGAACATGGCTGATATGATATCATCAATAGAGGCATTTGAAGATTTTGTAATAAATAAAAAAATTGATATTGTGATATTTGTAAGCAGAGATGTTGATTATACTGTTGTTATGGATAGACTTTCAAGATATGGTGCGATTGTTGGAATAGTTACAGTATCTGATAATGCCAAAAGAAGTATATTCAAAAATTCATGCAATCATATATTCAAAATTGAGGATTATAAATTAGCAGAAAAACATGAAAATGAAACCAAGAAAGAAGAAAATAATATAGACAAAATAGAATTTTTAACTTTCTTTTATAATAGAGTACTAGAAATATATAATATACAAAATACAGAAACAGTAAAGATGTCAATATCGGATATATGCAATAAAATAAATGAAGACTTTAATTTTGACAAAGGTAAAAGTGCTATAGAACAAACACAATTCAAAAAAATGAAAAATGTTCTTAAATATTTAAATCATAATGGAATAGAAACTGCAATTAATAATGATGATTTTTATATTAATCAAATAAATACATTCAAAAATGTAATGTCTAAAATTTTGAATTTAACCAGTTGTGAAATTAGTGAGAAAAATTTCATATTAGCTTTCAAAGAAATAATTTCTAATTATGAAGAAAATGCCGTTATTTCTCTTGCTAATACTATGAATGAAATAAACAAAAAATTTAAAATAGGAAATAATTCCAGTGCTGTAAAAAATACAAAATTTAAAAAACCAAGTAAATTTATAGATTATATAATGAAAAAAGATATTCCTATTGAACTTACTAATAAAGGAAATGCTTTCATAATGAAAGATAAAAATAAAGTGTTGGAAATACTAGAAACAATCTGCAATGAATAATAATAATAATAATAATAATAATAATGAATAATATAGAGGTAGAATATGTCAAATATAACAGTTATCGGAATGGGATTGATGGGAGGCTCTTTAATCAAAGCATTAAAACACAGCAATCAAAATTATAATATATATGCCATAGATACAAATAAAGAAAATATAGATTCAGCTTTAAAAGAAGGTTATATATTAAAAGGATATTCTAATTATGATAATATAAGAGAGTTTATTGAATTATCTGATATTATTATGATATGCACAATCCCCTCAATAGCAATAGAAATAATAAACAAATATAAACATTTAATTGATAATAATAAAATACTATCAGATTTCTGCGGAGTAAAAACTGATATTTTTAATAATACAAGAGATAAAAAATATGTAGGACTTCATACTATGGCAGGAAAAGAAAAAGGTGGTTATATTAATTCTTCTGAAACTCTTTTCAAAAACTCAAATGCTATAATAGTAAATAATGAAAACGCCAATGAAAATGATATCAATATAATAGAAAAACTTTCAAAAGATATAGGCTGCAATAAAATAACAAAAACAACAGCACAAAAACATGATGAAATGATAGCTTTTACTAGTCAGCTTATGCATATAGTAGCCTGCGGTATCGTTAATCATGATCATTTTTTACCTTCACTTGGTTTTGAGGGAAACAGTTTGGGAGATCATACAAGAGTCGGTACAATAGATGCTAATATGTGGAGCGAATTATTTTTATATAACAGCGATTATTTATATGATAGTTTAGATAAATACATAAAATGCTTAGACGATTTTAAAAATGCATTAAAAGATAAAAACCGCGATGAATTAAAAAGACTTATGCAGCATTCAAATAATACCAAAAAAGAATGGCTTGATATAAAAAATAATAGTTTATAACTACAAATAAGAAGCTCTATTAATAATGTTTACAATAATTATTTTTTTAATAAAATTAATAAAAAATAAATTTTTATATTTATTTAATATAGATTATATAAAGGTTAAAAATGAGACATTTTTTTGAGGAATGGTTAGATAATCAAGATTCTAGATCAATAAATGAGGAAGTTATTGAAATATTTGAGGAATCTATAAAATGTTATAAAATAGGTGCTTACAGAGCAGCTATTGTTATGGCATTCAATGGCTTTCAAATAGTAATAAAAAATAGAATAATCTATGATAAAGAAAAAATGATAACTGAACTGACAAAAAATATAACTGAATTAGAAGAAATCAAAACAAATAAAAATAAATTAGACAATTATAAAAATTTAAAAAAGCAATTGGAAGAAAATAAATTAGATGATGAAAATAAATGGGAAGATGAACTAAGAAAGATAATAGATGGAGATAGATTCAATATTGCATTCAATATTTCAAATCAAAATACTATTTATAAAGAATGGGAAATATGGAGATCTAGAAGAAATACCGGTGCTCATGGTAAATCATATAAATTAATATCAGCCGATGTAGAATCTTTTTATTCTTGGATTATACAATCATTAAATATATTATATCCATTTACTCATATTAATAATATTTTAGACGAAATAGATAAATATTTTTCAAATAATTATGAATATTCTAATGATAAGCCAGTAAATAAATTATTAAATGATATACTTATATTAGAAAATGATAATTTAAATAAAATTCTTGATAGAATATATAATTATTATAATAATAGAAATGATAAAAGAATATTATATATATTTAAAAATTTATTATATAACGAAAAAAATAAAAAAAATGTATCAAATTTCTTTTTAGATAAATTAAAGGAATTAGAATCTGAAGAAAATTCAAATGATATTATTATATTAGATTTATTACTAGATATTCCAGATATAATATATGCTTTTTATTGTGAAGATAGATATGTATTTTATAGTAAAATTATAAATAGATTCAAAACATGTATATTTAATATTAATGATAATAAGCAAAAAGAACTAATGTCAATTTTAGTAAATATTTTATTAAAAAATAATAAAGATATAAAAAATGCTATTGAGGATAATATTATAAAAAATAATGTAGTTGGAAGTAGATTAATTATATTTTTTTATATAATTATTATACCATCTCTAAAGACAGTAATTTAAGTAACTTTTATGATTATTTTAAAGATAGTATAAATATTATATTGAAATCTTATTTAATGACAAATATGATAGACAATATATTTATTTATGATTGCAACTACCCTATTTATGACAAAGAAATTTTTAAAGAAATTATATATAAATTAATTAATTTATCTGATGAAAATAACTTATTAACATCTGAAATAATACAACATTTTAGTTATTCTTTAAAAGAATATTTATATTCAAATAGAAATAATTTCAGCAATAATACTAAAGATATACTATATGATATTAATATAAAATTATTTGATAATTTAACAAATTCAACTAAAAGTTACTATGATCATAATGATACATTTTTAAAAATATTTTGGAAATATTTAACACATGATGAAGTAAAATATTTTGTAGATATTATGAACATAAATAATTTTATATATAATTATTATGTTACTTATGAATATTTTACAGAACGGCTATCTAATGAATATAAAGATAAATATCCAGATATTGACTTTTCTATAATAGAAAATGGTAGAAAAAAAGCACTTGAATTTTGTAAAGGTAAAAATAATGGTTCTAATTGCGGATTTGATACAAATATAAACCAGTAATTTATTAATTATTCTATTATATATAAAACTTTATAGGTTTATATAATATGAATTCTAAAAGATATAATGATTGTACAAAAGAAATTTCTGATAATATTAATATGTTAAAATTAGATGATATTTTAGATAATTTATAATTAATTATATTTTAGTATGTTACTATATTATAAATAGTTGTTTAAAAATATTTTATATAAGAATAATATAAATTTGGTATATTTAAGATTGAAATTATTTTTATTAGTTATATAATTTAATAAATTATTTTAATTTCTGTATCGAGGTATTTATGACTAGGATTAAGATTTTAATTATCTTATTTATTTTTTATGCTATAACTTTAAATGCACAAACAACAATTTATGAACCTTCACAATCTGCATCGGCAAAATATAGACTATTTAGAACTACTAATATGTGGACTTTTCTAAAATTAGAAACTACTACAGGTAAAATATGGATACTTCAATATGATGTAAGTGGTGATGATCGTTTTACTGTAGAATTAAATACTGAGGATCTTTCTGGAGGAAAAGAAAAATCACATGGAAGATTTACTTTATATCCGACAGCAAATATGTATACATTTATTTTACTAGATCAACTTTATGGTAATACTTGGCAAATTCAATGGAGTTTTGAGCCTGAAACTAGATTTATTATACCTATAAATTAATATATAAATAATATGTTTCTATTTTTTATAACTTAATATATAATTATAAAATAAATAATTTTTAAGGAGAACATATGGAAGTTTCAGATAGAAGCTGGGTTGTTACATTGCTTTTTGCAATATTCCTCCCTGTTCATAGATTCTATGTAGGAAAAATAGGAACTGGTATATTATACTGGCTCACTGCAGGCGGTTTTGGTATATGGTACATTATAGATATTGTTATGATACTATTAGACCAATTTACTGATAAACAAGGAAGAAAATTAAGAAAATAATAAAATAAAAAAGGTTAGTATTTTATAGTACTAACCTTTTTTAATATTAAATAAATAATTAAAATCTATTTTATTATAACACCTTTTTGAGGTATATTCAAAACTTTTATTTCACTGTCTATTTTCTTTTTATTGAAACTGCTTTTCATAGCTTCAGAAACTTTCTTAATTATCTTTTCATCGTTCTTAACAAGAGAAAGTATTGAAGAACCTGCTCCGCTTATTGTAACAGAATATGCACCAGCAGCTTTAGTATTCTTAAATAACTCTTTAAGCCCCGGTATGAATTTAGCTCTGTAATCCTGATGAAGTTTATCATCTGTAGCAACCTCAAGTAAATCTAATCTATTTGATGATAATGCAGAAGTAAGAAGTGCAGCCCTTGAAATATTAAATATAGCATCTTTAAAAGTTATTTCTTTAGGAAGTGCATTTCTAGCAGTTTCAGTGCTTAAATAAAAGTTAGGAATTGCAACTATTGCCTTTAAATCCTTAGGAGGCTTTATTTTTACATATTTAAAATCTTCATCTTTACGAACTACACCAGAAATAATACCTCCTAATATTGCAGGCGATACATTGTCAGGATGTCCTTCAAGCTGAACAGACATATTCAATATATCATCTTCAATAGAAAGTTTATTTCCAAGTATATAATTAGCAGAAAGAAGTCCTCCTATTATAGCTGCAGAACTGCTTCCAAGTCCGCGTGAAAGAGGTATTCTATTTATACATTTTATTATATATCCTTTATCAGGCTTTGATTTTAATCTTTTGTATACTAATTTCATAGCATCGAGTATCATGTTATTGTCTTTTGATATCTCGTTTTCACCCTCTCCGCTTATTTCAAATTCTATCTTTTTAGAATTATCATTAGAATATATATGTATTTCATTATATAAATCTAAAGCAAGCCCTACACTATCAAATCCGGAACCAATATTGGCAGATGTAGCAGGTATTTTAAAAGTTACAAGTTTTTTATTTTCAGATTTATTCATTATCATATTCCTATAGCTTTTCTTATTTCTTCTATATTGTTATCAACTTTTATAGGTTCATTGCAGATTTTAATTGCATTATCAGGGTCTTTAAGTCCGTTTCCTGTCAATACAGAAACTACAGTATCACCTTTATTTATCTTTCCAGATTTACGGCTTTTTATTATACCAGCAAGAGAAGCAGCAGAAGCAGGCTCAGCAAATACACCTTCTTCCATTGTAAGCATTTTATAAGCCTCTAATATCTCATCATCAGTAACAGAGTCAATAAAACCCTCTGATTCATTAGCAGCATTAACAGCAAGTTTCCAGCTGGCAGGATTTCCTATTTTTATAGCAGTAGCTAATGTCTGAGGATTCTCTATTATTTTATTTTGTACTATAGCAGCAGAACCTTCAGCCTCGAAACCTATCATCTTTGGAAGATTATTTATCTTTGCATTTTCCTTATATTCTTTGAATCCCATCCAATATGCAGATATATTACCAGCATTTCCAACAGGTATAGCTAAATAATCAGGAGCCTTTCCTAAAACATCGCAAATTTCAAATGCAGAAGTTTTTTGTCCCTGAAGTCTGAAAGGATTGATAGAGTTTACCAAAGTAATAGGATATTTATTAGTAATATCAACAACAGCTTTTAAAGCCTCATCAAAATTTCCTTTAATAGCTATAACTTTAGCACCATACATTAAAGCCTGAGCTAATTTACCCAAAGCAATATTTCCATCAGGTATAACAACTATACAATCTATACCGCTTCTAGCAGCATAAGCAGCAGCAGATGCAGAAGTATTTCCTGTAGAAGCACACATTATAGCTTTAGTATCTCTGCCTTCAAGTGCCTTAGCAACAGCCATAACCATACCTCTGTCTTTAAAAGAACCAGTAGGATTGAGTCCGTCATATTTCAAATATAATTCTATGTCTAAATCCCTTCCTATTCTTTCAGCTTTAATTAAAGGGGTGTTTCCTTCATGCAAGGTTATCAATGGGGTTTTATTTGTAATAGGTAAATATTTTCTGTATTCTCTTAAAAGTCCTTTCCAAGATTTCATAGTTTTATCCTTTTTAATTTAATTAAAAATTATCTTTGATAGTATTTAATATAGAATATAATATAAATCATAATTTTTCAAGTTATTAATTAACATAATAATAATAAATTTACAAAATACATAATTTAATAAAAAACAAGAGAATTAATATTTTTTAATTCTCCTGTTTTTAAGATAGGTATAAACATATATATAAATATTTGATAGCTTCTAATTAATTTAATTAATATTTATAATTATTATATAAATAATTATTCATCTAAAGTTATTAAAACCTCCCTAGGCTTGCTGCCGTTTTCTGGTCCTACTATACCTTGACGCTCCATTATCTCTACTATTCTTGCAGCTCTGTTATATCCTATTTTCAAACGTCTTTGTAAGAATGAAGCACTAGCTTTACCTGTTCTAGCAACCAACTGAACTGCATCCTCCCAAAGCTCTTCATCAAGTATATCTTCTTCATCTGTATTTTTATCATCAGCATCACTGCCCTCTAAAGCAGCAATTAAACTCTCATCAAACATAGGAGACATCTGACCAGATAGATAATCAACAACTTTTTTAACTTCATTATCAGAAACGAAAGCTCCCTGTACTCTGTCCGGCATTTGACTTCCTGAAGCACAGAATAAAGCATCTCCTTTACCTAATAATTGTTCAGCACCTGACATATCGATTATGATTCTTGAGTTAGTTTTGTTAGGTACTTGGAATGCTATTCTAGTTGGAAGATTAGCCTTTATAACTCCAGTAACAACATCAGCAGAAGGTCTTTGTGTAGCTATTATTAAATGTATACCAACAGCCCTACTCATACCAGCCAAACGTGATATTAAATCTTCTACCTCTTTTGAAGCAACAACCATTAAGTTATGAAGCTCGTCTATTACAAGAACTATATATGGGAATAACTCTAAAGGCTCTCCATTAAATTCTGTTTCACCTTCTTTAAGTAATTGTCTTACCTTCTCATTAT
This sequence comes from uncultured Brachyspira sp., assembly GCF_944393015.1. Lineage (GTDB taxonomy): Bacteria > Spirochaetota > Brachyspiria > Brachyspirales > Brachyspiraceae > Brachyspira. Next base: position 27,181 of record NZ_CALXYQ010000026.1, read on the forward strand.
AAGTTTTAACATTCCTAACGAAGAATCTTTCCATTCTCTCATATCTCTTTTCCATTATATCTACAATGTATCTTAATACTATTGTAGCTTTCTTTTCATCTGAAACTACAGGCGACATCAAATGAGGTATGCCGTTATAAATAGAAAGCTCTACTCTCTTTTTATCAACAAATATAAATTTAAGCTCATCAGGTCTAAACTTATATAAAAGTGAAAGTATTATTGTAGATAAACAAACACTTTTACCGGAACCAGTAGTACCGGCAACTAATAAGTGAGGAGCCTCTGACATATCGGATACAACATTATTACCATAAATACCTTTTCCAAGTACGAATGGTATATCGAGTTTTGACTGTCTGAAATCGGTACTTTCCAAAACATCTCTCAAGAAAACTGCATTTCTCACTTTATTAGGTATCTCTATTCCTATAACAGAACGTCCCGGTATAGGAGCTATTATCCTTACACTTTCGGAAGCTAAAGCCAAAGCAATATTATCTGTAAGATTTGATATCTTTGAAACTCTTATTCCGGATGCAATTTCAAGTTCATATCTAGTAATAACAGGGCCTCTTGATACTCCTGTAACTTTTGCCTCAATATTAAAGTCTAATAAAGTATGCTCAAGCTGCATTGCTGTTTGTTTAATAGACTCCATCATAGCACCATCATTTACAGGTATTGATCTATTTAATAAATCAAAAGGCGGATGCTTATAATGCTTATCAACATATTTAGTATCAAAATTAGATTGTATACGCTCACTGTCAAAATTCTTAATTGATTTAGTACCTATAACTGATTTCATAGGTTTTAATGTATCAACTGTTTTTTGAGATTCTATATTTATAAATCCTGCTTCCTCTTGAGGTGCATTATTTATATGAGTTTCATTATTATCTATTTTTTTATCAGTTTCATTTATTTCCTCTGATTCTTTTAATATAGGAGTATCAATTATATTATTATGATTTTCTATATTATTATCTTCTTTTATACTATTGTCTAAAGCATTATTCAAATTATTATTAGATTCTAATAAGTTTTCATTATTAATATTATTTTCATGACTTACAATTCTAGTTTTTAATCTTATATCTTCTATATTAGAATCTGCAATATTAGAATCAGCATTATAAAGCTCTTCTTCATCCAAATCAAACTCATCTATTTTACTGTCAATATAATTATTGTTATCATGATTATTATAGTTAGGTATATGATCTGCCCTGTTATATTCTCTTTTTGAAGCATATCCCATACCAAATTCAAATGCTTCTTTTTTCTTCTTGATGCTGTTTATACTGTTTCCAACATTATTAGAAGTTAAAACATATTCTTTCTTTTCTTCTTCTTTTTTAGTTTCTACAATGCTGTCAATATTATTATGCACTTCATATACTGCTTCTTTATTTCTTTTATTCTCTTCTACTAATCTCTGAAGCTTTTCAAAACTATCTTCTTCTTCAACATTTTCATTAATATTTGTTTCTTCTTCTTTATTTAGATTATTTACATTAGAATAATCATACATATAATTTTCATAGCTTTCTACACTATTGGCTCTTATATATTGATCTTCAACATTATATTTAGCATAATTATTAAATGAATCATCATAAGCAGCTCTTTTGAAATCTGACTTTTTTAAATAATTTATATTATAATCAAGTCCTTCAAATTCCTGATAATCATTATTTTCTGCTTCTTCTAATTCTTCATTTTTTTTTTTATTTATGAAATCATTATAATAATTTCTATAAAACTCGTCTTCCATTTCCATACTGCTGTTGCGAACAGGGTTATTTTTATTGGCTTTTTCTTTTCCGAAAACAACTTCCGCCAAAGTAAGCCCCAAATCTTCCTCTCTGTTTTCCAATGCATTTACATTTATTCCGCCGTTAAAATGCATGTTTTTTAATTCATTTGTAAGATTCTCAGCTTCTTTGCTGAATGAATCAGTTTTAGTAAAGAAACTATTTACAGAGTTATTTCTTCTCAATAAATTCTCTCTGTATTTTTTCTCATCAAAATTATAATTATTATTTTCTACTTTCTCTATAAATGGTACAGTTTTAAATTCTAATTCTGAAATCTCTTTAGTATCAAATAGAGGAATATAATCTCTAGAGTATGTTTTTTCTTTATTATCAGTCTGAAGAGAAGTTTCAGTATTTTTTATTGATTTTATTTCTAAATCTTTTATTCCATTAACTACTTTTTGTTCTATATCTTTTATTTTCTCAAAATCAACATTTCTCACCATATTTCTGAAATAATTAACTAAATCCATTATAGAAAGTTTAGCAAATATAATAGCAGTTATCACAAGTCCTGCAATTACGATCATAACAGCACCAGTCTTACCGAATATTGATACTAAAGAACCTCCTATAAACTCTCCTAACATACCGCCCTTATTATAAAAATCTAAACTTCCTAAAAATATATTTAATAGTATGCTAAGAAGTATCATCAATATAGAAGATGATAATGCAGATATTAATATTCTGTCAGTGGAATTCTTTAATATTATATTAACTCCGGCATATATAAAAAATGCAGGTATAACATAAGATGCAAAACCAAATGCTAAAAATGAATAGCTTGATATATAAGCACCGAATATACCTAATAAATTTTTAATTTCATTATTGGAGTTTAAATCTTCCATATTCATGCTAAAATATGAAAGAAGCAGTATACCGGCAAATAAAAGACATAAGAAACCTACTATATCAAAGAAAGGATTTCTATTCTCATATTCTTCCTGAACATAATCATCAAAATTTTGATTCTCTGATCTCTGTTCAAATTTCTTTTGTTCTGCTCTTTTTTGTATTGTTAATTTTCTTTTAAATAATCCCATAATAAAACTCCAATACCTAATAAATCATACCTGCAAAAAATAGAAGAAAACTGCCATTCCGGCTATAAGACAATAGAATCCGAAATAGAAAAGTTTTCCCTTCTTCAAAAATGAAAGAAGGAATTTTAATGCTATAATACCAAATACAAATGCTGTAAAGAATCCTACTAAAGCATAAGTAATATCAAAATTAGCAATATCTTTTATTGATAACAATAAAGCTCCGAATATTGCAGGTAATGATATTAAGAAAGAAAATCTTCCTGCTAAATCTCTATTTAATCCTAAAAATAAAGCGGCACTTATAGTCATACCAGATCTTGATATACCCGGAAATATTGCAACTGACTGAGCTAATCCTATTATAAATGCATTCCTATAAGTCATAGTAAATATATCTTTTAAATCATTACTGTAAGTATTTTTATCTAATTTTCTAGTGAGAAGAAGTATAGAACCTGTTATAATAAGATTAAGTCCTATTCTTTGTAAATCCAAATTACTTAAATATTTTTCTAATAATAAGCCTACTATAGCAACAGGTATAGAAGCTATTATCACCATTAAAGATATTCTAAAGCCTTCGCTATTTTTGCTTGCATATTTAACATCTTTAAGTCCTGAAAAGAATCCTACAATGGCATTTATTATATCTTTACGGAATATTAAACATGTAGCTAAAAATGTACCGAAATGAAGTGCAACTTCAAATGATAATATGTTTTCTGCATGAAAATTTAGAAAATATTCTGTTATTCTTAAATGACCGGAACTCGAAACCGGCAGAAATTCTGTTATAGCCTGAACAAAACCAAGTATTACAGCTTTTATCATTAAACTACCCCATTGTTTACATAATATCTGTATAATTTTCGGATAGTTTAAAAAAAGCAATAGTAAAAAATTATGTCAACTATATTATGATAATATATACCTAAACAACTATATTTTGTCAAAAATAAATTTATATTTTTGTTTTTATATCTGGGGCTTTGCCCCATACCCCAGTTCTTTTACCGACGCTCTGCGTGCCGTAGGCAAGGTACCTTTCGGTATTGGTATAAAAGAACCTATATCCTCGACAGGCTCATATACGCTTCGCGAACAACTGCATTTTTAACCTAAAACTAGGGTATTACAACATTTTTAATACATATTCTTAAAATATAAAGTTCTAACAATTGCGTTTTCTCGAAGCGTGCCTGTGGTAACTACTTTGGCGAAGCCCGCAGAGCGTGTGCGGCAAAAAAGTAGATAAATTTAGATAAAGTTCATCAGTTGACAAAGTTAAAAATTTTCAGTATATAATAATAACTTATAATTAGAACATCACTCCAAAATAGTTTCAACAACCACATTATATTCATTAGAACTATAGCTTTCTTCTAGTATATAAGCCTCATTTGTTAATTGTACGGCTCTATTAACATCTATATCATTGCTTCTCAATACTCTAAATAATGATTCATAAGCCCTTTTTAAAGCATTTTGAGTAAGCATTTGTTTTGTATAAGCACTAAGATTTCCTGCATCAGGCATTTGTATTGAAGCATTAGCTCTGAAAAATTTATCTTCTACGCTTCCCTCTTTTTTTAATTTTTGTAATATTGCCAAAGTTCTATTATATACATCGCTATCTTTTACCTTTATCTCAACATAAAAATTATCATCTTTTTTATATTCTTTTATATTAGCTATATCCTTATTATCAAAATCTATCAAATTATTGTCCTTTAAAGATACTGCTACTATATTAAAATCCGTTCTATTGATTATTGATGAAGTTTCTTTGGCTATATAATAGTATATAGAATCTATTGCCTTTGATTTGCTGGCTTCAAAACTTACGTCTGTATGAACTTTTGAATAGAAATTACCTTTTTCTACATTGTTCTTTGAACATGAAATTAAATAAAATAATAATAAAATAATGATAAAATAGAGCTTGTTTTTTTCCATAAATTATAATAAATTATCCTTTTATAATATTAATTATTTTAACTTTGTTATATTAATAATTGTAAAATAAATATATGGAGATTTCATATTGAATATAAAGATATTTATATTGTTATTAACTGTATTCATATTTTCATCATGTCAGAAAAAAGAGGATAATTTTCTTGAAGATATGGCTTCTTTAGATAAAGCATATATGGATACATTATTGATAATAAGAGATGTTAATAATCCAAACAGAAAAGAAGCTATAGAAAAATTTATAGTTATATGGAATGATTTTAAAAAACAATATTATAATTCAAATACAGAAGACCCTCAATGGAAGGCGGATTTTGATTCTTTGCAGGATATACTTATAAGATCACATTATTATATATCAAGCGGAGAAGATGAAAGTGCCGGATATTCTATACTGCATGATATAAAATATGTGCTTTCAGATTTGAGAAAAAGAAATAATGTTAATTGGTTTTTTGACAATTTAAACTCAATATATAAAATAGCATATAGAATCGGAGAGCTTTCAAAAATATATGCAGGTTCTAATACTACTCTCTCACCTGAAGAGGAAGAAAAATTGATAGTTGTATATTATCTTCTTGATGCCTCTGTAAAAACTACAATATCAGAATTTGATAGAAGCAATATTCATCTTCTTCATCTATCCCAGCAGCAGCTTGGAACTTTGAAGCATAATATAGAAACTATAGATGATTTGGTTAAATCAATAGGAAATGATTTGTTTTCAAAGAAGTACAGCAATCTTTCTAATATATCAGAAAACATTTTGAATATATATTTTAACTCACTTCAGATAATAAGAGGATAATTAATATAGTGAAAGGATTTTGTATTTTAAATAAACCAGTGAGCATAACTTCTTTTGATGCCATAAAACAAACAAAAATGATGTTAAAGCAAAAAGAAAATATTTTAGAAAAAAGAGTGGGACATGCTGGCACATTAGATCCTTTTGCTGACGGAGTATTGATATTAGCATTTGGAAGATATACTAAATTGTTTTTCTTATTCGATGATTTAAATAAAGAATATATAGCATCAGGAATATTCGGAGAAAGCAGAGATACTGATGATATAGAAGGCAATACAATAAAAAAATCAGATAATAATAATAAATTAAGTTTTGAAGAATTAGAAAGTATTATAAAAACAAATTTCAAAGGCAATATAAAGCAAAAGCCTCCGATATATAGTGCTAAAAAAATAAACGGTAAAAGGGCTTATGATTTGGCTAGAGATAATAAAAGTTTTGAATTAAAAGATGTTGATGTTAATATAGAAAAAATAGAATTATTAGAATATGATTATCCTTATTTCAAAATAAAAACATCAGTAAGCAAAGGCACTTATATAAGATCAATAATAAGAGATATAGGAGAAATTACAGGAAATCTAGCATACACAAAAGAATTAAAAAGAGTTTCAATAGGAAATTATAATATTGACATGTCATGTAATATTGAAGATATAAGTAAAAATAAAATATTATCATTCTTCGATATGTTTAAAAAATTCGATAAAACAATAATAGAAGATGAATCAGATATAAAGCAGATATTATGCGGTAATACAAAAATAGTAGAAAATATAAAAATAAATAATAAATATATGGCATTAACAGATGATAAAAATAATCTTCTTGCAATAATAGAAAAAAATTGCACTGATAAAAATAATAAATATGCATTTATAGATATTGATTAAATTTTAATTATAAAAAAATAATCTGCATATTCCAATAACTTAAAATGAATTAACATAATACAAAATCAACATTTGATTTTTTTTGTAATAGGTATATTATATTATTTAATAAAAATTCTATAACAAAGGTTTCTGTCAGCATATATGAATATATTAATTATAAACGGCCCCAATACAAATATGTTAGGAGTAGCTCAAACTAAAATTTTTGGAAATATTACATTAGGCAATATTGAAAATAAAATTAAAGAAGCAGCATCAGGCAGTGCAAAAGTATCATTCTTTCAGTCAAATCATGAAGGTGCTATTATAGACAGAATACATAGAGCTTATGATGAAAGTATTGACTATATAATAATAAATGCCGGTGCTTATGCTCATACATCTATAGCTATAAGAGATGCTTTTTTGTCAACTAATATACCATTTATAGAAGTGCATATGAGTAATATTTACGCAAGAGAAGATTTTAGAAAAAAAAGCTATTTATCAGATATAGCATTGGGAGTGATTACAGGATTTGGTGATAACAGCTATATATTAGCTTTGGCTCATTTATTATCAGTAGAAAAAAGAAATAATAATTAAATATATTATGGAGTTTGAAAATGTGTAAATTAACTTTAACTGAAAGCGGAGAAAATAACAAATTTAATTATGATGCAAGATTAGAAAGATTATTAAAATTAACAAATGAAAATCTTCTTATCACTAAAAATGAAAATATATTCTATCTAACAGGGTTTAAAGGCAGTGCCGGTTGGCTTCTTATAAGCAAAGGCAAAAAATATTTATTTGTAGATTCAAGATACTGTGAACATGCTTCTAAAGTTACTCATAAAACTACTGTTATACTTGTAGCTGGAACTTATCATGATGCTTTGGCTGAATTCTGTAAAGAAAATAATATCAAAGAAATATATGCAGCTAAAAATGGACTTTATCTTTCTGATTATGAGAATATAGTTGCTTCAATGGTTAATAATTCAATAAAAATAGGAATAAGTAAGGCTGATATAGACACAATAAGAAATGTAAAAGAAAAAGAAGAAATCAAAATAATAAAAGATAATCTTAACAGAGCAGAAAAAGCAATGACTAAAATGCTAGCATTTGTAAAAGAAGGAGTAACTGAACAGGAATTAGCTGCAGAATTAGAATATCAAATGCGTAAGGAAGGCGGAGATAAAACAGCATTCGATACAATTTTGCTTTTCGGAGAAAGAACTTCTCTTCCTCATGGCGTACCTTCTGAAAGAAAATTAAAATTAGGCGACAATATACTTATGGACTTTGGATTATCAAGAGACGGATATAAAAGCGATATAACAAGAACTTTCTTCTTCGGCAAAGGAAAGAATTTTGAAGAGATGAGTAAAATATATAATATAGTTAGAGAAGCTCATCATAAAGGCATAGAGGCAATACATTCCGGAGCATCAGGTAAAGAAGTAGATAATGCGGCAAGAGAAATAATAAAAAATAATGGATACGGTCAATATTTCGGTCATGGATTAGGACATAGTGTAGGACTTGAAATACATGAATCTCCTAGACTTTCTCCTCTTGTTGATCATGTTTTAGAAGGCGGCTGTGTAGTTACAGTTGAGCCTGGTATATATGTACCTAATTTAGGCGGCGTGAGAATAGAAAATATGGCAATAGTAACTAAAAACGGAGGGGTTTCTATAAATGACACTCCTACAGATTTAATAGTTTTATAAATTATAATTATAAAAATAGATATAAAAAAGGCATATAGTTTTTTCTATATGCCTTATTTATTTAAAATTTATTGGTTAAATATATATTCTCCAAATCTAGGTCCGAATCTGTAGCCTATTTGAACACCTACATCTAAATTTCCATAACTATCCCCTGATGAAATACTTGAAGCCGATATATTCTGATTCCATTTGAATCCCCAATCATAACCAATATAAAGTCCTATATTCAAAGCATTATTATCATCAAAGAAGAAAGAATAATCAAAAGTACCTTTTATATATGTTCTAGGCTGAATTTTAGTTTCTGCTTTTAATTCTGAAGCAGTATATTTTAATAAATCAGAAGAAGCTAAATCAAATTTTACACCTGTATTAATACCTATAGAAAAACCTTGTATATTAAATTTAGGATAAAAGCCTATATAAATATCATGTACAGAACTTTTGAAATTAACATCATTACCTTTTGAATAACTAAATCCTGTAAAACCATATCCCAAAGAACCAAGCAAGCTCACACCCATATTTTCTCTTATATTAAACATGTATCCTATATCAGCTTCCACCCCTATTTGGAAATTACCGCCTGTATTAAATTTTGAAGATGGTTCATAAAGTGTTATACCTGCTCCTATAGGAACATTTGCTATTATCTCAAAGCCTCCTATATCAGCATAAGAAATATGACTTAACATCATCAATAACAGGCTTATAAATATTATTTTATATGATTTAAACATAATTATTTCTCCATATAGTTTGACTGATTAGTAATATTATTGTAATAATTATTATAGTATTTTTTATAATTGTCAAGATCCATTTCGCATTTAAGTGCTATAAAATTTACTCTCCTATTTTTATAAATATCATTAGTATATTTGGGCATTATATCACTATATGGGAAAATTTTAACTCTATTATGAGAAAAGCCTGAAGAAAGTATAACATCTCTTATAACGCTAGCCCTTCTCTCTGACAATTTAAAATTAACATCACCCTTACCCTGCCCTATAATATCAGCATGTCCCTCTACAACTAAAATACAACTTTTATTATTGCTCATAAAACTTATAACTTCATTCATAACATATACATAGTCTTCTATATTATAAGGCTTCTCTTCATTCAATCTATAATATATTTCCTTATCAGTATCTATCATCATTCCTCTTTCAGTTTCAATCAAATTCATATTACTGCTTATATTAAATTCATAATTGCATGGATCTTTTTGTTCAGTTGGTCTGTTCCAAGAAAAATATAATCTTCTTTCAGGTATGAAGCAGGCAGTCAAAATAAAAGGAATTAATAAAATAAAAAATATCTTTATATATCTCATAACATTACCCTATTAAAACCTTATATTTATAGGTATAAAAGAAAGTGCAAATTGCTTTGTAAATATACCGTACTCTATAGCAAATGACTGATAGAATATATCAAAATGGAAACCAACTCTCATATCATAAAGCTGATAAGACATTTTATCCTTAGAATTTGGTACATATAAATCATCAACTGTTATTTTATGCTCAACAATATTTGCATAGCTTCCTATACCATTTACTCCAACTTTTGACTCTAAACTTCCATATATAATGTCAGCACCCACAGAAAAATAAACAGCTAAATATTGTATAACAGGCACCTTCTCCTGCATTTTAAATCCGAATACTAATTTAGGACTTAAAGCAAAAGTTTTCCATTTTGATTCTAAAAAAGCATTTCCATTGAATACTACACCTGTATCAGTTCCGCCATTATAACCTAAATAAAGAGGCACATATACATTTCTATTATTGGCAGCTAATTTTAAATTTCCTTCATCATAGTTAAAGTCAAATCTTAAATCTCCGAAGAAATATTTAGTTCTGAAAAGATAAGCCTTTAATGAAGCACCTACATTCCAACCAAGCGACTCTATTTCAACATCATTCACAACAGCACCGTAAATCTCTTTAAATCCTAAAGAAATACCTCCTCTAAGAGTTAAAGCCAAAGGTACAGGTCCAAGATTAACCTGCAAATAAGCATTTATATGAGGTATAGGAAGTATATCCAAAGCCTTTGCCAATGAATCATAATCATTTTCTCTTTTAGGAGGATTTTGTATATCATTTATATGCAATAATGGAGCATCACTATACAAGTTAATTCCGAAACTTCCTATAGGCGTATGCATAGGTATAAGAAGTCCTGTATTATTTCCGGAAGCTGCATTAAATGCCACCTTATTTTTTAAAGCATTAATTACTACTGTAGCAGTACCCTGCTGCATATTAGCAACTTCTAAAAATCCCAATGTAGTACCAACTAATAATATAACAGATTCATTTGTAGTAGTATCCAAAACTTTTTCAGGATTCTGTATTATAGTAAGAATTTCTCCAAATGTAAAACTTTTTATTCCGTCATCGAAAAGCTGATTCATTTGTTTGCTGTCAGTTAAAATATTCAATGTTTCTTTGGGAATATTATTATACATTCCTGTAGATTCTATATAAGCATTAATAAAAGTTTTATAATCGATAGTTGGAATAATCTGAGAATATAAATTGATGCTTATAATAATCATCATAAAAAATATTAAGTATACCTTTTTCATAAGTAACCCAATAAATAATAAAAAAACAAGTATGAATAAATCCATTAATAAAATAATTTTTTATTATATTTTAATATTAATTTAATTCAAGCTAATATAAAAATAAAAATTGCATTTAAATAAAAATTACAATAATCAGTATCTAAACTCCACAGTATAATGCGTAACAGCCTCATCAGGCATAATATACTCTTCGTAATTCTTCATAAAAGCATCCATCATATCAGCTCTAGCATCATAATACATAGCGTAAAGTATATCTTTACCATTAGGATGAGTTCCATCTCTGTACATTTTAGCTGTTCTTCTAATATCATTAATTACATCAGGATATTGTTGTATTGGGTTCATTCCATCAAACATTTCCATTTTATAATAATCTACAAACTGTATTACTTTATTATTAATATTAAGCATAACGTTTTCACCACCGCTTTGCCATACCATTAAATTATCTGTATAATCTATTGGGGTAATAAGCTTCCAGCTGTCATCCTCATTAGGTTTTTCTCTTGCTGCAAAAAATTGATTCTTACCAGCTCCTTTCAAATGCCTTTCTGAAACAGTAAAATATTCTTCTCCTCTGTTATATGCCGCTTCTATTTCCTCATAAGGAGGCGAAGGAAAACAATAACTTTTTCCATTAAAATAATAAAAATTATAATCTGCATTATTTTCTGATTTATAATATATACCATTATCTAGTCTTACCCAATTAGGTTCTTTAGGTGTATGTATCCTTCTTTGTATAGGAAGAGTCATAAATTTTTGAACACCACCCCATATAAATTCTGCTTTATCATAAGCATCTGAATTAGGCTCTAAAGTCCAATTCACGCCGTCTGTAGTTGACCATATTCTCTTATCATCTGACAAACTTTCAGATTCTCGTATCCATTTATTAATAGAAGGATCATGTTTATAATAGGTTCTATATCCTCCTGTAAAATATATTTTATCTTTATCATAACTAACTCCAACTCCGCTTCTTTCACCCCAAGGGGTATTTATTTTCTCCCAATTAGCACCTACAGAAGTATCTTTGCTTTTATGTATCCTGTAATAATAATCTTTACTTACTGTATATGACGAAGCATTAACAGGTCTTGTTCCTGAGGGATTCTGCTCAAAAAAAGTTTCTGCTAATCCCATTACATATATATAATCTTTAAAATAAAGAACCTGATATACACTCATACCAAATTTACCTTGAAAACTTTCATTCGGATTATTAGGATTTGGTGTAGGCATTTTATATACAATATTATTTAAACGGCCTTGTTTCTGCCAATTAATTAAATCTGATGATGTATAATGTATATCATTATATAATACAGAATAAATAAAATATTCATAACCCACTGAAATATTTGATATAGAACATTTTCCATAAACATCAGGATCATAATCAGGTTCATGTATTACTTTATCATCTTCTATTGCTGATATATCGTTTAATTTAATAAAATCACTCCAATCAATATTTTTAGCATATACATTTATATTTGCATTATTATCTATTTCTAAAATTACATTATTAGCTGTTCGATTTAATGTTTTACTTTTAGGGTCATAATTATACATACGATAAGCTGATATATACCATTTACCTTTATATTTAAACTTTCTACCAAAGAGTCCGAATACTTCTCCGTCTTTAGCAGGCATTGGGTTAACATCTATATGTCCGGGTATTGCATCTTCAGGTATTCTAAAATCAGTTGGAGGCGGTATATGTGTAGGGCTTAAAATATTAACCTTTTTACAGGACATTATAAAAACTATAATAATAATTAAAAAAAATGATATAAAGTATAACTTATTTTTCATCATATTATCCTATTATTGCAAGTATATAAATTTCATAAACTTCTATTACATCTAAATAAAAACTATGTCTATAATTTTATGCTATAAATATTATTTTGAATCCAATTATAAAATAACTAATACTCATACATTAATACGTAAAATTCAAAATATCCCCAAAAATTCATATTTTTATAATCATAATTTTTGTTAATAAAATTATTTTTCATAAAATAGTCCTTAAATTTATTAAGTAATTTTTTATTATTACTATCAATAAATTTTATTAAAATTTTATATTTATTAATACTATTTACATTCTTAATGATATAGAATATTTTGAATAAAATTAGGCAAATTTTTTTTGATAACTTATAAGAAACCGATTTTATATTATTGGCTTGGCTTGGCTTGGCTTGGCTTGGCTTGGCTTGGCTTGGCTTGGCTTGGCTTGGCTTGGCTTGGCTTGGCTTGTGATAGCTAAGCGAGAATCAAAAAATAACAAATCAAACATGTTTTTATTTTACATTATCAATATGATTTTTTCAAGCTGATTTTGTAATTAAATAAAAATTTATATGAAAAATATCATTTATTTTGAAGTTCTTTAATCTTATTTTTTATATCAACAACTATTTCCTCAATAGAAGTTTTATTAAGAAAATCTATTTTTTTGCCATAATTGTCTAATAATGCTTTTTCATCTTCTGTTTTTACTGTTTTAGCAGATATTATTCTTTTAAGCATAAGCATCATCAATGCATGATGAAGTTTTAATTTATCAAAATCTATGCTTCCTCTTAAAAAATAAAATTTCATATTTTCTTTTTCATCAGAATGGAAATTTTTATTAACATAATCATTATATAATTCTTTATCTTCAGGATTTCCAAGACCTACTATCACACAATATAAATTTTTTCTTCCTTTTAATTTCTTATAGAACTTTTTTATGCCTTTAGCTGATGAAAGTTTACCTGCATATAAAGCACCTGCAAAAACTATAAAGTCATAAGTATCTAAATTTTGAAAAGTTACATTATCTATGCCATAAAGATCACCATGAAGTTTATCGGCTATCCATTTAGCATAAGTTCTTGTAGTTCCGTATTTACTTTTATAAAGCACAGCAATTTTATTTGACATAAACTAATCCTATAAAAAATTAATTATACCCAAACAATTATATTTTGTCAAAATAAATTTTTTTAAATTTAAAATATTTGCAGGGCTTTGCCCCGCACCCCAGTTCTTTTATTGGTATAAAAGAACCAAAACAACTGCATTTTGAGCTAAAACTAATGTATTGTACCATATTTAATACATATTCTTAAAATATAAAGTTATAGCAATTGCATTTTTCACTCTGCGTGATGCACCTTTAGGTATGGCAGCAACTTTGGCGAAGTCCGCAGAGCGTGTATGTCAAAAAAGTTAACAATAAAAATTGACAAAACGTATTTATTTCAGTAGTGTAATATTATTATATTATAATAAAAATAAAAGACTTTGTCAAAACTATTTTTCATATTAAAGATTAACAGAATAAGATAATACGCCATTAACAATCTCTTCCCTCACCTTTCCGCTTTCAACTAATTTCTTTAATAATTCATTTACTCTGCTCTCATCTTCATTGAAACTAATAGCTATCATATGAACTGTATCAGGCTGTCTTATTAAAAAATTTATTATATCTTCTTCAGTGATTTTTTTGGTATTTCCTTTTGCCTTATCGGATACACTTGGCACATCTATTTCAATACTGCAGTTCGCTTCAAAATATTTCTTTGCCTTTTCCATTTCTTCATCATTCAATGCTTTAGCTTTTTCGTTTGAAGTTCTTCTAGTAGCTGTAACAAGCTGTACTCTATCAGGTTTTATTTTATTGACTATTTTTATTATATCATCAAGTTCTTCTTTACTGTCATTTATATCTTTAAGTAAAAATACTTCAAGCCAATACTCTCCTTTAAAAACTCTTCTAAACTCTATGAGTCCATTAACCATTTTATCAAAATCAATTTCTTTATTAGGCTGATCTATAAGTTTAAAAGTATCTATATTACCGGCATCAAGAGAAGGTATAACCAAATCGGCAATAAGCAAATCAGAACGCATTTCCTGTTTATAGAGCAAAGAACCATTTGTTATAATGCATACAGGAATATCTGTTATTTGTTTTATTTCATAAATTAACTTTTTTAAATCCTTATAGAGTGTAGGCTCCCCAGAACCAGCAAATGTTATATAATCAATATTTTTATTATTAAGCAAAGCCTCTTTTAATTCATATATTATTTCATCAACAGAATAATAATTAGCAAGATTAGTTTTAGTATTTTCTTCAGAACCTAATTGACAGTATATACAATTATAACTGCAAGTTTTATGAGGTATAACATCTATTCCTAAAGAATTACCTAACCTTTTTGAAACAACAGGTCCGAATACTCTTTTTGTTTTTAACTTTGATTTAGCTTTATTTTGATTGAGAAGTAAAGGCTCTTTAGTTTCTTTTTTAGTGTTATCATATCTTTCTTCATTTGCTTTATAAAATGCATTTGTTACTTTATCAAGAAGTTCACCGTCTAAACTAAATACAGACAAAGCAAATATTTCAGGCTCTTCATAATGAGTTTCTTTATTATTTTTATATTCTTTTTTTACTGCTTTTTCTATAGCTTTTACTTTTTCTTTTATCTCATCTTTTTCAATCATATCAGTTTTATTTAGTACTATAATAGACTTTTTCTTTATTAATTCTTTACTATACTGCTTCAATTCATTTCTAAGTTTTTTATAAGTATCAGCTACATCTTCATCGGTTAAATCTATAACAAAGCATAAAGCACCTGTTCTTTCTATATGTCTTAAAAAAGTAAGTCCAAGACCTGCCCCTTCGCTAGCACCTTCTATAATTCCCGGAATATCGGCAATAACAAAACTTCTTTCATAATCTAAATAACAAACACCCAAATTGGGAGTAAGTGTAGTAAATGGATATGATGCAATTTTCGGATTAGCTCTTGTAAGTCTTGCAAGCAAACTTGATTTACCAGCATTAGGCATTCCCACAAGTCCAATATCAGCAATAAGTTTAACTTCTAATCTTATATTTAATTTTTCACCCTCCAAACCATGCTGAGCATAGTCCGGTGCCTGATTAGTAGCTGTAGCATAGAATTTATTTCCTTTTCCGCCTTTTCCGCCTCTAGCAACAGTATAGCTTTGTCCGTCCTCTAGTAAATCAGCTAATATATTATTTGTATCTTCATCATAAACAACAGTACCAATAGGAACTCTTATAACAACATCATCTCCCCTTTTACCATCGCTTAATCTAGCTCTTCCGGGTTCTCCGTCTCTAGCTCTGAATCTTTTTCTGCTTTTTATTTTACCGAAACTATTTATTCTTGCATCTACTCTAACGATAACATCTCCGCCGTCTCCGCCGTTTCCTCCGTCAGGACCCCCCATAGGTACATGAGCTTCTCTTCTGAAACTTACACTTCCAGCTCCTCCATGTCCTGCTTCTATCTCAAAACTTACTACATCTATAAATTGATCCATTTTATTATTACCTTGTTAATTAATTATTTTTAATTTATTGAATATTAATTATATTATAAAAATATATTTTATCAATGCTATAAATATTGAATAAATAATCTTATATATACCTAAACAACTATATTTTGTCAAAAATAAATTTATATTTTTGTTTTTATATCTGGGGCTTTGCCCCATACCCCAGTTCTTTTGTTGGCACAAAGAACCAAAAAGCCTGCATTTATTGTCTAAATTTAGGTTATGTCATATATTTAATAAGTATATATTTAATATAAAGTTCTAGTAATTGCGTTTTCGCAAAGCGTATCCGAGCTTGTCGAGGATATAGCTACTTTTTTGTGCGGCAAAAAAGTTGATAATAATTACATAATGTGTAGTAGTCGGCAAAATGAAATTGTTTCAGCATATACTAAAAGTTTAGTTTATAAAAAATTATTTTTTTAATATTGCCAGACTATTACAAACAATCTATATGCCAAAACTTTTTATACATATATTTGATTAAATATAAATGCATTATCTTAATTTGATTATGATATCAACTCTTCTATTTTTTCTTCTTCCGTCTGCTGTATCATTGGAAGCTATAGGTTCATCATCAGCGAAACCTTTATAAGATAATTTATCATGATCAAGATTAGGGAGCATATAATCTGCAACTGATTTTGCTCTTTTTTCGGATAATTGCTGATTATATTCTTTTTGTCCTGTATTATCAGTATGACCTTCTACTATGATTTCTCTGTCAGGATAAGTTTCTTTGATTGCTTTAATAACATTGTCTATAGTATTTTTTGCTTCCGGTTTTAAAGTATAAGAATCTGTATCAAAAAGAATCTCTCCAAGTCTTAATACCAAACCTTCAGGTACTGTATCTATAGTAACATTATCATCATTATAAAGATTATCTTCAAGTTTTTTTCTATTGTACTCTTCTTCTTCTCTTGTAATAGTATCATATATTTTATATGTACTTATAATATTCATTTTATACTGCAAACTAGCATAAGATAATTCTCTTCCGTATCCAAATAATATTTGATATCTTTCCTGCTGAGATACAGGAATATTTTTTTCCATATCCCAAAGGAATGTACCATAATTAAAACCGTATATTCTTTCAGGATAACCTTTTCTTGAAAGTCCAGCCTGAAGCAAATCTTTATCAGTCATAATATGATATTGTATAACAGCATTTCTACTTCCGTCATCATTAGTTTCAACATTAGCAAATAAGTAATCTGAAGATAATGCCATTGTTAAATTAGGAGCATTATTTACTTTAACAATTTCTATAGACTCTCTGTTCCATGATTCAGTGAGTTTTACTTCATTATCAGGAAAAGTAGGAACATGTCTTACATTAGGCATAAAATAATTATAAGGAACTTCAAATTTACCATTAGTATGAATAATAAAATCGCTTGTATATTCTTCATCAAGATGAAAAACTTTCTCACCTTTCATCATTCTAAATATTTTGAATACTCCGCTTACTCTATATCCGCCCTTTGGAGCTATGGCGATAACAGTTAAATCAACAATGTTTCTTTCTTTGTATGTACTTGTTAATATACCATTTTCATAATATTCTACATCAGCTGTTTTAACTGATTCTATTCTTTTTCCTTTTTCTAAATTCCAATAGAATTTATGACTTATTTCACAATTTAGAACATTGACAATTAAAATAGAAAATATAAAAACAAATAAACTAATTTTTTTCATAATATAAATATTTTATAAAATTATTTTTTTACTTTAGAAGTTTCTTTCTTTAACTCTTTCAATCTTTTCTTCTCTTCTTTTAATCTAGCCTTCTCTGCCTTACGTTCTAATTTGATTCTTCTCTTATCTACAACTTTTGCCTTACTCTTTTCTTTTGCTATATCTTCTTCTGTCTTCTCTGTTTTGAAAGATATTACTAATTTATATAACTGTAAGAAGATATATTGTAACTCCTTGATTCTCTTATCCATTGTTTCCATATTATTACTGCTTGTACTAGATAAATTAGATACATTTTCTATAGAATTTACAAGCTCTTTCATCTCAGTCTCTGCTGTATTTACTACATTAACTACATCTTCTGCTAACTTATCTACACTGGAGATATTCTGACTAACTGCTGAACTCATCTGCATTTGTTTAAGTGAAAGTTCCTGTACATCTTCTGTAATATTATTCAAGTTGCTAATATTCATCAATATCTCACGTCTGCCTATATCTAACTCATCATTAGCTCCGGATATTGTTGCTATTAAATCTGCTAAAGTATTAGAACCTTCTAATATCTTCTCCATTGACTCAGAACTCTTGAATGCTAAAGATACTGTATGGTCTATTGCCTGTGTTGTCTCTTCAATTATTTCATTAATAATTTTTGAGTTCTCACCTGTATCCTCTGCTAACTTTCTTATCTTATCTGCTACTACTGTAAAACCTCTGCCATGTTCACCGGCATGTGCTGCCTCTATTGCTGCGTTCATTGCTAATAGGTTTGTTTGTTCCGCTATATTATGTATTACCTGTGTAATGTTAGTTATCTGTTTAGAATATTCCTTAATACTTTGTATAGAATCTACTACTGATTCTCCTATATTACTTCCTTCCTGTGCTTCTGTATATAGAATCTTGGCATAGTCATTAGCCTTAGTAGCTCCATGGCTTACTGTTACTATGTTTGCCATCATCTGCTGTACCGAACTGCTAGT
>NZ_CALXYQ010000027.1 GCF_944393015.1 uncultured Brachyspira sp.
ATTTATTTATAAAAAATTATTCGCTTAAAATATATAACAAATAAATTTGTTATATGCTCATAATTTTTTTATTTCTTCTATACTTAAATTTGTTAATTCACTAATAAGGTTTAAATCCATATTCTTATTTTTCATATTTTTAGCCATAGATATTTGAGTTTCTTTTATACCTTCTTCTCTGCCTTTTATTCTTTCTTCATTTAAAGCTAAAATATCAAAATAATTCTTTTCATATTCTGCATAATTATCAAATAAATCTTTTGTATTTACAAATTTGTTATACTCATCATAAACTTCTTTCATTATAGGATTTTTTTTAACTAATATTTCCATAATATACTCCATTTTTTCTTTACTTGTTAAAAAAATAAAACCAAGCATCTAATTCATCTTTGAGATTTGAATTACTAGATAAATATTTCTGTAATTCAAGGAAAT
Source organism: uncultured Brachyspira sp. (assembly GCF_944393015.1). Lineage (GTDB taxonomy): Bacteria > Spirochaetota > Brachyspiria > Brachyspirales > Brachyspiraceae > Brachyspira. The sequence goes on from NZ_CALXYQ010000027.1 coordinate 439, forward strand.
GCATCTCAAGATGATTAGTAAGTATATGATTAGTTTCAAGTTCTTTTATAACATAACAGCTATGTTCTTTATTGATATCTTTTAACAGATTAAAGTCTAAAATATTAATCACTATAACCTGTTTTAAATCATTATATTTTTCATTATTTCTCAAATTGGCAACATAAGCTTTAGACCAATAGTATAAACTTCTATAAACAAATGACTGATTTCCTATTCTTTGTATTTCTATTAAAACAGTTTCACCGGTTTTAGTAACAGCTCTTACATCAAGGCGTCTGCGACATCTGTCCACCTTGCGTGCCACCTTCGGTGCTATAGATTGTTTATCATTAATTGTTTCTTTTAGATTAAAAGTATTTAAAACTTTTACTTCTTCAAATGGCTCTTGATTATAGTCCAATCTTACAGAATTAATGAGATTTTTTAAAATACCTTCATGTCCTTCTTTTGCAAACATATAACGCATAAAATAATCGTTAAGTACATTAATATCTTTTGTTTTGCTCATAATTTTATTATAACAAAAGAATTTAAATTGTCAAAGTTACAAATAATTATAAAGCTTTAAAATTATTCTGCCTTTCTATTAAACTTTTCAAATATATTCTGTCTTCTTTTCTTGTCGGAACTCCATAACATAAGTCCGAATACTATAACAGCAACAGGAAGCATGACTATATTTATTACTCTTACAAAAAGCTTAACTGTTTCAGGTACTTGATAAGGAGGGTTAAATACAGCTCCTTTTCTTCTTATGCTCATTAGTCCGCTGTCGCCTGCCATATAATCAACTAAATTCATTAAGAAAATTTTATTTGCAGTATAAGCACTGTTTTTAGCCATTTCATAAGAACCTACAACCATAACTTTTCCGCTTGTAGTAGAATTAATTCTGTTTATATCATTATTAATATTATTCTGGGCATTTGTTGATGAAGGTATATCTTTTCCAGCAAATGCACTATTCATTTTTCCTTCAAATGAAGCAGCTAAAAGCCTTTTTGATAATCTGCTTGAATCCTGAGGCATACCTGTCATAGAAGAAGCAAAGTTTTCTGTTTCTACCCAGCTTTTATCACTTGTATAGATTAAAGGTGTCACTTTTATATCAGTATTATTTGTATTAGTTATAATTTCTGATGATATAGGAGTAAGTAAAAGATTAATACTTTTAGTTATATCACTTTTAGCATTAATATTTTCAGTAGCTATCAAAGGTATATAATACATTTTCTGTTCCGGCATACCCTGCTGTAATTGAGCCTTATACGCATTATCATCAAATATCATATTTGTGGCTACAGTAAAACCATAATTTGGAAGTATTTCATTAAGTCTGTTTGTAACAGGTATAAGTTTAGGCCCGTACATCTGAGCATTAGGATCATTTTGATTTATCTCTACACCATTAAGCATAAATAATACAGGCTTTCCGCTCATAATAAACTGATCCAATTTATATAATTCATAGTCGCTGAATGCTGTTTTACTTCCTGCTATTATTAGAGCATCTATACTTGAAGATATATCATTTAATGAAATATCAACAGCTTCAAAATTATAATTGCCTTGTATTTCTGTTACATATTCGCTTACGCTGTCATAAGCATCATTAGGATTTCCTCCGAATTGAGGAGGTATAGTTATATAATTAGCTTCTTCATGTCCCTGAACATATCCTATAGTTGCTTTAAGTCCAAGCATACTGTCTATATTTTTTGATATTTCATTTTTTATTTCGTCAAAAGCCCCATACAATATATATGATGTTGAAAGCTGTCTTATATCATCCCCATTTTCTAAAACTAATGAAAAATAAGCACTTCCTTTATTTGCTACTATATTTCCATTAGGGTCTTTTATATCGTTCCATTCAATTTTTTTAACATTAAGCTTTTTTAATAATTCTTCATTTTCAGCAGTAGGGTTAGACATATCTACATTTATAAATCTTACTTTATTCATTAAATCCTTATTAGCATCAGCAACAGCCTGCATAATAGAATCAGGTATAAGCTCCATTGCTCCTATAGGAAGAAGATCGTATATTTCTTTTGATGATACATAATAAACATTCAAATTATTTTCTAATCTTGCAAGTCTGTCATTTTTATCCATCATCTTTCTTATTATGGTGTCTATATTATATTCTAAACCTTCAGTTGATTGTACAAATGGTATTGTTTCTATAGAATCGCCGTATATGAAAGAAAGTCCCATATATGCTACTTTAGTTTGAGTTTGATCCTTTTCTAATACACTTATTTGAGTAGGATTTATTCTGTACTGGCTAGCTAAATCCCCATGTTTTGAAGCATCTATCACTTCAAAGCTTATATTCTTTCCGCCAGCTGCTTTATATCCTTCAAATAAATCTTTTATATATTTCTCATAAGTTGAGAATGGGGGAGGTAAATTTGGTGTAACAAAAAATTTTATACTCATAGGCTCTTTTAAATTTTTAACTAAATTCTTACTTTCTTTACTCAAAGAATAAACTTTATCCTTAGTTAAATCTATCATAGGAGTAAATTGATTAGCTATTGCATTTATTAGTATTATAATTACAACTATTAATGAAAATGTTATTATTCTGTCTTTTTTCTTTGTCATATATTACCTGCATATAAAGATTGTATAGTATTCTGACTGCATTTATAAATCAGAAATAACGAAAATTTGCTATGTATTATATATTTAATAATGCTATTTGTCAAAATATATAATTTATAAACCAAAAAAAATATTTTTTGTAATAATTTGTATATAAATGCTTGACATTTTTTGCTTGTATGCTATAATATTTTCACTTGCCTAGTTAGCTCAGTTGGTAGAGCAAAGGACTGAAAATCCTTGTGTCTAGGGTTCGATTCCCTGACTAGGCACATCCCCCTTTTTTAATCACAATAAATCTAATTAAGCACTATTATAAAATATATAACTTCTTATGAATTAAAATAACAATGGTAAAATAATATGGATATAGAAAAAGAAATGAGTAATTATATTAATCCTCTTTATGAAGATAATCATATAATAGTAGCTGTAAAGCCTCCTAATATACCTACGCAAGGTGATATAACAGGAGACATTTCTTTTTTTGAGAATATTAAAGATTATATAAAAATAAAGTATAATAAGAAAGGAAATGTATTTTTAGGGCTTGTGCATAGATTAGACAGACCTGTATCAGGAGTTATAGTATTTGCTAAGACATCAAAGGCCGCTTCAAGGTTAAGCGAGGCTATAAGGGATAGAAAGTTTGAAAAAACTTATTATGCTGTTGTTAATGGTATACTCCTAGAAAAAGAGTGTAAACTTGAAAACTATCTTATAAAAAAAACAAATAAATTGGGTAATATAGCTCAGGTTGTTTTTGAAAATACAAAGAATGCCAAAATAGCCAAATTAAAATATAATGTTATAAAGGAAGATGTAATAAAAAATCTTAGTTTATTAAAGATAGAATTAGAAACTGGCAGATTCCATCAAATAAGAGTACAGCTTTCTAATATAGGACATGTTATATATGGCGATAGGAAATACGGAAGTTATATAAAATATGACAGAAATGATGTCCCTTTAGCTTTATTTGCCAAAAGTCTTAAATTTCCTCATCCTACAAAAGATGAAGAAATATATGTTGAAGCAGATTTGCCTTCATATAATCCATGGAATATATTTAATAATTAGTTATGAAAAAAAATTAAATTTGGGCTTGACAAAAAAGTAATAATATAGTATTATATACAAACATTTGAATGAATGTGAAAACAAATGGGCCAATAGCTCAGTCGGTAGAGCATCGCCCTTTTAAGGCGGTTGTCGAAGGTTCGAACCCTTCTTGGCTCACATTAATCAAAAGTTCTTTAATATATGCCGGTGTGGTGAAGAGGTTTAACACACAGGATTTTCATTCCTGCACTCGCGGGTTCGAAACCCGTCACCGGTTCATTGTTGCCGTACTGATAATTAGTACGGCTTTTTTATTATTCACATTCAATCTATAGCAAACTAATTTGCAGTATACTCACAATTTTTATCTTTAATATTCCATGATTAAAAAATTATTTTTTTATTTATGAATTATCAGTAAATAGGCTACAACTAAAGTTATCATCCGCTCGTTTATTTTTATTATTGTTAGCAAGTTTATAACTTTAAAACTTAATAATATTATTAATAAAAGACAAGCTTAAGCCATCCAACAGGGATACAGTCTTGTAACTTAATTTATTAAGTTAAGCCTTTATACGTTGCGGGCATAGCAATAATAATAATAATTTTTAAATATTAGAATAAAAATATAAAAGCGAGTCGTAGCACCAAGTAGGTTATTGTAGACGTAGACTAGAATAACAATAATAAAAAAAGCAGAATATTTTTTAATATCCTGCTTTATTTTTTATATTACTTAATATTAATTATTATACATAAGCTCTTTCTTTGCCAGTACCTGTCTTAGACCGTCTCTAGCCTGTGAATCTCCGCCGTCATAACTTAAAGCATTTCTATAACTTTCTTCAGCATTATCAAGTTCATTCATTCTATAATAACATTTACCCAAAACCAAATTGATGTCAAATAGTTGCCTTTTTGATGTAGCTAAATTCAAAGCCTCATTATAAGCATATATAGCTTCATTATATTGAAGTCTCCTATAAGAGAATGCTCCATAAAGCATATAGTTTTCAACACTAGGGGACATTTCCACTAATTGTCTGTAATAAGCAGAAGCATCATTATAAGAACGTATTTCTTCCATCATTGTTGCTAATGTTATCCAAGCATTTTCTCTTACTAAAACAGTATTGTTTTCATCATTAGCAGCTATAAGTAGAGATTCTTTTGCTTTCTCATAATCTTTTGTCTTATAATAAAGCATTCCGGCTCTGTATATACTTTCTCTATCCTTAGGATATTTAGAAAGTGTATAATTATAATAATTTAATGCTTCATTATTATTACCTATACTTTCATAGTAAACGGCTAATGTTCTGCTAGGGAAAGCATTTCCTATATCTTCAGCAATAGATTCTTTTAATAATTTTATCCCCTTATCTGAATTTCCATAATATAATTCTAATTCTCCAAGTCTAGGCATAAATATTGCATTATTAGTTTCTATCTTGTATATTTCTTGATAGTATCTTAAAGATGACATAAAATCTTTTTGTCTGTATGTTATATCTCCAAGTCTTTCTAATGCTGTTTTATATAAATCATCTTTATTATTAGCCATTATAATTTTTTTATAATTTGCTTCTGCTTCTTTAAGCATGCTTCCTTTATAGTAGGCATTAGCAAGCAAACCTGTAGCACCATAAGTATTGGTATAATCTTTCATCTTTACCAATCTTAAATAATATTTTACAGATCTATCATAAGCATTTTCTTTTTCATACAATTCACCTAATGCAAGTATTGTATCAACATCATTAGGATTTTGCTCTAATATCTGCTCATATACTTTTTTTATGCCATCATAATCTTCAACCTGCTCATATATTTTTACAAGTCTTTTTATAGAGTCAGGTTTTGTATCTGAATTAACTAAACTTTTCAAATACATCTCTATAGCACTGTCTGTATCTCCTGATATTACATATATGTCGCCTAATATTGTAGCAGCTTTATCAGCATATTCTCCCTTGCTTCTTCTAACTAATTTTGTTAAAGTATCATAAGCAACACTTTGAAAACCTTCATTAAGTGCTATTAATCCTACATAAAATAAAGCCTCATCATTTTCTTCTAAAGTTAAAACTCTTTCATAATATCCCTTAGCCAATCGAGGCAAATCTCTTTCCATATAGAATCTTCCTAATGTAAGAAGGCTAGGTATATAATTACTATTTATTGATAATGAATTTTCTAATGATACTAAAGCTTCATCATACATTTCTTTTTTTAGATATGATATTCCTAAATTATGTTTTAACTGCTCATCTAAGTACAATGAATTTGTCATAGTATTGAATATCTTTATTGCATTATCATAATCTTTTGTTTCATTGTATATTTTTCCTAGAAGTATATTAGCTTCATATTCTTTTTTGGGGTCTATGGTATTTCTTATTTCTTTTTTCAATATTGATTTAGCTTTATTATAATCTTTATTATTATAATACTCTTTAGCCAAGGTATAATCGTCTACAATTTGAGAATTTAATTTTACTTTACCTTGTATTATTGCTACATTTAATGATAATATAGCTATCAAACCTAAGGCTCCTATAGATAATATAAAAACTATCATCTGTATGTTTTTATATTTAGCCAATCTTTTATTGTATGTCTTTTTCTTGTATACCATCTAAAATCCCATTTACAAATTTATAAGAATCTTTATCACTAAAAATTTTAGAAATTTCTACTGCTTCATCTATTACTACAGATTTAGGTATGTCTTTCAGAAATATTAGCGAGTATATTGACATTCTAATAATTGATTTGTCTACGTACTGTATTCTTTTTATATCCCAATTATTAGAATATTTTTCTATTAAGCTATCTATTCTTTCTAAATTATTTATAGTTCCCTCTACTAAAGTTCTAGTGAATGCGAATATATTTTCAGGTATTTTCTTATCATAATCGAAACTAAGAATTTCATTTACAGTTTCTTTTCTATCATTAATTTCATAAGAATATAAAGACATCACAGCATATATTCTAGCTTGTCTTCTTGCTCCATAAGATGATAAATCTAAATCTTTAATATTTTCTTTAGTTTTAGATTTTATTATCATTTTTTTCTTAACAGCTTTTCTAGGGGCTGCTTCTGCATTTTCAGTTTCATTGTTATTATTTATATCAATTTCTTCAGACATATACAAACCTGTAAATAATAATTTTGATAATATTTTTTTTATATTTTCGGAATATATATCATAAAAATAATTTGCATATAAAAAAGGCTATGATTTATAATCATAGCCTTGTAAAAAATATAATAATTATAAATTATAATACATCTAATTCTTTTTTTATTTTAGCATATACTTCTTCAGGAGTACCAACACTCTCTATTTTTATTATTTTTGACTTATCACTATAATAATCTAATACAGGCTTGCTTTGATTTTCAAATACTTTTAATCTATTTTTGATTGTTTCTTCGTTATCATCAGCACGGCCTCTTTTTAATAATCTATCTATTATTATTTCTTCTGAAGCAAATATATCTATTACAGCACTTATTTTATAATTTAGACTATTTAATATGTTTGTTAATTCTTTAGCTTGTTCTATAGTTCTAGGGAAACCGTCAAGCATAAATCCGTTTTTACAGTCATCTTTTTTTATTCTTTCTTTAAGCATATCGATAACTAAGCTGTCAGGTACTAATTCACCCTTATCCATATAAGATTTAGCTGTTTTTCCAAGTTCAGTACCATTTGCAATATTTTCTCTAAGCATATCTCCTGTTGCAATATGAGATATAGAATAATCTTTTTCAATTAAAGCAGATTGAGTTCCCTTTCCAACTCCGGGAGCTCCTATAAAAATTATATTAAGCATATTATAACTCCTAAAATTATATTATTATTAGTATAGTAAATAATACTGTTTTGTCAAATATAATTTAGAATTTTATTGATTATTACAAATATTTTAGCTACCACCGCCATGAATACATAAGATTAACACCACTGTAATTTGCATTAAATGAAAGCTCTTCAACAGAAAAATTATTCTCATTTATCCAAAGCATATAATATATACCAGCAGTTAGAGCAAAAGCACCAGTCAGTACCATTCCTGCTATATATATATTCATAGCTGTATTATAATTATTTAAATTTATAGGAGGTCTGTTATTATCATTCTTATATTTATCGTAATAATTAACCATAGTAGAATCTAATATTTCCCCTGCATATATATAAGTGCCAACTGTAAATATTGCACTTGCTATAGTTAAGCCTAAAAATATTTTTGTATTTCTTTCATAATTTTTAAATATTCTATCGGCTAAAGTTGGTTCTTTATATACTTTCATATTAGGTGTAAGTACTAAAGAATTAGTATTGCTTACTGTAAATGTACCATAATAATCTATGTAATTTGTATTTGTTATTTTTATGGAATATGTTCCGAAACCAAAATATCTATTTATTACATTGGTAGGAGTTTCTTTTATTCCATTAATAATTACTGTACTTTGTTCTTCTCCAGGTATATTAATCTGCACTCTTGCACTTTCACTTAATTCTTTTAATTTAAAATTAAGCAGTATGTTTTCATTAGTTTTTTCAAATGCAAGCATAGTATCTATTGTTTCATAGTTTTCTTTTTTTATTGTGAATCTATGATTATTCGTTGTTAAAGCTGGTACATACAAAGTTTGGCCGCTTTTTCCTATAAACACATCATCTACATAAACAAATGCATCTTCAGGGCTTACATCTATTACTATAACTCCTGTTTTATCAATATAGCTTATTCTATTGGCAATTTCTAAGGCATAGTTTGGTATTTGTTCATCGATTTTTGCTTCTGGTATTGTTATGGAGTATGATGTTATTTTTCTATCTTTTATATAAGCTATATATGTTACTACGCTTATATTAGGCCTGTCATATTTTACGGTTCCAAATATAGCTATATCAGAATTTCTTGTAAATACATATTTTTTTATATCATCTCCAAAATATTCATAATAAGTTTTTCCTATATCTACTTTTTGAATAAAATCATTTGTACCTTTTAATATTACATTACTGCCATTATAATCAAACAGCATTTCATTAGTTTCTAAGAAAAAACCTTTTGTTTCCGGAGTAATTAACTGAACATTACTTCTTACATCTCCCCAATTAGTATAGGTTGTAATTTCATAATTAGTTAAAATAATTATATTAGTTCCTTCGGTTCTGCTTGTATAAGTTATATTAGTGAATTGAAATACTTTATAGTTGTATGCCCTTTCAAAATCCATAGGATTAATTGTAAAATTAGTTTCTGACTGAAGTCTTAATGTTTTATTATATTCTATTTGATTGGCTACTGCATCAGCAACTGCGAAACATAAATAATTGTAATTTGTATTTTCTCCTAAATTGGTATATATAAATACATCTACTTTAACACTTTCATCAGTTGTATAATAAGGTCTTACTTTTTCTATTGTAATAGGCTTTCCGCCGAAAGGATATAGCGGAATATATAACAAAGTAGTTACTATTATTAATGTTATAATTTTTTTAATATGCATATTTAAAATTCGTTTTTTATTTTACCATTAATTCTATATCAAAAAACATCTTTTATCAATATATTGTAATATTTTATTACCTAATGATAAAAAAATAATTGATAGTTTTATAATGAAATAATTATAGAACTAATTTTCACTTTATAATATAATTTATGTATTTAGAATTGTAATTTTTATTTATATATAATGTTATATTATGATTTTTTTTATTTAATTTAATAATAATTAAATAAAACATGTTGACAATTTTTATTGTTTCATATATATTTAATTAGTTAAAAATTACTGTTTAGAATAATTAATGGAGAATCATTATGGATATATCTAAAAGAATACAGAGATTAAAAGTTTCGCCTGTTAGAAAATTGAATCCTTATGCTGAAGATGCTGTTAAAAGAGGTATAAAAATATATCATCTTAATGTTGGCCAGCCTGATATTGAGACACCAAAAATATTTTTTGAAGCGATTTCTAAATTTCATGAAAAAACACTTAAATATGAACATTCAAGGGGAATTAAGCCTCTTATAAATAAAATTCAAGCATATTATGATAAATTAGGTATTCATTATGAAGAGGAAGATATTGTAATTACTAGCGGAGGTTCTGAAGCTATATCTTTTGCTATGCTTGCAATATTTGATGAAGAAGATGAAATATTAGTTTCTGAACCATTATATGCTAATTATAAAAGTTTCTACGATCTTTATAATATTAAATATAATGCTGTTAGAACTTATGCTGAAGACGGTTTTCATCTTCCTAGCCGTGAAGAGATAGAAAAACATATTACTCCTAAAACTAAAGCATTTATGTTAGCAAATCCTTCTAACCCTACAGGTGTTGTATATACTAAAAGGGAATTAGATGATATAGCTTATATTGCTAAGAAATATGATTTATTTGTTATAAGCGATGAAGTTTATAGAGAATTTGTTTATGGTGATAGAAAAGCAATAAGTTTCGGTACTTATAAAGATATAGAAGATCATGTTATTATAATAGACTCTATATCAAAAAGATTTTCTGCATGCGGTGCTAGAGTAGGATGTCTTATAAGTAAAAATAAAAAATTAATGACTGCTGTATTTAGAGAATGTCAGGCTAGATTATCACTTCCTACTTTAGATATGGTTGGTGCTGCAGCTTTATATGATTTACCTGATAACTATTTTGATGAAGCTTTAAAAGAATACGATTATAGAAGAAAAATTATATTTGAAGAGCTTGCTACTATGGAAGGAGTGGTTGCTAAAGAACCTGAAGGAGCTTTCTATGTTCTTGCCAAACTTCCTGTAAAAAATGCCGAAGATTTTATTATATGGCTTTTAAAAGATTTTAATATAAATAATGAAACTGTTATGTTTGCACCCGCGGAAGGCTTCTACGCCACTGAAGGATTAGGAAAAAATGAAGTGAGAATTTCCTATGCTTTAGATTCTGAGGATTTAAATAAATCAATGCATATACTTAGAGAGGCCTTGATTAAATATAGGGAAATAGATAAATAATAGTCTTATAAAGATTAAGAGAATAAAAAGGAGCTGTAATTTATCTTATAGCTCCTTTATTTTTTATATAGCATATATTAAAATTTTACTTATTGTCAGTAAATAGTTTTTTATATTATTAAAATTTTATTTATTATATACAATATACATAACAAATTGGAGTTTATCATGTATCTATCTAAAAGAGTACAGCAGCTTAAAGCTTCACCTATAAGGAGATTAAATATTTATGCTGAAGAAGCTGCTAAAAGAGGAATAAAAATACATCACCTTAATATAGGTCAGCCTGATATAGAAACACCTAGAGTATATTTTGATGCCATAGCCAATAGCTGTGATATGAAAACTGTTAAATATGAACATTCAAGAGGAACAAAAGAGCTCATTAGAAAAATTCAAGCATATTATAAAAGATTGGGTATAGATTATGAAGAAGATGAAATAATAATAACTAATGGAGGAAGTGAGGCAATACTGCTTAGTTTGATTGCTATATTTGATGAAGGCGATGAAATGTTGGTAGCAGAGCCTTATTATGCTAATTACAATAGTTTTTACGATATACTTAATGTTAAAAGAAATATTGTAAGAACTTGTGCTGAAGATGGATTCCATTTGCCTAGCCGTGAAATAATAGAAAAAAGCATTACTAAAAAAACAAAAGGTTACTTATTTTCTAATCCTTCCAATCCTACAGGAGTTGTATCTACAAAAAGGGAATTAGATGATATAGCATATTTGGCTAAAAAACATGATTTTTTCATTATAAGTGATGAAGTATATAGAGAATTTGTTTATGGTGATAGAAAAGCGATAAGTTTCGGTACTTATAAAGATATAGCCGAGAATGTTATTATAATAGATTCCATATCAAAAAGATTTTCTGCATGCGGAGCTAGAATAGGCTGTGTAATAAGTAAGAATAAAGAATTTATGGAAGCTATTTTCAAAGAATGTCAAGCTAGATTATCTGTACCTACACTTGAAATGATAGGGGCATCTGCTTTATATGATTTGCCTCCTGATTATTTTGAAGCTTCAAGAAAAGAATACGATAACAGAAGAAAAATTCTTTTTGAAGAGCTTACAAAAATGGATGGGGTATTTATGAGAGAACCTGAAGGTGCTTTCTATGTGCTTGCTCAGCTTCCTGTTAAAGATGCGGAGGATTTTGCTATTTGGCTTTTAAAAGATTTCAATATTGATAATGAAACTGTTATGTTTGCTCCGGCAGAAGGCTTTTATGCTACAGAGGGATTGGGTAAGAATGAAATTAGAATGTGTTATGTACTTGATTCAAAAGATTTGAAAAAGGCTATGAGAATTCTAAAAGAAGGTTTGATTAAGTACAGAAAAGAAGTAGAAAAATCATTATAATTTATAGCAAAATATAATAAAAAGGACTATTAAAATATAGTCCTTTTTTAGTAATATTTTTAAGATTTGTTTCTTTTATAAAAAATCAGGCGGAAATTTTTTTACTCTTTCTTTAAATAAGAAGTCTATTAAACCTCTAGTTCTTGTAAGCAAATAATATGACCATAATTCTATAGAGCTTTGTCCTAATGTATAAGTATTTATTTCATCTTTTGGAATACTTATAATTTTTGTGGTATTATAGCTTAAATTTATTTTTAAATCCGCTTCATAAAATTTACCATTTATTCTAAATTGAGGAAGCATATCATGAACTACACAATTTCTTATGCATTGCAGAGTTTTAGCTATATCATATTCTTTTTTTGTAAACATTTTATAATTATTAACTATTGATATTAAGAACCCTATATTGCATTGAGCCAAATCTTCTACATTTGTTATTTTTTCTTCATATCTTTTACCATTATTAAATTTATATACTGAAATATATCCTTCATCTTGTATTTTCTCTTCTAATAGAATCATAAGAGATTGTTCAAACATACTTCCTGCTAAAGTACAGCTTGCTTCAAAATATCCAAAATAGTAATTTTGATGTACTTGATAAAGAAGTTTAACCATATGCTCCAAACGAGGATTATTTATTTGTCCTACATGCAGTCTTTGATACTGAAGTTTTTTTCTTCTATTTTCTGCTTCTTCTAGAAAATTTTCATTGTATCTTTCTTTAAGACTCAATTTAGGTTGTTTTACTTTTTTATTTTCATCATTATTATTATTTGTATAGTCCATGATACACCCATAAAAACTGTAAAATTATATTTTATCTATATTAGAATATTTATTTACTATATCAGCAACTTTTTCTATATTATCAATATTATCCTTATTTACTAAGAATTCTCTGCCTATATTTAAGCATATCCAATCTAGTCTTTCTCTTTCAATTAAATCTTCAATGCCTGAAATATCTTTATTTTTGGCAAGTCCCAAAGTTCTTCTTATAAATACACATCCGGCAAAGCCTACAGAGTCTTTAAATATTCTGTTTAATACAGTTTTTATATACTCTTCAGAATGTTTTTGTCCTTCTGGATAATTCCAATATAATGGTTTAGTTTCTTCTAAATGTTTCTTCCATAGTGTTTCAAATTTATCTAAAGTTCCTGTGAGCATATATTTGGCAGTATCAAAAAGCCATTTTCTAAATTCTTTTGAATTTGTTCCTAATCTTTTTTGATGATGCTCTTGTGATATGTATGCTATAAAGAAATTAGCCATAGCCTTTCCTATATCAAAACCAATAGGGCCATAAAATGCAAATTCAGGATCTATCACATAAGTTTCTTCTTCGTTACCCATGAAACTTCCTAAATGAAAATCCCCATGAAGTAATGCTTCCGCTTTAGTCATGAAAGCATATTTCATTTCGGCGGCTGCTATTTTTAATTTTGAATCTCTTTGGAATTTTTTAACTTCGTCTAAATTTAATTTTTCATGATAAATATTAGTTTCATTTTCTTCAAATGGATGAGTAAAAACAAAATCTTCAGTTAAACTGCATAATTCAGCATTCATATATTCAGCAACAAGATTCTTTTTTGTTTTAGTATCCAAATAATAGTCTGAAGTATAAAATAAAGTCTTTGAAAGAAAATCCGTTAAATGTTCAGCTGCTTTTGGAAATTTTATACCGTTTATTATTTCTCCTCTAAGTACTTTATGTTTATTTAAATTCTGCATTATAACAACGCACATATCTTCTGAAAAATAATGTACTTTAGGAACTAAATTCGGACATAATTTATACTGTTCTTTTAGTGCCTTAATTTCTATTTTCATTCTGTCTTTTTCTAAAGGATAGCTTTCACCAACACATCTTAAAAAAGGTACGGATTGTTTTAATATTACAGTTTCTTTATCATTTTTTTTATTTGTTATACTATAAACATAGTTTAAATTACCATCTCCGATTTCTTTTATTTCTAAATCATCAAAGCTTGAAAATATATTTTTTAATTCATCTATAGTTTTTAAATAATCTATTATAGTGTTAATATTTAATTGTTTATAAGCCATATTTTTATCTCCTTAAAAATTATAAATTAATTAAAAGCCTTTTTTAAATTTTCTATATAAGGAGCTTTTATTATACCTTTTTCTGTAATGAAACCTGTTATAAGTTCATTAGGAGTAACATCGAAAGCAGGATTTCTTACTTTCATATCTAAAGGAGCTGTTTGAGTACCTGCAAAATTTATAACTTCTTTTGCATCTCTTTCTTCTATAATTATGTTATTACCTGTTTTTGTATTCAAATCAAAAGTAGTAGAAGGACATGCTATATAAAAAGGTATATTAAAATGTTTTGCTAAGATTGCCACTCCCATAGTACCTATTTTATTTGCGGCATCTCCATTTTCAGCAACTCTGTCGCATCCTACTATAACCAAATCAATAAGTCCTTTAGACATTATAAAAGCAGCCATATTGTCGCATATTAAAGTAACATCTATTCCGGCTTCCTGCAATTCAAAACTTGTTAATCTAGCTCCTTGAAGCAATGGTCTTGTTTCATCAGCATACACTCTTATTTTTTTACCTTTTTGATGAGCTATATACATAGGAGCAAGAGCTGTGCCTATTCCGCTTACAGCAAGTCTTCCAGCATTACAATGTGTAAGTATTCCTGAATTTTCTTTTAAAAGTTCATTTCCATATTCTCCTATTTTTTGACATATATCAACATCTTCAGAGTTTATTTTTTTAGCTTCTGTTTCTAATATATTGTATAATTCTAATGAAGTTTTATCATTTTTATCTTTTATAGTATTTATCATTCTATTTAGAGCATAGCTTAAATTAACAGCTGTAGGTCTTGAAGAGTTCAAATATTCAGCTCTTTTTTGAACAAATTTTATAAACTCATCAGCTTTCAAATTAGTTTTGTTTTTTAGATCTATAAGTAAAGAATATGCAGCCGCAACACCTATAGCAGGAGCACCTCTTACTTTTAATTCTTTTATAGCATTATAGGCTTCTTCTTCATTAGATAATTTTATTTCTTTTACAGTGATAGGTATTAATGTTTGGTCAAGTATGTACAATTCTTCACCAGTCCATCTTACAGTTGGTATATTATTATGCATAAAAAGTCTCCAATTATTTACTAAAATAAGTATAATAAAATGATTATCAAAATTCAATAAATTATTATAAAATTAAGTGTTTTAAAGAATTATATACTGAAATCTTTAGGATCATCAAAATATTTTATTAAACTAAACATCATTAAACTTTTTAGAGTAGGCTTAATAGACTCGTCCAAATTTGTCATAAATAATTTAACTTTAAGAGACTGAAGATTTTTATAAAGTTTAAGTATTTTAGCTATTCCTGCACTGTTTATTTCTTTAACATTTTTCATATCAAGAACAACTACAGGCATTCTTATATTGCAAGCTTCATCAGAATCTTCTGCAAAAGATTTTATTTCTTCGGGAGCAGAAAGGTTAGCTTCCATAACTATAGATATGTATTCATTATTAAATTCTATAGCCAAAGCAATACCTCGTTTAAGATAAATATTCGTAAAAAGAATGTGGGCAGGGAGGGATTCGCACCCCCGTAGACTCACGTCGGCAGATTTACAGTCTGCTGCCATTGACTGCTCGGCCACCTACCCATATTAATTTGAAAACGTAAAAGAATAATAGCATATATAAATAAAAATGTCAATAGCTGATTTTATTTTTATTGTATTTTTTTTAAAATATATAAAAATATTAAGTATCTTTTTATTATATAATGATGTATAATTTTATATATTGTTTTTATAGATACGGAGATAAAATGAAAAAAATTGGTTTTATAATAATTATTAATATTGCAATGATTATTTTAGCATCATGCGGTTCTTCACAATATAAATTGGACAAAAAAGCTGGCGGTAATAATAGCTTTGAAACAGCACAGGAAATTAATAAAGATGGTATAATGGGGCAGTTGGAAGGCAATAATACTGATTACTATTATTTTATTTTTGACGGAAAATCAAGCATTATAGACTTTTATGTGTCAAATTCCACTTATTCTCCTGTGATAATGACTTTATATGATTATAACAATAATGTTATAAAAGTAATAAATGAACCTGATGAAACACCAAATATTGAAACCAATTCTATTACAAATGATATTGATACAAATGAAACAGTAAGCAGCAATAATAGCAGTAATAATAATCAAAATAAAAAACAAGAAGAAATGATATATACTACTCAAGTAATGAAGAATATATATTTTGAACCTTCTACAAATAATACTGATGAAAATAAGTATTATATATCAATATCTCCAAAAGACAATGTAAAAGAAAATATTGATTATATGTTAATACTTAAAAAAAGAGATTATAAAGAAACTGATGAAAAAGAACCTAATGATAAAATTTCTGCATCTCAAATCATAGATGTTAATAGCGACAACAGGCTTTACACAATAGAAGGATACTATGGTCAAACCTATAATCCTACTCTTAAAACAGGTGATTTGAAAGATATGGAAGTAGATGCCTATAAAATAACTAATAGTTCTTTTAATACATATTCTATTTCTATAGAGCTTTCAGGTGTTCCTGCTATAGATGCAAGTATAAGACTATATGATCAGAAAGGTAATTGGATAACTATGAAAGATATTAATAATGTCGGAGATGGTGAAGTAGTTGATAAACTTATACTTTATCCTTATATGTCATATTATTTTATATTAGCTTCTACAAATGCAGTTAATAATATACCATATAGAGTGAGCATTATAGCTAAGCCTTATGATAAATACACAGAACATGAACCTAATAATAAATATTCCGAAGCTCAGACTATAGAGTTTAATCAGACATACAAAGGTGCTATAGATTATTCTTATGATAGAGATTATTACAATTTTAGTATACCTATTAAATCAAGTGTTAAACTTTCTTATTTCTTAATAGATTCCCAAGCTATTAATATAAGTATTTCTAATGATGTATTGGGTAAAATTATCACTATGCCTCAAACAGATGATGAATATGAAATAAGTTTATCTCAAGGCAGATATTATCTTATATTCGAAAGAGATTTGACTAAAGAAGGCTGGAAGAAAGGAATTTCAAAAGCTAGAAGCTATGAATTTAATATGAGCATATCAAATGAAATAAGTGGTGATTATAATTACGGATATGATTTATATAATAATACAAATACTTATGAGGCAGATTATTATAATTACAGCAACAATTATTTAAATGATAATACTATGCCTGAAGAACAGTTTGAAGAGAATTTAGAGAGTAATTTCAATAATACCAATAATGTTATCATTATAAGACCGGAAGATTATAATTCTGATTATTATTATTATAGTAATGAAGAAGAAACAAATTCTTATGAAAATAATGATGATTATAATAATCAGGATAATACTTATGAGGATAGTACATATTATAATAATCAAGATAATACCTATGAAGATAGTACTTATGAGGATAGTACATATAATAATAATGACTTTTAATATTATTTGCTATTGATAAAGAATATGTTTTATAATATACTATCTCTATAAGTGTAAAATTGTTTTATAAACATGTAAAATATATTTTTATAGAAGATTGATTATGAAGAAATTTTTTAAGAAAAAAGAAAAAACTGAAATATCATCAGAACAGGATAATGCTAATAAGAAAAAAAGAAGATTCAAAAAGAGATATATACCTTTGATACTTCTTTTTTTGATTGTTGTAGGCATTGCAGGGGCTAGAATATATTTCAATAATGAGAGAATGAAAAATCTTATTGAAAATATAGTATATTCTGCTACTAATAGAAAATTGGAAATAGGTGATTTTAAATACGGATTATTATTTCCAAAAGTAGAAATGAGCAATGTGGTGCTTTATAATTCTGATAATTTTAATAATGAAGAGAATATAAAGATAGATAATTTTAGATTAAAATTTTCTCTTTTTTCTTTATTCTTTTTAAAGCTTCATGTTCAGGATTTAAGTATAGATAATTTATATGTTTATATGTTTACAGATGAGAGTGGAAATTGGAATTTACCGGATCTGCCGCCATCAAAGCCTAAAGAAGAAGATACTAATAAAGAGCCTTTTGATTTCAGCAAACTTGATTTTCTTAAGTTAAAAGCTGATGTAGAAAATATTAGAATAAATAATTTAGCATTCAAAGCAGACAGTAAATCATTTTTAACAAATGTACCTCATAATGGACTTATAGCAAGTTTAAGTAATTATAATCTGCATTTGGATTTGCATACAAAAAGATTCTCATTATCTCAGGTAATGGGAATATCTGCTCCTGAGGCTTTGAAAGATATTTATTTAAAAAGTTTTATAAGTAATAGTTTAGCTTATAATGACAGCAGTATTTTCTTTAATGATAATCCGTTATTTAATTTGGATGTATCCTATCCTAAAAATCCTGATGGCACAGAAAATAAAGATGAAATAGTAATAAGATTTGATTTTGAGATAGATGATCCTAATTTCAGCTATAATGGCAAAAAACGTGATGATATGCAGTTTTCTGCACATTTCCTTGCCAAATATAATATAAGAACTCAAAGCGTATCTATAGAAAATTTATCTTCAGAACTTTTGAATGATGAAATATTAAAGGTTATAGCATCTGCCAATCAAATATTCAGCGGAAATATAGGCGTTAATTTAGATACATTATATGCAAGACTTAATTTAAATAAAATAAATGGTTTAGCAGCTATGTTTGTACCTTCTTTGGGTATAAATATGAGCGGTATGGTTAATGTTGATGCAGATAAAAGCAGCGGTACTATTAATAATTTAACTAATACTATAAACATCTCATTAGATAAAATCAATTTGTCTATGGGAGATATTATAGCTGTAAATAATCTTAATTCCAAAACAAAAATTAATTTTACTTTCAATCCTAATAATATTTCAAAAGAAGATATAAAATTAGAGCATAATACAACTATTGATAGAGTAACTGCATTGAAATTATATAGATTCAATAATACAGATGTATCATTAAGACTTTTATCATCTTTGAATGGAGCATTGGGAGTTGTTCCTGCTATTAATGATCCTAATAAGAAAAGCGATACAGTTCTTTATATTGACAATGTATCTTCAAAATATATTAATTCTGATATAAAGGTTAATGGCGCGGTAAAATTTGATGAGCCTACAGATTTGAATATAAATGTAACATCATTGCCTATTGCTAATTTTTCAGGCGGACTTGCAAGAGGTTCTTTAAATTTAGATGTTCATGTTTTTGGAAAGATGATAAATGATATTAATACCACAGTAAATGGTATCATAAAAAATTTCTCTTATAATTTAAACGGTGAAGTTTCTTCTACAGCTACAGCAAAACTCAATGTACTTGCTAATGCTAATTTATTAAGTCAGGATGTAAAAGTTACAGAACTTAATTTAGATTTGGATAATTTCCTTAATTTTAGATCCAATCTTGATTTAGAAGGTTTGGGATTAAAAAAAGGTTTTGTTAATATATCAACTTTCAGGATAGCTCCTTATGCTATGAAAAATTGGCTTTCTACTAAATTTGCAGAGATTCTTGATAGTTTGCCTTTTGAAGATGATATAAAAATGACTAGTGCTTTGGGATATAACTTATCATTAGAAGATAAATTTGCAACAGTTACAAATTTCAGTACTTTCTATGTAACAGAAAAGCAGTATAAACTTCAGGACGTTACTATGAAAGTAGATGCTGATGTTAATTTCGGTGAGAATCTATATGCTAATATTAGACAATTTAATTTACAGAGTCCTGCTAATAAATTGTTAGTATATGTTGATGGCTACTTCACTCCTGTTATAAAAAATGCCGACTTGAATTATAATGTTGGTTTGGATACAGAAAGCTTATATTTGCCTTTTGGTATAGAAATAGGCGGATTATTCAATGTTAATGGTAATTTGAAAAACAATATAGCAGACGGAGTTTTCAAAACAGATAAATTCTTTGCTAATATGGATTCTCCTGATAAAATGTCCATAGTGTTGAAGGGATTAACTTCAAATATAGACTATCATTTTGATTTGACTCCTACAGATAATGAGGTAGTTGCTACAGCTACTAGATATACTCCTCTTATAGAGCAGGTTCCTAATATGTTTTTTGAACAGTTGAGAGTATATTTAAAAATAACTCCATTTATAGATGACAGCATTAGAATAAGAGATTTTTCTTCTTCTGTGAGAGTTCAGGGACATGGACTTACAATACAGGATTTGAAATCATCTATATATATAGGCGGTGAAAAATTTGATGATAATTTATTCTTAACTTCTATATCAAATAATACAGCACCAAGAAGGGGAGCTATACATTTACCTTGGCTTAATGTTGATTTGGGTAGTTTCAATACAAGCACTATTAAATATGATATGCGTGTTTTGGCTAGTGATATAAACTTTAAATATTTGCTTGCTCCTGAAAACAGAGAAAAAATTAATGATGAAAAATTATTAGTTAATCTTACAGCAGACATTGCCGGAGTGGGTGTAAGTCCTTTGAATAATATAAGACCTACTACATTCTTTGTGGGTATAAGTAAAATGTCTACAGAGTTTTCTAAATTCTTGATAGAGATGATAAGACCTATTAACCCAGGTATATCTACAGTTGAAAATATAGTACAATTTGGTTATGACCCTAATTCAGTAGAGTTTAGTATATCTGCCAATAAGGTATTTACTACATTCTATTTTAGAGATCAAAACTTAGATAAGCCTAATCAGCAGAAGCAGCAGCTTATAGCTTTTGAAGGCGATAAATTCGGACTTGAACCAATGCCTTTCTCTGATGTTATATCATATTTAGAGGGCGGAAATTAATACAGAAAATAATAGGAGATATTTGTTTTATGAAATTGTATAATATGATATTTATTTTACTGATTATGATTTTTATTCCAAGCTGTTCAAAGCTTATATTAGTACAGGAACCTGAGATGAGAGTTCTTGGAGGAAAAACTTTAATAGAAGCACAGGTTTTGGGAAGATACAGACAAATAGATGAGAGTGCATATCAAATATCTACTCTTTCAAGTGAAGAAGATTTGAATCTTATTATGGTAAGTACAAATGTTTCTGATGAATTGGCTCAAGGTTATAAAGAGGCTCTTATAAGAAGCATGTTTAATCAAGATGAAATAAACTTGTATAAAACAAATTATTATATAGGTGAAAATAACGGCGGATATTTATCATATATAGCCTTTGATGTTTCAAAACCAAAAACAACATACAGTGAAGAGAGAATAAAATATATAAAAGAAATAATGGAAAAAGAAAATACAGACAGAAGAACTATAGCAGAATATCTAATATTATCAGATCCTAAGCTTAGTATGGCTAATATAAAAGAAGTTGAAAGTGCTTTATATAGAAGAAATGTTCAGAAGCTTATAGATAATTCTTATTATCAGCTTCCTGACAGCAGTTGGACAGTTTACAGTAATGAAAATACTAATAGCTAATTAAATATTTAAACTATAAATAAAAAGAGCAGGCTTAAAATAAGTACCTGCTCTTTTTTATTGCATATTATTTTTATTTACTTTTTATTCTTTTCTGTTTCTATATAAGAAGCAAAATTACTCAATATAGATTTTATATTTTTGTACATTTTAGCATCTTCTTGATATTTTAGAGTTTCTTTAGTTTTGGCATCTATTTCTTTTAGGTTTGTCAAATAATTATTAAAATATTCGTCTATTGTTTTATTATATTTAGATACCACATTTTCTTCCTCATAAGCTTTAATAACTTTTTTGGAAAGTGTCTTTTTCCAATTTCCAGAGAAAGACATAAATCCTGATAATATAAATACTACACTAGGAAGGAATGATAAAGATACCCCTACAATATTTATTATTTTCATTGTGCTGTTTTTTAATAAATTAAATGAAGGCAAGATACCTATAGAAAGATTTATTAAATTTGTTTTTATTTTATTAGGTTCTTTAGTATCAAAATCTTCTTTTGTAACAGCAAGCATATTGTATAATTGTGTATCAAGATTTACATTTATACTATTGCATAATACTTTTATATCATCTTTTTTTCTGTATACATTATTATTATCAATAGATTCAATTATGCTGTCTATATTGAGAGTGTTTCTATATATCTCATTAAATGCTTCTTTAACTGATATCTTTATTTTATTTAAATTAACTTCTAATTTATCATTATCTTGGAAGTCATTTTTATTGTTTATTATTTCTGTAATGAAATTAATATTTGTTAATATTCTGTTATAGTAAGCATATTTTATATTTTCAGCGAAATCATCTTTAATCTGCTTAACTAGATTAGTGTTATTTATTGAAAATGGGAAGAATCTTTTTCTTAATGAAGAATAATCTATTTTCTTTATATTATTAGAAGATTCTATAAAGTTTTTTAATGTTTCAAATTTTTTATCAATAACACTATCTAATTCATTTTCATCAAATATATTAGCTTTTGAGAATATTACAGATATATTACTGAAATCATCTATAAAATTAGCTAAAGCATTTATATTTGTAATGTCTTCCTGAGAAAATGCGTTTATATCACATAAATAAATAAACATGTTTTGATTATTGTATTTTCTAGTATCAAGAAGATTTTCCTTATACTCAATGATTCTAAATAATTTAGAATCATCATTCAAATAATATTCATCATTGTTTGTTTCTTCAGAATAAGGATTAGTATCAATATTTTTATCAAATATTGCATTAATAAATGAAGTTTTTCCTGAGCTGTATCTTCCATATACTACAATATCAAAAGTGTCGCTGATTTTATTATAAATATCAGCTGTCAGTTCAGATATTTTCTCATTATTCTTTTTGTCTACTGTACTTATTTCTTCATTAATTTTATCTATGATGACTTGTACATTAATAAGATTCTCATAAAGATATGGATTTTCACTTTCAAAAGAATTCTTTTTATACTTTGTAAGTTCATCAATAGTAAGTCCAGTATTTTCTGCAAGCTTATCCAATAGGTCAAGGGTTATATTATTGGCATTTCTTTCTAGTCTTGAAATATAATCCTGACGCACGCCTAACATCTTAGCAAATTGGCTTTGTGTTAGTTTCAAAATTTTTTCTCTAATATCTTTTAAATTAAAATCAATCATATTTTTTCTGTTTTTACTCTGTATTTTTTATTTTCTATTATTATAAACAATATTATTTAGAATTTCAAGGGTTTTTATGTGTTATTTGTAGCATAAAAATACTTATATATATTTTTAAAATAAATAAAGCATTTTTAATGGAATTTTTAATTTTAAAAATATTAAAAAATAAAATTGTTTAAAGTTATTTTATTTATGTTGTCTATAATTAATTAAATTCTTCTCTTTTTACATAGATATTTTATATATCCTATATAGGTATATATAGTTATGCTATATAGTTGTGAATATGTTTTTATACATAAGTTATTGATTTGTTTGTATATTTGTATATAATTATATTTATAGAAGAAAATAAAATTGCACAGGATACTATATGGAGAATAATGATTTTATATCTAAAGAGTTTGAATGCAGAAATTCTATTGTAACTGATAATAAAACAGTTAATTCCATTGTAGATTTTTTTAGAACTATTGAGGATAAAATAGAAATAGAAAATAAGAATGGTAAGAGAGTTAATGCTAAATCTTTTATAAAGATGATGGGACTTGATATAAAATACGGATATAGATTTACATTATATGTTTATGGAGCTGATAGAGAAAATAATTTAAAAAGAATAGAAGAAATATTGGAAAAAAAAGAATTTTACACTTTAGAAAAGATAGAGGAGCTAGAAAAGGAAAAAGAGTCAGAGGGTAATAAATTTATAGAAGAAGAAATACTATTTCTTACTCCAGATGATAAAAAAGATATAGTAAAAGAGGATATAGAAAATAAAATAAAAATATTGAAAGAAAAAAGAGATTCACTTCATTTACCTTCTTTGAATTTAAATAATAACATTGTATACATAAAAAATGATGATAAAAAAGAAATTTTTGATGTCATTAATAATGATATAGCTGATATTATAAGAAAACTATCTTCTCATTATGAGATAAATATAAATGATAATGATTTAAATGTTTTCTTATCCGAGTTGATAGAGGCTGTAAAAGT
Organism: uncultured Brachyspira sp.; assembly: GCF_944393015.1. Taxonomy (GTDB): domain Bacteria; phylum Spirochaetota; class Brachyspiria; order Brachyspirales; family Brachyspiraceae; genus Brachyspira. The sequence continues at coordinate 24,786 of NZ_CALXYQ010000027.1, forward strand.
TAAAGATATTAAATATTTTTATATATATACTTTCTTTAGTAATGTAAAAAAATATTTTTATAATCAATTTGATTCATTATTCATTAAAAAAATAATAGGCATATCACCTTTAAGTCTTGAATACAATATAGAAACTAATAAAACTTTTCTAGATGAATCTATTAAGACTTTAGAGTTTATATTGGATGATAAGAGGAAGTCTTCTGATTATTCTGTAAATATATATATGATTTCTAATGCTTCCAATTTGAATATGGATCTTTATAGAACAATAAATATAGTTCAGAATATTGGTAAAATTTATGAGATAGAAGAAAATATTATTGATAATATTGCCTATAAAATAAAAGAAAATTTTGAATATAAAAACAAGATTAATACTTCTCATAATAATGAAGAGTATTTTGATGCTATAAGAGAGTTTAAAGAATATTTGCAGGAAAAATTCGAAGCTATTTATATAAATAAAGTTCTTGAAAATGACTCTGAAGATTCTGCTATCGATTATCAGCATATAAATTTAATGATAAGGAGACTTTAATGAAGATTGCTGTTATAGGTGATTTACATGGAAAAAGCTGTTGGAAAAAACTTATTGAAGGAAGATTTGATAATTTTGGCAAGATAATTTTTATGGGTGACTACAGTGATGACAGTTGGGTTACTTTTACTGATGAAGAGATAGTTAATAATTTAAAAGATGTAATAGAGTTCAAAAAAAATCATAATGATAAAGTAGTTCTTCTTATAGGCAATCATGATTTTCAGTATATAGTTGGATATCCTACAGCAAGCAGATACAGAAAAAGTTATGCCAAAGAAATGCATGAAATATTTAATGATAATACTGATATTTTTAATAGCATATACATAGAAAATAATTATATATTCACTCATGCAGGTATTACAAATGGCTGGATTGAATATATAAAGCAGAAATATGATATAAAAGATATTAATATTGATAATATTTATGATGTTGTGAATATTGTTTATAATAATGATAAAGATGACTGCAATATAGCTTCTTATAGAAGGGGAGGCGGAAGTAAATTTGCCGGTATATTATGGGCTGATGTAGGAGATTTATCAGAAGATGCATGGACAGGATATAATCAAGTTGTAGGACATAATAGAGTAAGGCCTGGAAGTGTTATAAAAAAAGATAGTTATGCTATTTATATGGCAGATCATTTTGATACAGAACAGGATAAATTATTGGTATTAGATATTTAAAACAAAGGAATTAACTATGTTTCCAGATAAAGCTCCTTTTCATTATAAATGCAGAAACTGCGGATATTTTTTCACTACTGATAAAAAATTGAATGCTCCTTCAGAACTTTCTTTTGTATCTCTTGATTTTGAAGATACGGAAAAAGATGAAAATGGAAATGTAATATTAAAAATCGATTCAGATAAAAAAAAAGAATCTTTTATAGATAAAATTTTTAAAAAACTATCTCCTAAATGTCCTAAATGCAATGAACATGCTGTTGTAAGTGTTGACTATATGGTTCATAAGTAATTGACTTTTATTACTATTTAAGATATCATTAATGCATTATTTTTTACATTAATGTTTTATGAAAAATATATTTGTATTTGTACTATCGGTTATTGTACTTTCTATATTTGCCTTTACTTTTATGAAGGTTAAAGATAATTATAATATTAGTTTTGAATATGCATATAATATTTCTAAACAATCAAATGATAATACAATTATTCAAAAAAATATAGAAGAAAAGCCTTCAGACGATATGTTTCATTTAGCTGATATAAATACACCTAATACTGCAGAACCTATTTTGAATAAAATAAATGAACATAGTAACTGTATAAGCATTATAATAGATGACAGCGGTAATACTTTAGATAATACTGAAAGATATTTTTCTTTAGCTAATGAATACAATATCACTTTTGCCGTGCTTCCAGATTCTTATCATAGTATAGATTTTTCTTATGCAGCATATAGCAATAATGTTAATGTTATTTTGCATATACCTATGGAAGGCAGTGATTATTTTGGAGAGCAGACTCTAATAAGAAAGGGAATGAATGAAGATGAAGTGTTTAGATTATTAGATTATTCGTTTTCAAGGGTACCTTATGCTAAAGGAATGAATAATCATACAGGCTCTGTTGCGAGCAGTGATGAGAGTATAGTTTCTTATATGCTTGATTATGCTAAGAGTAATGATAAATATTTTGTTGATTCTTATACGGTTTCTGACAGTTTAATATATAATATGGCTTTGGAATATGGGGTGAGAACTGCTAGAAGATCCGTATTTTTAGATAATGAAAGAGATTATTCTTCTATAATGAAGCAATGGAGAGAGTTAATAAAATTGTCAAAAGAATATGGAGTAGCGGTTGGAATAGGGCATTATCAAAGCGAAGAAACATTAAAAATTTTGGAATATAATTTACCTCTTTTAATAGATGAAGGAATAACATCTGTAAGTATAACAGAAATATTAAATTAAAAATTAAATAATAATAATTAGGAGAAAATTAATAATGATTGCTTATAAAAATAATATATTGATGTGCGAAAATATTGATATTAGAGAGATTGCTGAAGTTTATGGCACGCCTTTTTATATTTATTCAAAGAATGATATTTTAACTAAAATAAGATTTTTGAAAGAAGTATTTTCACCTTTAAATAATGCATTAATAGTTTATGCTGTTAAAGCAGAAAATAATTTATCTATATTGAAAATGATGGCTGAAGAGGGTATAGGTGCTGATGTTGTATCTATAGGAGAAACTTTAAAATATATAAAAGCAGGTGGAAAGGCTGAAAACATAGTATTTTCTGGCGTTGCTAAAACAGAGGAAGAGATAAGAAAATCAATAGAGCTTAATATAAAGCGTTTCAATATAGAATCTATTCCAGAGGCTGTAAGAATAAATAATATAGCTAAAGAACTTAAAAAGAAAGTAAAATGTTCAATAAGAGTTAATCCTAATGTTGATGCTCATACTCATGAAAAAATTACTACAGGCATTACTGGAAATAAATTTGGTATAAGTATAAGAACTATAAAAGATAATTCTGATTTATTAAAATCATTATCAAATATAGAAATAGAATCATTATCAATGCATATAGGCTCTCAAATGACAGATGCCGAGCCTTTCTATAAAGCTATTTTAGTAATGAGAGATTTTATTGCTGAAATTAAGAGTATTGGATTTAATATTACTGATATAGATATAGGTGGGGGATATGGAGTAAGATATAACAGAGATCATTCAGGATTTGATTTCGATAAATTCAAAGCTGAAAGTATTAATCTATTAAAAGAAATGAATTTAAGAGTTACTACAGAGCCCGGAAGATATTTTGTGGCAGAATCTGGTGCTTTAATAATGAAAGTTGAATATATCAAAGAAGAGCTTGGAAGAAAATATGTTATATTAAACGGCGGTATGAATGATTATATTAGAGTGGCTATGTATGATGCATATAATGAAATATATCCTTTAGTTAAAAAAGATAATGTTTCTAATTATGACTTTGTAGGCCCTATATGCGAGAGTTCAGACTTTTTTGCCTATAACAGAGAATGCAGTGTATTAGAGCAGGGTGATTATGTGGCTTTACTCGATGCCGGAGCTTATGGATCTAGTATGTCAAGCAATTATAATTCAAGACTTCTTCTACTTCAGGTTATGATTGATGATAATAAACATTATATCATAAGAAAAAGACAGACTTTTGATGATATGATAAAAGATGAAATACTATAATTAAAAATAGTAAATAAAAAAGACTAAATTAGATATTTTTATCAATTTAGTCTTTATTTTTTATAACATTATTTTTATGCGGAATATAAATTTATTTTAAATTATATTATAAGATAGTGATTATTAACTGCTGATTTAATTATCTTTATTAAAAATATTTTCTTTTTTGCAGTATCCGCAAAGAAACTCTTTGAATTTATGTACGGTGTCTTTGCTCATAGCATGTTCTATTAAGCATGCTTCTTCATCAGCTATTTTTTCATCCACATTTAATACTTTTGTAAGGAAATAATAGAATATAGCATGTCTTTCAGCAATATCTTTTCCAATAGCTCTTCCGCTTTCAGTAAGCTCTATATCGCCGTAATGTTCATGTTTTATATGTCCTAATTTTGACAATGTTTTAATTGCTGTATTAACACTGGCCTTAGAGCGTCCTACCAAATCTGCTATATCTGTGATTCTAATAGCTTCCTTAAAATTTTTCTCTACTTCAAGATTGTAGATAGTTTCTAAATAATTTTCTAATATAGGTGTTATTTCTTGTTTCATATAAATGATTTTAATATAAAAATATTATAAGTCAATATTTAAATGTCTATTTTTTTACATAATGTAAAATATAGAAGTTATTATATTAAATAATAAATTAGTTATTTTAGTCTGAATAAAATATTTTGACAAAATGCATTTTTTTATTATATTTATGATATAAAAAGTATTTAATTTTACAATAAAATAATTTTAATTTTGGTAGTATTTTATGAATAAAGAACTTATTTACTCAGTAGAAGATGATGATAATATTAGAGATCTCATCAAATATACCGTTGAAGAGGCAGGATATACCATAGAATGTTTCTCAAATGGTAATGATATGCTTGAAGCATTAAAGAAACAAACTCCTAATTTGGTATTACTTGATATAATGCTTCCAGACATAGAAGGTACAGAAATATTAAAAATCATTAGAACAGACTATGCTCATCTTCCTATTAAAGTAATAATGCTTACAGCTAAAACTAGTGAGATAAACATTGTTACAGGGCTTAATTTAGGTGCAGATGATTATATGCCTAAACCTTTTTCTGTACTAGAGCTTCTTGCAAGAATCAAAGCAAATTTAAGAAAGAAAGATGTAAGATTGGATGCAGAAGAGCTTACTTTTGGAGAAATAAAACTTATTGTTAAAAAGAGAAATGTATTCGTAGGAGAAAGGCAGGTTGTTTTAACTCAAAAAGAATTCGATTTGCTTAAGCTCTTAATGGAAAATGCTAATAATGTAGTTGATAGAGAAACTATGCTTGAAGAGGTATGGGGTGTTGACCATACTATGGAAACAAGAACTATTGATATGCATATAAAATCAATAAGACAAAAACTTGATTTAACTAAAGAAAACATTATAACCGTTAGAGGTATGGGATATAAATTAACAGATGTACAATAATTTTAATAAAAGATGATTAAGAACATATTTTATAAATCATTACTCATTTTGATATTGTCAAGTGCTTTAATGTTTATAGGAATACTGTTTACTGTGCAGTACAATAATATTGTATACAGTCAGGTTATGATAGTAAATATCATTGATATGCTTGAAAAAGAGATTGATTTATATGATGTTCAGACAGAAGATGCTTTTAGAAAATTTGTACTTCAGTCAGATAAAGAAGAATTAAGAATCAGCATAATATCTACAAATGGTATTGTAATAGCTGATACTATGACAGATACTTCTAAAAATCCTATGGGAAATCATACCAATAGAAGCGATGTTATAGCGGCATTGCATAGTATAGAAAATAAGCCGGCTTTTTCTATAAATACCTCTATTAGTCAGAAAACTCCTTATATGTATGTATCCAAAAAAATTAAGGCTGATGATGATAGAGATTATATACTTAGGGTATCAATTCCTATAGAGTCAGTTAATAAATATTTGATAAGTTTCTTATTTACATCCGTTATGGTTATAGGAATAGTTATCGTAATTATGGCTTTGGTTCTTCCTTTGATGAGCCGTAATATTATGATTCCTTTCTATATGATAAAAGAAACTTTGGATAATATATATAATAATAAATCGCCCACGCCTAAAAATTTAACGGGATATAATGATATTAATACTATCCTTTATGATATCAATGAATTGGCTGTGAGTTTGAATGAAAATATCACAGGATATCAAACTGAAAGAGAAAAGCTCAATTATGTACTTGAGAATATAGCACAGGGTATTATTGCTGTTAATAAAAATAAAGAAATATTTTTCATTAATCAATACGCTTTGGATTTGCTTGAAATTTCTGACAGTAATATAAGAAAACTTAATGAAATCATAAAAGATGATGATGTTATAGAAAAAATAGATAATGCCATAGAGTTCAGCAGATTTTCAAAATTTGATGTTAAAGAACATACTATGGATATAGAAATAAGTATTGTTCCTATAAGAAATAATGAGAATATATCGGCATTAATAAAATTTGAAGATGTTACAGATATAAGAAAGGTTGAGATAGAAAAACAGGATTTCTTTATAAATGCTTCTCATGAATTAAAAACTCCTCTTACTTCTATAATAGGATATTCCGAGCTTCTTATTGCTACAGGAGGCGGAAAGAATCAGGCAGATTTTATAAAGAGGATTAATAATGAGGCTTTGAGAATGAAAGACCTTGTTATTGATATGCTTACATTGAGCAGAATAGAGGCTAATTGGAAAGAAACCGTCGATGAGGAAATAGATATTAAAGATATTGTCCTTGATGTATTTGAAAGCAATAGAATAAAAGCCGAGCAGAGAGATATTGATGTGCAATTAGATATAGAATCTGCTGTTATAATGGCTAATAAAGAAAAAATTACTGAAGTTGTTAATAATTTGGTTGATAATGCTATAAAATATACTGATGATGACGGTAAAGTAAAGATATATTTGAAAAAGAATGCTGATAAAGCTATATTTTCTGTGAAAGATACAGGCTGCGGAATAGCTCCTCAGTATTTGAATAGGGTTTTTGAAAGATTTTTCAGAGTTAAAAACAATAAATATTTGAAAGTTCATGGTACAGGTTTAGGACTTACAATAGTAAAAAATATATGTAATTACTACAATGCTGACATACATATTAAAAGTGAAGAGAATGTTGGTACTGAAATGACTGTTGTATTTAATTTGTATAAAAAAGAAGAATCTAAAAATATTGAAAAAATAGAAAAAAATAATTGAAAAATACCCTTGTATAGTATATAATTGTTAGATAATTATAACAAAGGAGATATAAAATGAAAAATGTTACTATAAAAATAAAAGGTATGGGCTGTCAAAATTGTGTTAAAGCAGTTACTGAAGAATTAAGTGCTTTAGACGGTGTAAGCAAAGTTAATGTAAGTTTAGAAAATGCTTGTGCTGAAGTAGAATATGATGATTCTAAAGTAAGCACTGATAAAATGCTTGACACTATAAAAGAATTAGAATACGAGCCTAGTTTATAATGTTTGCTTTTATAGAAGGTAAAGTTCAAATAATATCAGAAGGTGTCATTGCTCTTCTTTGTAATGGTGTCGGCTATGAGATTATAGTATCAAAAAAATTGGATGTGAAAAATGATGATAATATAAGGCTCTATACCAAACTTATACACAGAGAAGATGCTATGATACTTTATGGTTTTTTAACTAGAGAAGAAAAAAATATGTTTACTACTCTGATGTCTGCTTCAGGAGTAGGACCTAAATTAGCTATGGAAGTTCTTTCTACTTATTCCATAAATGATTTGATGCATATACTTTTTAATAAGGATATAAATTTGCTTAAAAAAGTATCTGGTATGGGAGTAAAAAAGGCCGAAAAACTTTTATTTGAGTTAAGGGACAAGATAGAAAAGATAGATATTAATATTTCACCATCTGTTATTAGTAATGATAATGAAAGCGATGTTATAAAAGCTTTGATATCATTAGGTTTTTCAAATAATGAAGCTGTTAAGGCTTTGTCTGCAATAGAAAATAAAGATCATATGACAACAGAAGATTTGATAAGTAATGCTTTAAGAAATCTTAGCACTTTATAATTTTTTATCAAAAATAAAAATAAATAATTGAAAATAACTTATTATAGATATATAATTTATTTAATAGTAATGATTATTGTTAAAATGCAGAGGTATAATTAAATGGATATAACTATAAAAAAAGCAGGATTGGAAGATGTTTTTGATATAAGCAAACTTCATGCTATATGCTGGAAAGATGCTTATAAAAATATTATACCTGACTCATACCTTAAAAGAATATATTTAGATGATTGGTGCGAGGAGTTTGAGGACGGTATTAATAATAAAACAAGAGAGGCACATTTAGCATATATTGACGGAAAGCCTATAGCTGTTATATCTCATGGAAAAAGCAGATGCAATATGGAAGGATACGGTGAGATAATATCATTATATGTTCATCCTATATATCAGGGTTCCGGAATAGGTAAGTTATTATTAGAACAGGCTGTAAAATATATGAAAGAGTCTGGATATACTAATATATGTCTTTGCGTTTTTGAGAAAAATGAAGAAGCTAAAAAGTTTTATGAGAAAAACAGATTTAAAGATTCCGGTACAAAAAATACTTTGAAGATAGATGATGAAGATATAGCAGAAAGCGTATATGTTTATGATATTAATTAAAAAATATGTCTAAATAAAAAGCCGTTAATATATAAATATTAGCGGCTTTTTTATATATACTTGAACAACTATATTTTGTCAAAAATAAAATTATGTTTTTTGACTCGCTGTGCGTGCCTTCGGCAGGCGATAATCAAAAAGGCTATATTTGGGCTTTAATGTAACAAATTATCTTACATATAAGACAATTTTAGTATTATTTAGTATTAATTCTATCCTTGCACTTTTTGGTTCTTTTTGCGGCGGGAAAAAGAACAATAAAAAAATTGACAAACTTAAAAAATTTCAGTATATATACCAAAAATTTTATAGTTTGTCAAAAATACAATTGTAAATTTAGGTTATTTGTGGGGACTAGCCCCCACACCCCCAGTTCTTTTATTGGTATAAAAGAACCAAAACAACTGCATTTTTAGTCAAAATATAGTTTTTATATTATATTTTCAAGAAAACTTAATAATATTTTATGCTATTAATAAATAAAAATTACATTCATAAATAATTCAAAATTGACAAGATGTAGTTGTTTAGGTATATACTAAATAAAATTATTTTTCAAAAGGATATTTTATTTTCCAGCTTCTTCTCAAAGTATCCATTATATTCATTACTCTCAAAATATCTTCATGAGGCATTTCTTCGCATTCTAATTTACCGTTATTAATAGCATTGATACATGAAATTATTTGATATTCATAACCGCTTATTTGTTTAGGTACTTTTATTGTTTTTACAACTTTTCTGTCCAGTGAATAAACTGTTATGCTTTCAGGATTATTTATATTTTTTACAACCATATAACCTTTGTCGCCATTTATAACGCCTTCTCTGTTAGTTAATGCTGACATTGTAGAGTTTAATATAGCCATTTTACCATCTTCAAAAGTTAATGTAATAGAGTTCTGTTCGTCTACACCTTTGCTAGTTTTTACACATGAAGAATCTATTTTTTTTATTTTATTACCGAATACCATTAAAGCGAAATTTATAGTATAAACACCAACATCAAGTAAAGCTCCTCCAGCAAGTTCCGGCTCTATCAATCTAGGTACTTTATTTATAACATAACCTAAATTAGCAGTTAATGATGTAACTTTTCCTATTATTCCGCTTTTTATAGTATCATTGATTATTTGTCTGCTAGGCATATATCTAGTCCAAATAGCTTCAGCAAGTAAAAGTTTTTTCTTTTTGGCAAGTATTAAAACTTCTCTAGCTTGTTTAACATTAACAGTAAAAGCCTTTTCGCATATAACATGCTTATTATTTTCCAAACATAATTTTATATGCTCATAATGATGTGAATGAGGAGTGGCTATATATACCAAATCAACATTTTCATCTTTCAGCATTTCTTCATAAGAGCCGTAAAATTTTTTGAATCCGTATTTTTTAGCGAAAGCCTTACTTCTTTTTATATATCTTGCACTTACTGCATAAGATTGTGCTTCTTTAATTTTTGAAATAGTTTGTGCCATTTTTTCTGCTATTTTTCCTGCACCTATAAAACCTATATTTATTTTTTTCATTATATTACCCCTTATAAATATTTTATTATGTAAATAATATTAGAATTTAATTTATTGTCAATATTATTAATGGAAAATTATATACTTGAATTTTTATATTTTTATAATATATTATATCCCATTATGGAAGAGAATATAAACGAAACACAGCAAGAAAATAATAATACTATAAATACAGACGCTTCAGCCAAAGAAGAAACAGAAAACAGTAAGCCGGATTATAAAGAGTTTACAGTTTCATTATCCAGTATAGATTATGAAGGACCATTGTCTATACTTTTTGATATGCTTAAAAGAAGTGAGAAAAGTATATATGAAGTGTCTATACTTGAAATTATAGACCAGTTTGTAGAATATTTGAAGGCTCAGGCTGCTTTAAATTTGGATTCTACTGGGGACTTTTTGGTTGTTGCTTCAGAGTTCCACCTTTATAAATCTAAAATGCTTCTTCCTCATGATATGGACGATGATAAATTTACAGATAAGCTTAAATTTGAAATAGTTGAGCAGATGCTTGAATTCCAAAGATATAAAATGGTTTCTGAAGAGCTTGATAAACTTCAGGATACATCAGACACTATATTTGAAAGAAAGGATACTGAAAGGGTAAAATTCTTCAAAACTGTAAATACAGATGATAATGAAGTAGCTTGGAAGGATATTACGCTTTATGATTTAGTTTATGCATTCACAAAGGTGCAGTTTGTTCCGGAAACAGATTTGGCGGTTCTTTCGGGAATGTCTAATTTCCATATAGATAATGCCATTGATATGATAAGAATCAAATTATCTGAAACAGCCTTCTTTCCTTTTATTACTTTATTTAAAGACGGAGTTACTAAAAGACAGCTTGTTACATTCTTTTTGGCCATGCTTGAACTTGTTAAAGAGAAAGAAATTCTTCTTAAACAAGAGATGAAGTTTAGAGAGATTTATGTATTTAAAAGAGATGAAAAGTTTATGCCTAAAGCAGAAGAAGATTATGAAGAGTCAGCAGAAGAAAGTAATAATAATTCAAAAGAAGCTCCTAATAATGAAGAGGCTATAGCTGAAAATAATGGAAATACTGAAAACAATTCTTCAGAAAAAAATAATCAAAATAATAGCAATAATGAAAATTCTGAAAATATTTCTAATAATTCAGATAATCAGAATCAATAAAACTTTTAATATTTAAACTATGTGTAAATATAAACCCAAAGATAAAGAAGAATTAAAAAAATTAGTAGAAGATAATAATATATATTTAGGCGATATTGATACCTCATTAATAACTGATATGTCGTATTTATTTTCAAAAACTAAGATAAAAGATTATTCAGGTATAGAAAATTGGAATACAGAGAATGTTATTAATATGGAATCTATGTTTAATATATTTCATAATAATACTTTTAATCAATGTGTCAATAATTGGAATGTTTCTAAAGTTGAAAATATGAAAAGAATGTTTTCAGGCTGCAGTAAATTTAATCAGCCTTTAGACAAATGGGATATTTCAAAAGTAAATGATATGGGGGGAATGTTTTTAGGTTGTAAGGAATTTAATCAGAATATTAACAGCTGGAATGTATCTAATGTTACAGATATGAGTAATATGTTTTGTTTATGTGAAAAGTTTAATCAGCCTTTAGACAAATGGGATATTTCAAAAGTAAATGATATGGGGGGAATGTTTTTAGCTTGTAAGGAATTTAATCAGAATATTAACAGCTGGAATGTATCTAATGTTAGAAATATGAAAGAGATGTTTTTTAATTGTTATAATTTTAATCAGCCTTTAGATAAATGGAATGTTTCTAATGTTGAAAATATGACAGTTATGTTTGCTGGTGCTTATAATTTTAATAAATCTTTAAATGATTGGGATATTTCAAATGTAAAATATATGCTTTCTATGTTTAATGGAGCAGGAAGTTTTAATAAGCCTTTAAATAAATGGAATACTGCAAAATTAGAAAATATGTATAGTATGTTTTATAATGCTATAATGTTTAATCAGGATTTATCAAATTGGAATTTGGATAATGTATCAGATTTAGCTTTTGCATTTGAAGAAACTCCATTAAAAAAGAATAATAAAATTCCTATACAATTTATAATTGCTGAATATGTAACAGCAAAGAATAAATCATCAAAGATTGAACAGTTTGAAATAATAAAAAATAATGTAAAAGAAGCATATAAAAGTATTATTAATTATAATAATAAAATATATACTGATTTTAGAATAATGCTTGAAAATGAATTTTATAGAGAATTATCAGAATTAAAAACGAATAATAATGAAGTATTAAATTTTATCAGTATAGAAGATATAGAGAATTCTATAAATTATGATAAAAAGAATAATCAAAAATTAAATTTTATTGATGATATAATAAAAGAAAAAGAAATAAAAGTTTTAACTAAAGATAAATCAAAAATTATAGGCATAAAAATAATAAAGTATATTTATTTAGAGTATTTTAATTTAAAAAAATATATTTATAAAATACAAACACTTGATAATATAATTAATTTTCTTGATAGAGAAAGTTTTAAAAATTGTATAAGAGAAATATATATTAATTCTCAAAAAGATGTTTCTGTTTTAGTTTGCGGTGTATATGCTGATGATAATATGTTAATTGAAATGTACAATAGAGAAAATAGTTCATTATTATTTATGAAGATTTTAGCATTGCATACAGACAGTAAATTCGCTTTAAGTTTATTATATAATGTTTTTGCTAGGAATAAAAAGGCTTCTATTAAAAAAGAGGCTATTAGTTTATTAAATTTTATTGCTGAAAAAATGAATTTAGAGTTATATGAATTAGGTTTTAAAGTAGTATATGATTTTGGATTAGATAAAAGAGGAGAGAAAATTATAGAAGTAAATGATAATAAATATAAAATCTCTCTTAAAAATAATAATGCAGTAGAATTGTTTGATATTAACAATAAAAAAGAATTAAAATCAATACCTAAATACTTTCCTGAAAATATAAAAGAAGAAATAAAGCATATTAGAAAAGAGATTACTAATATATTGAAAAGTCAGAATTATAATTTAATAAAAATTTTAATAAGCGGTAAGAAATATAATTATAAATTTTGGAAAGAAATTTTTATTGATAATCCTATAATGAATAAATATGCATATAGTTTAATTTGGAATTTATATGATGAAAATATGAATTTAAAAACTTCTTTTAGATATTTAGGCGACGGCAGTTATACTGACTATGATGATAATAATGTTGTTATGGATGAAAATTGTTATATTAATTTATCTAGTGTATTTGACTTAACTAAAGAAGATATTGCAAAATGGAAAATGCATTTAAATGATTATGAGATATTTCAGCCTATAAATCAGTTTCCGATTATTAATATAGATACTTCAGATTTTAACAAAGTAATAGAAAAGCTGAAAAACATAGAAATAGTTTATTCAAGTTTGAAAGCATTTGCAAGCAGATATTCTATGAATGTTATTTATAAATTTTCAGAGAGTATATTTTATTTTGAAGATTTTAAAAAAGATCAATTTATTATTAAAATAGAGTTTCAAGAATATGTTAATAATGGAGATATTGTAAAAATTAATATATCATTTACTAATAGTGAAAATAAAACAGTTGAAAATAGATTCATATATTATTGGCTTGTTTTGATGATAACAGATTTAAAAAAAGAAAAACTTTTTTATTAAATATTAGGATTTTAATTGTGTATACGCCAAAGAATAAAATAGAATTAAGAAGTTTAATAGAAAACAATAATATTTATTTAGGAGATATAGATACTTCATTAATAACCGATATGTCTATGCTTTTTGATAAGCCTAATTTTGCATGTTTTGAAGGCTCTTATAGTGAATATGAGAGTTATAATGTGAGGATAGATTTTTCTGGCATAGAGAAATGGGATACTTGCAATGTTATTAATATGAAATCTATGTTTCATAATATAAAAAATTTCAATATAAATATAAATGATTGGGATGTTTCTAAAGTTATTGATATGGCTTATATGTTTTGCGGAGCAGAGAATTTTAATCAGCCTTTGAATAAATGGAATGTATCTAATGTAAAATCTATGACTTGTATGTTTAAAAATGCTTGCAGCTTTAATCAGGATTTGAATGCTTGGAATATAAATAAAGAGGCTGATATTAAGGATATGTTTTTTAATACGAAAATTGATTCAAAACCTGTTTGGTATATTTTATAAAAATTATTTTTTATTTATCATCATAATGACCTTTGCATGATAATATTATTATATCATCATTGTCTATTTTGTATATTAATCTATGTTTCTTATTTATTCTTCTTGAATAGCAGTTTTTATATTTATGTTTTAATTCTTCAGGTTTTCCTATTCCTTCATATGGTGTTTATAATATATTTTCTATTAAGTCATTTATTTTTTTAAGTATTTTCTTATCTGTTTTTTTAAAGAATAAAATATGTTCTTCAGCTTTTTTTGTAAAAATAATATTAATATTCATTTTCCATAGCTCTTAAATCTTTTATGGAATATTTTGTTATTTTTCCTTCTTTTAATTGTTTCAATGATATATCTAAATCATTTTCTATATTTACATTATATTTATTGAATAAATGTAATGACTTTTTTATTATATCTAATATTTTTGTTGCTCCTAAAATTGAAAATATAACTGTTGAAGCAAATTTATCATTTGTATTTCTTTTTCTTGGTATTCTTAAAGCTAAAAATTCATATTCAAATAATTTATTTTCTTCAGCTATTCTTACAATTTTAGATGAACTGATATTTATATTCATATTTTCTTTTATCATATCAGAAAGCATATATGGTGGATATTTACATATAGAAAATTTCATAAGATTCTTTAATTTTTTATTTTCATTTTCTAATTCATTATTTAAATTATCTAAATTTCCTATTATTAAATTTAATTCTTCTATTCTATTTTGTAAATCTTTTACTAATTCAGTTTGATATTTATCATGTGCTGTAACAGATTTAATAGTTTCTAGTATATCCATAAATATTATACCTTTTTATTAATTTATTTTATTCTATTATAAAATATTTAAAAGTCAATATAATTAATTTTTGTTGTATGTTTAAGAGCCCCAGATATTGCACACTTTTAGTTTAAAAAAAGTAGGTATCCCTTATAATTTAAATTGCTAGAA
>NZ_CALXYQ010000028.1 GCF_944393015.1 uncultured Brachyspira sp.
A
Source organism: uncultured Brachyspira sp. (assembly GCF_944393015.1). Classification (GTDB taxonomy): domain Bacteria; phylum Spirochaetota; class Brachyspiria; order Brachyspirales; family Brachyspiraceae; genus Brachyspira. The sequence goes on from NZ_CALXYQ010000028.1 coordinate 2, forward strand.
CATATATAATAATTAGGTCTGGTCTGGTCTGGTCTGGTCTGGTCTGGTCTGGTCTGGTCTGGTCTGGTCTGGTCTGTATTTAACATTTTATTTCTAAAATGATCACGCAATTTTTTTATTGGTATCCACCAAGCTAATTTATTTATATTATCTTTATATTTTAATATTTGAGAATTATTATTTAATTTATCATTTAAAGTATTAATATTACTTTTTAGTATATTGCATTTATAATTTAACATATGTATTATATTTTCTTTTATAGTTATATCATCATGAAATTTAATAGAAGGTTGTTTTATATAATCAAAATTATTTTCTTGCTTCTCAATTCCAAACTTTTTTAGCCAACTAATAAAATTATCATACAATTTGTTATATTCTATATTCATAGGTCCAAGATCAATATAATCATATAACCATTTAGCATCTATTAAAGGTCTTTTAAGAATATGTGGCATATAAGGAATTTTAAATAATTCACACATTTCAGCAGCTCTAGAATCTGGGTTAATAACTATCGATGGTATCCCTGAATTTAGTGCTACTATAGCTCCATGCATTCTCCAACCTAAATACATAGTAAAATTATTTAAATAATTTTCCCAATCTTCCATACTAGAAAATGAAACATATCTTTTATTAGATAATGCAATATAATCTATATCATAGTGAAAACTATAACTTAATTGATGATTTTTAAAATATAATAATTCAATAATAGGTAATTCATCTTGCAATATATAAGATATATTTTCTATATTTGTATTAAATAACCTTCCCCCTAATGCCAATTTAAAATCATCATAATTCTTTTTTTCAACTATCCTATTCCTACCTCTTACATAATAACTTGGACATCCAACAGCCTCTACATTATTAATACCTAACTTATTTAAAACTTCTACAGTACGATATCCTCTTACTCCAATTGCATTTGTTAAATTAGAAAGCTCTTTGAGAAAATATATTTTTTCTCTACTTAATCTTGATATAAAATTATTATCATATTCACCATTAACATAATTATTTGAACCTAAACTAATAGTTATTATTGGTTTATTGATTTTTTTTAAAAAATCTAATAAATACATAGGAAATTCCAAAGCATAAGCTCTGATATGATCTTGTAAAATAAATATTACATGAGTACACTCATTATTAATATAATCAATATCACTTTCATTATTATAATCATAATCATAAATATTATTTATTCTTTTAGCATCATATACTCCTCCACATACTAATTTCATAAAAGCATAAGTAATATATGAATTACCAATATTATGATATACTGCTTTTCTAAAAGCTTCAATATTTCTTATATCATCATTATTAATAACAAGATTTGCATTAATAAAAAATGGATTAAAAATTTTATTCATAAATTTAAATATCTCCTATTTAACCATATTATTATTTATATTATTTATTTCAAGCTCAATTTTGGATATTCTATCATTAATATTTTAAAGTCAATATTTTCCTGTTGCTTATTAATTAAAATATTATTAACTAAAAGTTTTTTCATAGTTTCAGATGAATGTTTTTCCCATAACTCAATATAATCATATATAAAAAATTATGCTGCAATATCGTATTGCGACATATCTTGTAATTTATTATTAATTATTATAATATTACTAGCATCATATATGTACCCTCTACATATTAAGGTCTGGTCTGGTCTGGTCTGGTCTGGTCTGGTCTGGTCTGGTCTGTATTTAACATTTTATTTCTAAAGTTATCACGCCATTTTCTTATAGGTATCCACCAAGCTAATTTATTAATATTATATTTTATTTTATTTAAATCATTTTCTAATTTAGTTGTTAAATCATTTTTTTCTAACACAGAATTATATAAGTAGAAAATATTATCAAGAGGTTCTATTTCTATTTTTTTCCTATATTCATCTATACTTTTATTCAAATCCTCATGATATTTAACCCATTCAGGAGCTCCAAAAGTAGAAGTATAATCTATAGGTGTCATATTTAAATGTTTTTCAACTAATACCCAAAGTTTAGCAGCAAAGTCAACTGTTTCATCAGATACCCTTTTATCATCATATGGAAAATCAGGACATATCATAATATTATTAGGTTTTAATGCCATCATAGTTATTAAAAAACTCCATAAACTATCATCATTCCTATTTTCTTCACATATCACGTATTTTAACCATAAACCATGTGTTCCGCTATTTCTATATTTGATTAAATTAGATATTATTTTAGAAAAAGTATCGTTTCCTCTTAATTTTTTATATATAGAAGCAACTCCTGTATCTACCGAAGTTGTTAAAATAATTTTATCCTGTTTTAAAGCATTAAATATACTTTGACTAAATTTAACACAATTAGAATAAACTACTACCTGTCCAAAATTTATGTCAATTAAATAATCAAGAATTTCATCAAAATTTTTTAGCATAGCAGGTTCACCACCGCTAAAATCAACCCAATTCCCGCCTCTAATTTTTCCCTTTTCTTTAAAAATATCAAAATAATGCAGTATTTCATATTCTGGTTTAACAAAAAAATTATTTTTTGTCCATAAACAGTATTTACATCTTTGATTACATTCTGTATAATGTTGTATATTAAATCCTGCTGGTAATTTTTGTCCACCTAAATAATCAAAACAAACATCTTCAAATTTTTTTTCTATTAAATTAGAACAAAATTTACAGTTATCAGAACTATGATCATTCTCATCATTAATAGAATAAAATAATTCCTTTCTTTTTTCTACTATAAATTCATAATTTAATTTACCAGATTTTATATCTTCAGAACTTATTAATTTAGGAGATCTTTGTGTTCCATGTACACAGCAATATATACCATCTGTTGAAAAACAAGATCCCATTTCTAAATAAGGGCAACTTTTTACTATATCTCCTGGCTGAAACTCTTTTAACATAATAAAACTCCTTTTAATTTATATAATAAAATTACACATAACTATACATGCATTATATAGTGTGATGTGTGTTAGATTTTGTTATAGGTTCATTTTCTTTGATATCTTCAACTGCAATCAATTTATCAATATCAGTATCAGAAGTTATTTGCTTTTCAGTATATTTATTAATAATATAATATACATCTAATTTAGAAGATTTTTTTATATCTTTACTAGCGTATGCATATAATTGCGGAATTTTATAATATTTTGGTTTTAAATTAATTTTAATTGTTATGTTAAAAAACAATAACCAAATTTTCAATCTATTTATATTTTTATCTATTAAAAATCCTAATAAAGATGTATTTATATTATAAAATACTATTCTCAATATAGAAAAATAAGTATATGAATTATATACATTTTCATATATCAATGGTGATATTGATATATGAGAATGGTTTGTAATCAATACATTGTATAAAAAATTAAATATTTTCTTGTTCTTATTTTTTATACCAGATTCTTTCAAAAATTTTTTTATTTTTTTTATTTTTTCTTTAGTATATTTATATAAATGAAAAGTTTTAAATATTCTATCTCTTATAAAAGCATCAGCTATTTTTATTGGTATATAATCCTGAAAAAAATCAGCATATTGCGGATATAAATTGGAATAAAGAGAAACAATATTATCAATGAATTTTAATGTACTATTACAATCATTGTATAATGAATTAATATTTGAAGTTTCTCTAACTCCATTATGCAATACATAACATCCTACAAATTCTTTCAAAAAATATATATCCCCAAAAGCAGAAAATGAAAATCTTATAGCAAGATCACCACTTTCTTTAAATGAATGAAAAAAATTATTTTTATCTAAAAAATCTTTTCTTATTAAAAAAAATAAGGAAATAATTTCTGGATAATAGTGCGGTAATGTTACTGTGGATTGTCTAAATAAATAATCAATACCTCTAACTAGTCTTTCTCCTAAATATGGTATTGTTATATATCTATTATATTCTTCAAAATACATTTGTACATGTCCAGTTACTAACATTACATTTGGATATTTATCAAAAATTTCTACAGCATTTTTTATAAAAGTTTGACTTATAAGATAATCATCATCACAAAGAAAATACATGTATTTTCCTTTAGCTACCTCCTTATAAGCCATATATCCATTATCAAGAGGCCCAATATTTATTTTTCTTTTTATATAAATAATATTTTCATTATTTTTTATATATTCTTGCATTAATAAATCTGTACCATCAGTAGAAGCATTATCAGCTACTATGATTTCAATATTTTCGTAATCTTGTTCTAACACACTATCTAAAGCTACTTTTAACATATCTTTTCTATTATATGTAGGTATAACAATAGATACTAATGGCTTATCAGAATGAGAATTATACATATTTTTTTCTCCTTACATTAAGGTTAAATCCAAAAATAAATAATCTAATTATAGTATAATCTATCTCTATCCCAAATATAATAAATTTAAATGGTATAAAAAGACTTAATGAACCAAATATAGCAGATTTTATTCTAGGATATTTTTTTATTATATCTTTTGATTTTATTATTTTAAATGCTTTTTTTTTGCCAATAACTTTACAAAGCTGTGCTGTATGCCAAATTAGAATATTAGAAAATATTTTTTCAATTTTAATATCTATTTCATTTGCATAATTAGGATATAATTTTTTAGCTTCAATTTTTAAATCGATTATTAATTCATTCATATAATCGATATTTGACATTGTATCCATGTTATATTTATCTTGACCTAAATTATGTTCAACATAACAACCTATAATTTCATTAGATAAAAAGTAAACATCTCCATACAAAAACAAATACAACCACAACCAAGTATCGGCAGAAGGCAATGCTTTTTCAAATACTCTTGTTTTATCAGCAGCAGATTTTCTAAACATAGCAAAAAATGATGTTATATTATCATATCCATCATGATTTGCATAATTTAAAAGATAATCAATACCTTTTATATATTCTTTAGAATTATATATATCTATAAAAATATTATCATTTTTCTCATTAAAACATTTTACAACTCCTCTAACAATAACAATATTTTCATTTTCTTCCATTACATTAACAGCATTTTCAAAAAAAGTATTGCTTAAAAAGTAGTCATCATCACATAAAACAATGGCATATTTACCTTTTAAATGATTATATGCTTCAGAACCATTATATAAAGGACCTGTATTTTTTTCTCTTTTATTATAGATAATCCTTTTATCATTTTTTAATAATTCTTGCATAACTTCAAAAGTACCATCAGTTGAGGCATTGTCTGTAACATATATTTCTATGTTTTTATATGTTTGATTCAATACACTGTTTATAGCTCTTTTTAATAATTCTTTTCTATTATAAGTGGGTATTAATACCGAAACTAATGGATATTTATTCATTTTTGACTCCAACAGATAAATTCCATTTTATTGTTCTTTTTATTGCATCATCTAAAGTATAATTTTCTTTTACTTTTAATTCTTCAATAATTTTAGAATTATTTGGTACATATTTAGGAGTAGGGTAGTTATAGTTAGGTTTAGTCAATACTTCTATATTTCCATCATAATTATTAATAGAATTAGAAACTTTTCTTGCTAAATCATATATGGATATTTCATAAGAAGAACCAACATTATATATACTTTTATCATTAGAATTCAATAACATTGTGAAAAGCCATATTATTAAATCAGCAGTATATAAATAACTCCTTAAAGGTCTTCCATCACCTTTTATTATTATATTATTATTTTTAATAACATCACTAATAAAATTACCAATAGCAAAATGTATATTTAAATTTAAATATGGACCTACAAAAGCAAAACATCTAGCAATGCTAACATTAATATTTGATTCTAAAAATAATTCTTCAGATACTTTTTTAGCTTTGCCATAAAATGTAGTGGGATTACCATAATATGTTTCTTGAAATGACTTTATTGATTCATATTGTTCACCATAAATAGCTCCAGAACTAGTAAACAGTAATTTTTTTACACTCATATTATTAGCTATTTTTATAATATTTTTAGTACCATCTAATATTATAGAATACATTTCTAGTGGATTCTCTTTTTCTAATTTTTCTGAAGCTGGCGTTGCTGCATGTATTATATAATCGTATTCTTTATCACAATTAAAATTTCTAATGTCTCCATTTATGAAACTAATGAAGTCAGTATTATATATAGGATTATCAAGCAAAAAACTATACTTATCTCTAGTTAATATAGTAACATTAAAATTATAATATTTTCTAATATGCAATAAGAAATTTAGTATGGACTTTCCAAATAATCCAGTACCTCCAGTAATTAAAATATTTGAATTGTCTAATTTACTTAAATCTGTTAAAGTTCTTAATTGATTAAAAACAAATTCTACATCTTCTAATATTATATTATTGAACATTATTATCCTTTTATTTTTATAAATAATTTTACGATAATTACAATAAATGTTATGCTACTTCCTTAAAGTAATAATCAAATATTTGCTCTGCTCTGCTCTGCTCTGCTCTGCTCTGCTCTGCTCTGCTCTGCTCTGCTCTGCTCTGCTCTGCTATTTTCCCTATAAAATTTTTATTACTTAATAATTCATTTTTTATCTGTTCAGAATATAGAATAGATGCTATTATTATATTAGCATCATTGTATTTTTCAATAATATTTGTAGGAAATATCTCTATATCATTATTATTAATATCTTTAACTTTTTTAGATACATAAGAATTATTCTTTTCTATTATACCATCTATCTTAATATTAGAAAAATAATTTTTAGTAGATAATAATCTTCTTAAATTAGCACCAAGCCCCCAACAAAAAGTTTGTTTGTCCTCATCTATATTGTCTATATTGATAAAATCTATTTTTTTACTATTATCAATATAGTCTTTCATCATAAGAATAGATGTAATATCTTTATTTATTCTTTTTTTTATATTATTTTTTTTATTACTAAATATTCCATATAGTATATATGAATTAATATTAGAAAAGTTATTAAAATATTCTATTCCTTTTTGTATCAAGGTCATATCTTCGAAAAGATATTCTAAAGTAGTAATAGAGAAATGATTAATATGTTCTAAATCAAAATAATAAAATGATGCTAAATTATTTCTAAGATATGAAGTTCCGTCTGGTACATCTATAAATAATATACCATCTTCTTTTAAGATATTTTTAATAATATATTTAATAGTTTTAAGATCATATATATGTTCTAATACCTGACTTAATATAACAACATTAAATTGTTTATTAACTTTATCTATAATGTCAAATATACTAGAGTTATATCCTTCTATATTATAATTTTTTAAATTATCTATAGCCTCTTGTGAAGGTTCTATACCATATAAATTATTATAACCTCGTTCTTGAAATATTCTTAATAATCCGCCTTTAGCACAACCAATGTCAACAATGCTACTATCTTTATTAATGATTTTTTCTATCTTATCTATTATACCATTATATCTTTTTCTATCTAAATCAGATAATCCACCAGCTCCAATAGTAAAATTATTGGAGTATTTAGAGGTAGAAATATAATATTTATCATAATCTTTTTGAGTCCATTCAGTATTATTAAATATAAATCCACAATTTTCACAAGCAACTATATTATAGTGTTCTGGTATATATTCCCCATCATATTTTGCAAAATTTATATCATAGAGATTTTCGCCTTTTTCACAATTACATATAGGACAAATTCTTTCTAATTTCATATTTACACACCCTTTTTATATTAAACTATATAATATATTTTACGAATATATTATAAATATTATGCTGCTTCTTTGCAGTAATTATTAAATATTAGCTCTGCTCTGCTCTGCTCTGCTCTGCTCTGCTCTGCTCTGCTCTGCTCTGCTCTGCTCTGCTCTGCTCTGCTCTGCTCTTGTGAATAGCATAAAGAACTGTTTCAAAACAATGTGAATAATGAAGTCTAATATAAAAATCATAATCTTCAAAATTATCATTAATCCAAAGAGGTATATTATAAATATCATCAGGCAAATGGTATAACGATATAGCTAAATTAGGTTTATGATTTTTGATAGTTTCTTTTAATCCTTTTAAAGCATTTAATTCAAAGCCTTCTATATCCATTTTTATATAATCTGGTACAAATCCTGATACTGCATAATCTATAGCTAAAACAGTAATACTATCATTTCCTGTTGTAGAAAAAGATGCACTATCTAATAATCCTGAATTAAAATTAAGTTTATCAATTTTATCAGAGATACCAATAGGGAATAAATAAAATTCAGAAATACTATTTTTTAATTGTTTCATATTTTTAGCTAAAATTTTATAATTATCAATATCAGGTTCAAAAGCCAGAATTTTATTGAAAATAACACCACCTTCCATCATATTTATTATAGTATCTCCAATAAAAGCTCCCAAATCAATAAAATTAATATTATTTTTATTTATATAGATATCATCAGGGAAATATTGTGTAGTAAGATATTCAGGTTCTGTTAATACTTTATAACTTTCACCTAATCTATGTTTTATCTGAGAATCAAATATAATTTTGCTTTTTTTATCAGAAAATACTTCTCTACATTTATTTATTTTTTCCATATCTTTTTCAAAAAATTTTGGAGGAGCTAACCAATAATAATTAGCTTTAGAAAAATATTCATAATACTTTTGAAACATTTCTTCAAAAGTTATAATATTATTAAAATTATATTTTTCAAGCAGAGAAACAATATCATATATACTGCATTCTTTTGGATATGAAAATATTCCTATAATAATAGTAGTTATATTATATTTTTTAGATTCTTCTAAAGAAACAATATCAATATTTTCAATTTTAGTTCCATTTTTATTTTTATCTATAAAACAAACAATTTCTTTTCCTATTTTTGATACAACTGAATATAATTCTTTCCCTATTCCTCCTGCACCATATATAGCAATATTACCTTTTAATTTCATAAATTATCCTTTGTAAATATTTTCATCTAATTCTTCTTTAGAAAGTAGGGGAGTCATATCTTCCAATGAGCGACTTACCATTTTACCATTAGGAAGTTTTTCAGATGAAATTTTTGGTAAAAATAAATAATCTTTTTCTAAAATTACATTACAAAATACAGGACCATTAATATTTAAAATTTCATCTAGTACATTATTAATATTTTCTTTTTTATCTATGCAATAATATTTTAAATTAAATGCTCTAGCAATAAACTCCCAATTAGGAAAAGATACACCGGAATTAAAATCACAACCTGTTCTTCTTTTAAAGAAATTATCCTGTGTTTGTCTAATAGAAGCATACTCATTATTATTATATAGAAACAATTTAATATTCAAGTTGTAATGAGAAATAGTCTGAAGTTCTTGAATATTCATCATTAAACTTCCATCACCTTCTAAACAAATAACATCTTTGTCTTTAGAAGCAACTGCTGCACCAATGGAAGCAGGCAAACCAAATCCCATAGCTGCACATCCAGAATTACAAAACATTCTATTATTTTCTCTAACTATTCCAACTTGAAATAGTGCTAGGCTAGGGGTAGCATTTGTACAAGTTACTATAGCATCATTGGATAGTTTATTAGTTAATTCATAAGTAAAATAATATGGATTTACATCATTAGAAATAGTATATTCATTCAAAAGTTTAGAGTATTTATTTTTTATATTTAAAGCCCATTCTCTCCATTTTGTATGCTGTTTTATATTAATATTTTCTAATGACTCATTTAAAGTTTTAATAAATAAATTTACATCATTATTAATTTTTAAAGTATAATTTATAGTAGGTTTATTAAGTTCAGAATTATCTATATCTACACCTATAATATGCTTAGCATTTTTTGCAAAATTTTCATAATTATAGCTAATTTGTCTTATATTATTTCTTGAAGCTAAAGATAATACAACATCAGCATTTTGTAGGATAATATTTCCATATCTATTTCCAATTGTTCCTATACGACCTACATAATTTTTATTATCTGTAGGAATTATATCAAATCCATTAAAAGTTGATAATACAGGAATGTCTAATTTATCTATTAATTTATAAAATTCATTTATAGAGTTAGAAAGTCTTATTCCATGACCTGCTATAATAACAGGAGATTTTGCATTCTGCAATATATTTATAACTTCATCAATTTGATCTTTTATGATTGGTTTATTGATAGTTTCTGATTTATATTCTTCTAAATTATTTTCATCAATTTCTGAAGACTGAACATCCAAAGGTATATCCAACCAAACAGGACCTTTTCTTCCGGATTTTGCTATATGTATAGCTTTCTGTATTTCATACTTAATTTTTAATGGATCTTTAACCATTACAGCATATTTAGTAACAGGCTTAACTATATCTATAATATTTATTTCCTGATCGCCAAGCTGCCTTAAATTAAGTTCTCTACAAGATTCTATTGTAGTTTCAAATTTTACTTGTCCTGAAATATATAATACAGGAACAGAATCTAAATATTCACCAATAACACCTGTTAACGTATTTGTTCCTCCAGGTCCAGTAGTAACATTAACAACTGATAGATTTCCATTAATTCTACTATAACCATCAGCAGCTATTGCACAAGCCTGTTCATGATGGCAACATATAACATTAATATTTTTATTGTTTCCAACTGAATCATTAAGATGCATAGCTCCGCCACCGGAAACCATAAATACATCTTTTATATTATACTCTTCATTTAGAAATTTAAATATAAAATCAGAAAGCTTCATAACAAATCCTATAAAACAGCTGCTGTGCTTTTATTATATTTAATTAAATTTTGTATAAGCATAGTTTTTAATCTAGTCTGTTCATAACCAGGATTATAATTATATTTTCTTAAGAAATGTTCAGTAGATAAATTACCATCATGCCATTTTCCGCCAAGTCCCATCATAGTAATATCGGTATATTTACAACCATAATGCAAAGCCACTTCCAAAAGCATTTCAGCAGTACCATTTTTATCATGTAAATGCATACCAGCCTCAACACCTTCTTCTCTACAAGCTTCCAAAGTATTTCTAACATATTCAGGTGTAAAAATACTTTCTGTATCAGCAAAATAAATTACAGATATTTCATGCTGTTTAGCAAATTTAGCAAACTCTCTATTTTTTTCTATAGTATTATGACCAGAACTTGTAAAATTAATAAATACTTCATATCCTAAATCTTTAATTTCTTTTACATGCTTTTCTAAAACAGTAAAGTCAGTTTCACTAGATCTTGTAAGTATTCTAACTGTGTCTATAACGGTTTCTTTTTTTGGAAGCAAATCACTTAAAGGTCTTTGAATATCCCTCATAGCAGAAAGTTTAACTGTATTTTTTGTAATTGAAAAAATGTTTTTTATTTCTTCATTATCTAAACTGCAATAGCGAAAATGTCCTCTATTAGGATCTGCTTCTTTATTATGAAAAAATCCTAATTCCAAATAATCAATACCGGCAGATTGTGCAAATTTATAATAATCTCTGCAAAAATCTTCATCAAAAAACCAACCTGTTTGATAACCAGCTTCTCTAAATGTACAATCAAATACTGTGATATTTCCTATCATTATTTTCCTCCCAAATTCGATATAAAATCTCCAATAGTAAGTTCAACATAATCAATCATGGAATCATCAATTCCAGGATAAACCCCAATCCAAAAAGTATTATTCATAATAAAATCAGAATTTATTAAATCACCTATTACTCTATAATTTCTTCCTATCATATAAGGTTGTTTAACAATATTGCCGGCAAATAATAGTCTAGTTCCTATTTTATTTTCATTTAAATATTTTACTAAATCATTTCTACTAAAAGGTGCATCAGGTTTTACACTTATAAGAAAACCAAACCAAGAAGGATCACTATTTTCTTGGGCTTTAGGTAGAATTAAATACTTACTAAATTTTTCTAGTTTACTGCTTATTTTTTTGAAATTATCTTTTCTTTTTTCTATAAAACTATTTATTTTTCTAAGCTGAGCGACACCGCATGCTGCCTGCATATCTGTGATTTTTAAGTTATAACCTAAATGTGAATATGTATATTTATGATCATAACCTTCAGGTAAATCACCTAATTTTTGTGAAAACCTTTGTTTACAAGTATCATCACATCCTGGAGCACACCAACAATCACGTCCCCAATCTCTAATACTTTCCATAGCTTTTTTTAAAATAGGGTTGTTTGTAAGTACTGCTCCGCCTTCACCCATAGTTATATGATGAGCTGGATAAAAACTTAATGTTGCAATGTCTCCAAATGTTCCAACTTTTTGATTATTATAAGTACTTCCTAAAGCATCGCAGCAATCTTCTATGAACCACAAATTATACTTATCACAAAATTCCTTTACTCTTTGTATATTAAATGGATTTCCTAAAGTATGTGCTAAAATAACAGCTTTGGTTTTTTCACTTTTAGCTTTTTCTAATTCTTCAACATTTACATTATATGTTTCTAATTCAACATCAACAAATACAGGAATTAAATTATTTTGCATTATTGGATTAACAGTAGTCGGAAAACCAGCAGCTACTGTTATAACTTCATCACCAGGCTTCAATGCTCTTTCTTTAAGTAAATGGCTAGTTAAACTACTAATTGCTATCAGATTAGCAGAAGAGCCTGAATTACAAGTAAGACAATATTTTAATCCAAAAAACTCTCTTAATTCCTTTTCAAATTCATCATTATATCTATAAGTAGTGAGATGAAAATCTAAAGCACTATCAACTAATGTAGCAATATCATCTTCATCAAACACTCTGCCAGAAACAGGTACAGAACTTACACCTTTAATAAATTCTTTTTTAGCATATTCATTTCTAGCATACTCTTTTACTAAATTTAATATTTCATTTCTATCCATATTTTATTAACCTTCAATATATTCTTTTATTTGCTTGCTAGCAATAGTATTCAAATCATTATTGTTTAAATATTCTTTGTACCAAATAGCAGTTTGTCTTATTGCTTCCTCTGTATTAAATTTCTCATTCCATCCCAATTCTTTTCTAGCAAGAGAAGAATCCAATCTCAACATATTCATTTCTTTTTTATTTGTATCTTGTATATTTATTTTATAACTTCCTTTTCCAATATTATCTATGAAACATTTTGTTATATATTCAACAGTAAATTTATTTCCTTCATCTATAGGAGCAAAATTATAACTATCAGATATATTATTTTTATTAATTATATTATAAGCAAGCAATAAATATCCATATAAGACATCTAATACATGCTGCCATGGTCTTACACTATTTGGATTTCTTAATTCTACAGGAATATTTTTTTCTATAGATCTTACTATATCAGGAATTATTCTATTATCAGCAAAGTCTCCTCCGCCTATAACATTACCAGCTCTTGCACTTACGATTGATATGTTATTAAAAAATGACTTCCTGTAACTTTTTATAGCTATCTCAGAACATGCTTTAGAAGCAGAGTAGGGATCATGACCACCCAAAGAATCATTTTCTCTATATCCCCAAACCCATTCTTTGTTGTCATAAACCTTATCTGTTGTAATCATAACAGCACATTCTAAATTATTTAATTCTCTCATAGACTCCATCAAATTAATAGTACCAATCACATTAGTTTCAAATGTATATACTGGATTATTATAACTATCTATCACTAATGGCTGTGCTGCTAAATGAAAAATTATATCGGGATTAATATTTAAAACTGTCTTTTTTATCTTATCTAAATCTCTAATATCTAATATATAAGAGTTTAATTGTTTATCCAAATTCAACAAATTATACAAAGATAAATCATTAGCTTTCAATGATATTCCGCTTACATCGGCACCTATCTCTAATAACAATTTTGATAGCCAACTTCCTTTAAATCCTGTATGACCAGTAATTAAAATATTTTTATTTTTGAATACTTCAAATATTTTTTTTATTTCCAAAGTTTCCATGGAGCATTACCTTTATTCCACATTTCTTCCAATATAGATTTATCTCTTTGAGTATCCATACATTGCCAAAAACCATCATGTTTAAATGCCATAAGCTCATTATTACTTGATAACTTTCTTAAAGGCTCCTGTTCAAATACTGTATTATCATCACCTAAATAATCAAAAACATCATTATTCAATATAAAAAAACCACCGCTTATATAAGCATTATCACCTCTAGGTTTTTCTATAAAGCTAGATACATGGTTATTATTTTCTATTTTTAATGCCCCAAATCTAGCTGGAGGATACACAGCTCCTATAGTGGCTATTTTTTTATGCTTCTTATGGAATTCAATCTCATCATTTATATTAATATTTGATACTCCATCACCATAGGTGAAACAAAAACTAGCTTCATCTTTTAAATATGGGTAAGCTCTTTTCAATCTTCCGCCTGTCATAGTATTTTCTCCAGTATCCACTAGTTCTATAACCCAATTTTCTTCTTCAAAAGAGTTATTACTGTCTTTTTTAATAGAAGATGAACTATTATTTTTAAAATCTATTTTCATATCATATAAATGTCTTCTATAATTATCAAAAAATTCTTTAATCATATAACCTTTATAGCCCAACAGTATTACAAAATCATTAATACCAAAATGGGAATAATATTTCATTATATGCCATATAATTGGTCTACCACCTATTTCAACTAGAGGTTTTGGTCTTATTGTTGTTTCTTCTCCCAATCTTGTACCAAGACCTCCAGCTAATATAACTGTTTTCATTTAGAACCCCATATTTATTATCATAATTATAATTATTGGAAAATAGTATATTTATTATCTTTTTTATGATATAAAATAATAAACGAAAATATATTAGAATATGCGTATTTTAGATAAATAAATAGATTGTTTTGTTCTTGACATTTTATTTTTATAAGTTATAATAAATTAATTAGTGAAATTTTAATATTAAATTCCACTAATTATAATTATGATAATTTTAGGTACATATGAATAAAATAAATTATTATTTTTCTGTGATTATACCTGTATATAATACAGAAAAATATTTAAAAAGATGTATAAATAGTATTATCAATCAGACATTTCCTGATTTTGAAATTATAATAATTGATGATTGTTCTAATGGAAATTGTAAAGAAATTACTGATTCATATAAAGATGAAAGAATAATATATATAAAACATGAAAAAAATAGGGGGACTCTATCAGCTAGAAAAACAGGAAGTATAAATTCAAACGGTCAATATATTACATATATAGATCCTGATGATGAATTGGAGTTAAATGCATTAGAAAAAGTATACAATACTTTAAAAGATAATAATTATGATGTGATTCAATTTAGTGTAAAATCTATATCACTAAATCAAAATAAAAAAGAAAGATTAAAAGAAGAAAAAAGAGTTTCTTGGTATCTTTCTACTAAAAGAAGCGATATAGATAATAATTACTTATTAAATGAAGTTTTAAATGAAAATATATCACATAATATATGGGCTAAATTTTTTAAATCTTCTATAGTAAAAAAGGCTATTACATATATACCTGATAGTCATATAATATTTTCTGAAGATATGCTTCAATGTTTGATATTTTTTTATTTTGTTAAATCATATAAAGCTATTGGTGATGAGCTATATATATATCATTGTGATTTAAGTTATAGTAATAAGAATGTAGAATCTCTTACAAAAGATAGATTTAATAAAATGTGTATGGATTCTAAAAATTCATTAAATGAGTTCCACAATTTTTTAATAAAAATGAATGATGATATTTTATATCAATATGATTATATAAAATTAGCATATAATCAATATAAATTCTTGTTGTGTAAAATAAATAATGATGATACTGAATATAAATCAATATTAGATAAATATTTTGATAATGATTTTTTAAAGGAATACAACAAATATAAATATCATTATAATTATTATTTAAAAACAGAAGAAAAATTAAAAAATATAAATAATAAACTATTACCTTATTTCTTTTCTATAATAATAGATGGATTTTATACAAGCATTAGAATATTTGGGATTAACATAAACATTAAAAATAATAAAAATTATAGTACTCCTATAGTTATAACTTTTAGTAACATATTAAGAGTTTTATTTTCTATACAATTTTCTAAACAAAATACAAAAATAAATCTTTTAGGATTTAATTTTGTAATTGAAAAACGGGGATAATATTGTGATAAAACCTAATCCATTAATATCAATAATAATACCTGTTTATAATGGTGAGAATTATATAAAAGATGCTATAAATAGTGCCTTTAATCAAACTTATAAAAATATAGAAATAATAGTAGTTGATGACGGTTCTAAAGATAATACAGCAAATATTATCAAAGGTTTTGAAAATAAAGTAAAATATATTTATAAAAATAATGGTGGGGTAGCTAGTGCATTGAATTGTGGTATAAAATCATCAAAAGGAGATTACATATCTTGGTTGTCCCATGATGATGTTTATTATCCTAATAAAATAGAAGAAGAAGTAAATGAATTAAAAAATGTAGATGAAAAGACTGTAATATATTCTGGTTTTGAATTTGTTAATGAAAAATTAGAATTAATAACTGTATTTGAAAATTCAAGTAAAACAGAATATAGAAGATTAAACAATAATTTTTATTCTATATTATTATCTGATATAGGCGGATGCACATTACTAATACCAAAAGAAGTATTTAATAATGTTGGTTTTTTCGATGAAAAACTCTTATGTGTGCAAGATTATGATTTTTGGTTTAGGATGTTTAGATATGGATATAAAGTAAAATATATACCTAAAGTTTTATTGCAATATAGAATGCATGGAAAGCAGGATAGTAATTCAAAGAAAGATTTTCTAAGAAATGAAGGAAATGAAGTATGGATCAATATGTTAAAAAATATAAATGATAATGAATATCAAGGTATATTTTTTAACAAATACAATGTTTTAAGTAAAATAAAAAACAGAATGCTAAATTCATTATATGATAAGCTTATAAAGTTTATAGATAATGAACTAGAAATTTATAAAGAAAATAATAGGCAGTATTATTCTAAAAATAATAAAATTTCTATTTTGATTAATATTTATAATAAAAATTATGATAATATTGATTTTATTATTAATTCTATTATAGAACAAAATTATGATGATATAGAAATAATATTTATAACAAATCATAAGTTGAATATTGATTTTAATATAGACTATAAAATTTTTAATCCTGAAAAAGATAATAATATCATAGATATAATAAATGGAAATTTTATACAATTTATAAATAATAATGAAATTTTACTAAAAAACAAATTACATTCACAAATAAATGAATTTATAGAAGATCCATCTATAGATATATCATATTCAAATTTTTATTACTTTGATAAAGATAATAAAAAGACATATCCACAATTAGAGTCCTTAAGTTTTAATGAAGATAAACAATTTGAGGATATGCTATATCTTTGGAACAATCCAATATATATACCATTATGTAGTATGCTTATAAAAAGAAAATTATTAGACAAAATAAATATGATATATAACAATGATTACTATATAGTTATGCAATTATCTTTTTATGGAAAAATGAAATTAATAAATCAATATTTTTTTTATTCTATTAATAATATAAAAACTACAAATTATTACAATCAAATAGAAAATGAAATTAATAATAATAAATTAATATTAAATAGATTTAAAGACTATATATTACTAGATGATTTTTATTTATATAGAAGCAAATTTTTAAAAGATTATTCACTAAAAAATACTGACAAAAAAAAGTGCATACCATTCAAAATAGATTCTAATATAAGTTATTTATATATATATATATTTAATATAAAAATAGTTCTGAAAAGAAGTAAAAAACTTCTTTATAGAATATTTCTCTTCTTATATCTTTTACTAAATAAAAATAGGAAAAACAAATGAAAGTAATGACTATACTTGGTACTAGACCTGAAATAATAAAACTTACTCAGGTTATAAAAGAATTAGATAAATACACAGATCATATATTAGTTCATACAGGACAGAATTTTGATTATGAACTTAATGAAGTATTTTTTAATGATTTAGAATTAAGAAAACCAGATTATTTCTTAAATGTTGCTGACTCCACATTATCAAAAACGATAGGAAACATTATAGCAAATTCTGATGAAGTTATGGAAAAAGAAAAACCTGATGCATTACTTTTATATGGGGATACCAATTCATGTCTTTCTATAATACCAGCAAAAAGAAGGAAAATACCTGTATTTCATATGGAAGCTGGTAATAGATGTTTTGATGAAAGAGTACCTGAAGAAATTAATAGAAAGATTGTGGATCATTTAGCAGATATTAATTTAGTAATTACTGAACAGGCTAGACATTATTTACAAAGAGAGGGTATAGCCTCTGAAAGAATTATTAAAATTGGTTCTTCTATGAAAGAAATATTTGAACTTTATAAAGATAAAATTAATAATTCAAATATATTAAATAAATTATCATTAGAAAAAAATAAATATTTTGTAGTTAGCTCACATAGAGAAGAAGTTGTTGATATAGAATCTAATTTAAAATCTTTAATTGAATCTTTGAATGCTTTATCTGAAAAATATAATTACAAGATAATATTTTCAACTCATCCTAGAACCAGAAGACTTTTAGATAAATTAGGAAATATTCAAGTTCATAATAATATCATTTTTTCAAAACCATTTGGATTCTTTGATTATATAGCATTACAAAAAAATTCTTTCTGCACTCTTTCAGATAGCGGCACTATAACAGAAGAAAGTTCTTTATTAAAATTTCCTGCTGTAACTATAAGAAATGCTCATGAAAGACCTGAAGGTAATGATGAAGGTACATTAATAATGTGCGGATACAAAAAAGATAGAGTGTTAAAAGCTGTTGAGGTTGTAACAGAACAATATAAAAATAATATTATACCTAAAACTGTAGAAGATTATGATGTTGATAATTTATCTATGAAAGTCGTTAGAATAATACTTGGATATACAGAATACATTAATGAAAATATTTGGAGGAAAATATGAAATGGATTAACAAAGGGCATGAATTTGATGCAATAGGTAATATTTTCAAGCAAAATAAAGATTTATTATTTTTAGGTGATATAGATAAAGCAAACAGAATGAAAAAACATCTAAGTTTTTTAAATGCTAATATAGATATAATTGCTAATCCATCTTCTAATGATCTATATAATATTGATTTAATTGGAAAAACTATATTAATTTTTGGTAATTATCCTTATATAGAAGAATATTTAATTTCAAAATTTTTAAGAAAAAATATAAATTATTTTATTATAAATGAGTTAGGTGATCATATTTTAATTAATTATGGAGATGATTTTCTTACTAAATATATCTCCATATTTGCCTTATACGCTTATGATAAAGTGTATATGCCAAGTAATAATATAGTTATAACAACTGTATGCAATTTAAATTGTGAATCATGTCTTAATTATAATCCATACAATAAAAAAACAAAACATAGAGATTTTGAAGAATTAAAAAAAGATATAGATTTATATTTTAAGTATGTAGATATGGTTGGATTACTATGTATAACAGGAGGAGAAACAAGTTTATACCCATATTTAGCAGAATTAATAAAATATATAAATGATAATTATAGAGATAAAATAAATGATTTTGTTATGCCAACAAACAATATAAAAAGTCTCAATAATGATTTATGCAAAACTTTTAAAGAAAGTGATATGATTATTCAAATAGACAATTATTTAGAACAGGTTCCTCAGCATAAAAATATATTTTATGAGAATATAAATAAATTAAGAGAATATGATGTTAATGTTGAAATGATTGATGCTGGTATTAAATGGTCTTGGTTTGAAACATATCCACCTGATTATGATTATTCACTATTAAATGAAGAAGAACAAAGAAAGAGATTTGATTATTGCGGATGTATTTACTCTCAAATAAAAAATGGAAGAATTTATGTTTGTGCTTATCATAGTTTTGCAGAAACAGCCGGAATAGTAGGGGAAGATAAAAATGCATATTTTGATTTATCTGGAGAGGTTAATAAAAAGGAATTAATAGAGTTTAGATTAAAATACAATAATGTAGGTTATGTAGAATTTTGTAAATACTGCAATGGTGCTCCTCCGTTAAATAATAAAACTTTAGAATTTGCTGCAAAACAAGCTAAGGGAATATTAGAATGGGATAAGACATTTAAGGAAATAGATTATGTTCCTGTAGATATAAAAAAAATTGATAATAAAATTGATGTATTAGAGAAATATATTAAATACATTGATGCTCACAATAGATTAAATAACATAGAAAAATATATGAATGATAGCTTTGATAATATTAATGCGGCAATAAAAGAAAATTTCAAATATATTGATAATACCAATAATAGATTAAATAATTTATTTAATTTTATATCACGCTTTATACCTACTCGTAAACTAAAAAATAAATTTAAAGATGAATTTTACAAATAAAGTGAATAATTTATGAAAATAAATAATTTTTTTAATTTTTCTGAATCTGATTCAGAAATCATTTTTATTTTATTAGGATTTCGTATAATAATAAAAAAAAATAAAGAAAACATTATTTTATATATTATTAATTTATTTTTATTTAATAAATTAAAAAATAAATTAAAAAAAATTAATAATGATAAAACTATATTAATTATTGAAGCTAATTATTATCATGGTGAAACATTAGTAAGTTATGCTAAATATCTTTTAGATATTGGTTACAATATTCAATTTATTTTGAATAAAAATTTAGAAAAAGAAAATCCTTTTTGCAGATTTAATAGTAATAATGTATATATAAATTATATATATATGAGTAAGCCATTTTTAAAAATGTTTCTAAATAATAACTTTTTATCAAATTATAAATTAATATTTATAAGTACTGATTGGGTTTATATAGATCATGATCCATTCATAATACATAAAAATATACCTCATACTATAAAAAATAAAACAATTATTATTGAACATGATGCTAAAAATTTTGCTAAAGAAAATGAGGAAAATATTATAAAAGAAAATAGACTTTTTACTTTATTACCAAGAAGTTATAAAGAATATACAACTAAAATGATAAATCCAAATTATTTTGGAGAAATAAAAAAAACAAATAATTTAAATAAAAATACTATTGTTTTTATAGCAGTAGGAGTAATACATAAAGGGTATAAAGGACATTATGTTTTGGAAGATACAATAAAAAAACTTTTAGAATGTAATATTAGAAATTTTAGAATAGATATTGTTGGTTATGGTGATTTTGAAATAGATGATTCTATAAAAGATTATATTTGTTTTAAAGGACGTTTAGGATTTGAAGAGTTATATTCTTCTATAGAACAATCACAATATTTATTATTTTTACTTGATCCCAATAATGAAGAACATAATAGGTATTTAAATGAAAATGTATCCGGTGCTTTACAGTTAAGTTTAGGATTTTCAATAATACCATTAATAGATGAAAAATTTTCTGACACTTTTGGATTAAATAAAAATAATTCTATCATATATAAAAATAATGATTTGTTTTCTGCTATGGTAAAAGCTATTAATATGGACCAAAATAGTTATATATCATTACAAAATGAACTTACATCATTACAAATGAAATATAGAGAAGAATCTATTAACAATATAAAAAATTATTTACAATATTTGGAGTAGTTTATGAACAATGATTTAATATCTATAATAATTCCAACCTATAATGGAGAAAAATATATATCTGAAACTATAGATTCAATATTAAATCAAACTTATAAAAATTGGGAATTAATTATAATAGATGATGGATCTACAGATTCTACTAATAATATAGTTAATAAATATATTGAAAAAGATTCAAGAATTTCATATTACAAAAACGAAAAAAATATGAAACAAGCTTATTCTTTAAATAGGGGATTTTCTCTATCTAAGGGTAATTATTTGACTTGGACAGCTGATGATAATATTCTACTTCCAAACTGTCTTGAAATATTAATTACTTTTTTATTGAATAATAATTGTGATTTATGTTATGGAAATATGCTTAATTTTTATACAGATAAATCTTTAAATCATAGCAACTTTCATAAATTTGTAATAGACACTAAAAAATACGGCAAATTGGCTAATTTAATATCTTGTACTGTAGGCGGAGCTTTTTTGTACAAAAGAAGTATTTTTAATGAAATTGGTGAATATACATTAGATAGTGATTTTCACTTAGTTATAGATTATGATTATTGGATTCGTATCAATAAAAATCATATAATTTTACCTATAGATACAAATGATATAATATACCATTATCGTATTCATGATAATCAATTAACAAGTAAATATTTTTCTGAACTACTTTATCAAAATATCTTACTAATAATAAAATATTTGCCAGATTATGAATTAACTATATACAATATAGAATTTGTATTCAACAGAATATTTGAATTATGTTCTGTAATAAAAGATAGATATGAATCAAATATAGATATTGATGTTTATAAAAAACTTATTAATTATATACATCATAATATGTTTCAAGTTTTAAAAGATAAAATCAAATTAGAATCAAAATATATAAGTGACTATGTATTAGTAAAATTTTGTGTAAAATTAAATAATTTATTTTCAGATAAAAATATTGAAAAAGATTTATATGATTTACTATCTATTTCTAAATTTTCATGTCTTCAAATAGGTGATAGAGATTTAGTAGGAAATAAATTTAATGGACATAATTTGCATATATATCTAAGAGAACTAGGAATAGATGCCAATCATATAGTTAATATAAAAGAATCAGATGATGAAAATACTTATGTATATAATACAAATGTCAATAATTTTACAGAATCATTAATAAAAAATAATTTGTTTTTATCATCAGATTTATTACATTTACATCTAATACATAATACAGAATTTGATATAAAATATTTGCCATTAATTACAAAATTAAAACCAACTGTTATAACATTACATGATCCGTATTTTCTTAGCGGACATTGTGTTTATCAATTTGATTGTCAAAAATGGAAAAAATCTTGCTATGATTGTCAGCATTTAGATATACCATTTGCTATAAAAAATGATGACACAGCATTACAATTTGAAATAAAAAGAAAATATATCCAAGCTTCTAATATATCAGTTATTGTAGCATCAAAATGGATGGAAGATAAATTAAAAGAATCTCCTATATGGAAAGATAAAAAAATATATAGAATTCCATATGGTATTAATCAAGATATATTTAAGCCTAGAGATATTAATGAAGCTAAAAGAGAATTAGAAATACCTGAAAATTCAATCACATTGATGTTTAGGGCAGATGGATATATATATAAAGGAATGGACATTATAGAAGAAGCTTTATTAAATATAAATACCAATAAAACAATAGTTTTAATAACTGTTGGTACATCAGAAACAGCAATAAAAAAATTAAAAAATAAATACAAAATATTATCATATGAATGGATAAAAGATGATTACCTTCTAGCTAAATTATATCAAGCATGTGATATATTTTTGATGCCTTCAAGACAGGAAGCTTTTGGAGCTATGGCAGCAGAGGCTATGAGTTGTGAAAAGATGGTTTTATCAATTAGCGGTACATCTTTACCAGAAGTTATTAATTCTCCTGAATGCGGTATTGCTTGTGAAGAAAAAGAATATACTGAAAAATTACAATATTTAATAGATAATTTGGATGAAGTAAAAGAGAGAGGTAAAAAATCATTAGATTTTGCTATAAAAAATTACAATCATATGATTTATTCTTATAGAATATTAGATATTTATAAAAATATGATTGAAGATTATAAATTAGATGAAAACTATAAAATTATATTAGAACAATTAAAAAAATATAATAATTCAAATATTCTAACTACTAACAATAATATAACTACTAGCAATTATAAAAATAATAATTTTGGAATATTTATTCAAAATAATGATAAATATTTAACAATAAATATATTTGGAATAAAAATTACAATTAAGAAGAAGGCAAAATGAAAAAGATTTTAATATTAGGCGGAACTGGAATGCTTGGCAATACCGTTGCTAGGCATTTCATTAACAACAAAAATTATAATGTTCATTTTACATATAGGAATGAAAAAGTAGCTTTTGATAATTTTGATAAAAATAAAGGTATCAAATTTGACTCCCTTACTGATGATATAAATAATTTAAATAAAGATTTTGATTATGTTATAAATTGTATTGGTATTATAAAACCATTTATGTTTAATAATATGCGAGATTCTATATTTATAAACTCTATATTTCCATGGAATGCTGCTAATTGGTGTAAAGAAAATAATATTAAATTTATTCATATAACTACAGACTGTGTATTTGACGGACTTAAAGGTAAATATAATGAAATCGATGGACATAATGCCTTAGATGAATATGGAAAATCAAAATCTTTAGGTGAACCTAGAGGTAAATGTATGATATTACGTACAAGTATCATAGGTGAGGAAATACATAAAAATGCTAGTTTAATTTCTTGGGCTAAATCACAAAAGGGAAAGTCTGTAAACGGATTTTTAAATCATTTTTGGAATGGTATTACAACAAAACAATATGCCATAATTTGTGAACAAATAATAGAAAATAATCTATATGAAGAAGATTTATTTCATATACATTCTAAAAATATAGTAAGCAAATATCAAATGTTAGAATATTTTAATGAGAAATATGATTTAAATCTAAAAATAAAACCATATATAACTAATCCTATATGTGATAGAAGTTTATCATCTATTAAGGAATTATGTAGTAAATTAAATATACCTACAGTAAAAGAACAAATAAATAATTTGGAGTAATTATTATGTTTAAGGATAAAATTTTATTAATAACTGGTGGTACCGGATCTTTCGGTAATAAAATGCTTAGATACTTTATAAACAATACTGATATAAAAGAAGTAAGAGTATTTTCCAGAGATGAAGAAAAACAGGATAGAATGCGCACAGAATTAAAAGATGATAGGATCAAATATTATATTGGTAATGTTAGGGATTATAAAAGCATAAATGAAGCTTTAAGAAACGTGGATTTTGTATTCCATGCTGCAGCGTT
Organism: uncultured Brachyspira sp.; assembly: GCF_944393015.1. GTDB lineage: Bacteria > Spirochaetota > Brachyspiria > Brachyspirales > Brachyspiraceae > Brachyspira. Next base: position 25,148 of record NZ_CALXYQ010000028.1, read on the forward strand.
GAAGCAAGTACCTTCTTGTGAATTTTATCCTATACAAGCAGTGCATACTAATATAATTGGTTCAAGTAATGTAATAGATGCATGTATAGAAAATAAAGTAAAAAAACTTGTTATGTTGTCAACAGATAAAGCTGTTTATCCTATTAATGCTATGGGTATGACAAAAGCCATTATGGAAAAATTAATGATTTCAAAGTCTAGAAATTTACCAAATGATGGTAATACCACTTTATGTGCTACTAGATATGGAAATGTTATGGCTTCAAGAGGTTCTGTTATTCCATTATTTATAAAACAGTGTAAAGAAAATAAACCTTTAACAGTTACAGACCCTAATATGACTAGATTTTTAATGTCATTAGATGAATCAGTAAATTTAGTATTATTTGCTTTCAACAATGCTGTAAACGGTGATATATTTGTGCAAAAGGCTCCAGCTTGTACTATTATGGATTTAGCATTAGCAATTAAGGAAATATTTAATCCTAATGTAGAAATAAAAATAATAGGTACAAGACATGGCGAAAAAACTTATGAAACTTTAATAAATAAAGAAGATATGATTAAAGCTGTTGATATGGGAAATTTTTATAAGATACCTGCTGATAATAGAGATTTGAATTATGATAAATATTTTATAGATGGCAACATAGAAATATCATCTAAAGAAGAATATAATTCAGATAATACAATTCGTTTAAATAAAGAAGAAGTGAAAGAAAAACTTTTATCTTTAGATTATGTAAAAAATGAACTTCAATAATTTTGAGTAAGTAATTAAGGAATATAAATGACAATCCTAAATAAAATAAGTTTATTTATTTTTATATTCATAATAGTTCAAAATAATTTATTTGGATATATAGATCCTGGTACTGGAAGTTTATTATTTTCAGCAATTTTTGGTATAATAGGTACACTTTTTTTCTTGTTTAAAGCTTTTTTAATTAAAATAAAAACAGTTCCTTTTTATAAGAATAGAGCTAAAATAAATTTAAATAATAAAGCTAAAATAATTATTTATGGTGAAGATAAAAGATATTACAATTTATTTAAGCCTATAATAGAAGAACTTATCAAATTAGAAATACCATTAATATATTACAGTTCAAGTGAGGATGATCTAATTTTCAATATAAAAAGTGATTTATTATATACAGAATTTATAGGTGTAGGAAATAAAGCTTATGCTAAATTAAATTTTATAGAAGCAGATATATGTTTAATGACTACACCCAATTTGGATGTATTCCAATTAAAACGTTCTAAAGGTGTAAAAAAATATATACACATAACACACTCCCCAGGTTCTATAGGTGTATATAAAATGTATTCTCTTGATTTCTTTGATATAGTTCTATTGAATGGTGAACATCAAATATCAGATATAAGAGAATTAGAAAAATTAAGAGGTGAAAAAGAGAAAGACTTATATGTTGTTGGAAGTCCTTATTTGGATGAACTTAATAAAAAATTGCAAAAAATAAAAGAAAGCGAAAACATAAAATCTGACTCTATATTAATAGCCCCTTCATGGGGACCTAATGGGCTTTTAAAAAAATTTGGTAAAAAATTAATAGATTCTATTTTAACTTTAAATTATAAAGTCATTATACGTCCGCACCCTCAATCTTATATAAGCGAAAAAGAAATGATTAATTCATTAAAAGAAATATATAAAGATAATACTAATATAGAATGGGACAATAATACGGATAGTTCTTATTCTTTTCTTCGTTCAACAGCTATGATATCTGATTTCTCAGGGGTTATATTTGATTATTCTTTTTTAATGGAAAGACCTGTCTTAATACCAGATTTCCAGTATAAAAAAGATGGTTTTGATGCTTATTTTCTTAAGAATGATATATGGCAATTAACAGTATTACCTAGAATAAGTATTAAATTCTTTGAAAATAATATAAATGAAATACATAATATTTTATCCAACCTCATAAATGATGAAAAATTTATAGCTGAAATAAAAAAAGCAAAAAGTGAAGCTTATATGTATATTAATGAATCATCTAAAAAAATTTCTACACTATTATTTAATATGATAAAGGAATAATTAAATGTTTACAAATGACATAAAATATTGGGAAAAATATTATTTAAAAAATAATATACCATTTGAACCAACTCCATTTTCAAAATTTATACTTCAATATTTAGAAAATGGAAAAAAACTAATTGAGTTTGGATGTGGTAATGGTAGAGATAGCATATTTTTATCTAATTTAGGAATAAATGTTTTGGGTATTGATCAAGTAAATAATGAAATAAAATTTCTAAATAAAGAATTTAGTTCTGATAATCTAAAATTTGTATGTTCAGATTTCACTAATTTAGATTTAGATTTTAAATTTGATTATGCATATAGTCGTTTTACACTTCATTCTATAGATGAAGAAGCAGAAAATAGAGTTTTAAATTGGGTATCTAATCATTTAAATGAAAATGGACTTTTTTTTGTAGAAGCTAGAAGTATAAATGATGATCTTTATAATTCTGGTACTAAAATTAGTAATAACGAAAACTTTACAGATCATTATAGAAGATATATGGATAAATCTATATTTATATCTAAATTAGAAAAATTAGAATTTAAGATAATTTATTCAATAGAAGATAATGGTTTAGCAATATATAAAAATGAGGATCCTAAAATAGTTAGGATAATCTCTAAAAAAATATTTAAGAATTAGGATGATAAAATATATGGTACTTTTAGACATACTTTATAATATAACTATATATCCTATAGAATTTATAATAGAAACATTATTTTATTTATTTAATAATGTATTTCAATATAGTTACCCAATAAGTTTATTTTTATTAAGTTTATCTGTTAGTATTTTATCATTACCATTATATATTACGGCAGAAAAATGGAAAAAAGAAGAAGAAATAATACAATCTAAAATGAAACCTGATATAGATCATATAAAAAAAAATTTCAAAGGTGATGAAAAATTTTTATTAATACAAGCTTGTTATAAAATATATAAATATAAAACAGTATATGCTTTACGAAGCACTTTAGGATTATTAATACAAATACCATTTTTCCTTGCTGCTTATAATTTCATTCATAATTTGCAAGGACTTGAAAATATATCTTTTTTATTAATTAAAGATTTAGCTTCTCCAGATAAATTAATACATATAGGAAATACTAATATAAATATTCTTCCGTTTATTATGTCATTTTTTAGCTTATTATCAGGTATAATATATTATAAAAGAGGAAGTTTTAAAGATAATTCACAAATATATATTATTCCATTAATATTTTTAATATTGTTATATAATTCACCTTCAGGTCTTTTATTTTACTGGACATTAAATTGTTTTTTCTCTTTAGTAAAGAATATTATTATAAAATATAAAAATAATATAAATATTAATGCATTAAAATCTATAACCAAAAAACTTAAACTATTAGATATCCATATCATTCCAAACAATATAAAAAAAATTAATACTATAATAATAATAATATTAAGCTTATTATTATTAATAATGTTTATTTTATGCAATATTCAAAGAAAAGGTTATTTAGATAAGTTCGAATTAATATCCAATAATCTACAATCTTATGATTATAATATGCGTATATCATATTATAATAAAATATTTAGAAATAGTGACATATTTGGTGTTTACATAGACAAAAAATATTTAAATAATAACAATATTTTAAATATAACATTTAATGATTATGGAAGTCCTTTTGGTGTAGTAACTTTAAATGATACTATAGAAAATATAGGAAAAATAGAGATTAAATATAAATTATTTATAAAAAATTATATAATTTTAATATATATAATACTTGTATCAATTTTATTATTAATTAATTATTATAAAAATATTATAAATATAATTCACAATATATTAAATGATAAAATATCTGAAAAAAGAACTTTGTTACTATTTATGTCTTGCTTAGTTTCAGCTATATTATCTGGATTATTTATACCAACGACATTAATAGCTAATTCACCACAAGAATTTAAAGAACATTATTTTTTAATAATAAATAACATATCAATTGGAATAGGATTATTTTTATTTTACCCTACTTTTATATACTTTTTATTTTCTGATAAAATAAAAAACTGTATTACTATATTATTCACATATTTTTCTTTTATAATTATGATTAATGTTTTTATAATGAAAGGTAATTATATTAATATTAACGCTAACTTCATATTTGACAATACTGAATTATTGAAAGCTTCATTTAATGAAACATTATTAAATTACACATTAATTATATTATCAATATTAATTGTAACTTTTTTATTGTATAAAAGAAAGATTATTATAATTAATATATATATTATTATATTATTATCACTAATATCAATATCTATTTTTTCTATGAATATAATAATTAAAGAAAGTTCTAAAATTAAAACTTACAATAAACTTAACAATGCAAAAATATTTAATATATCTAAAAATGGTGAAAATGTATTTGTATTTTTTCTCGATAGGGCAATATCATCATATTGGGTAGATGCAATTGAAAAATATCCTGAATATAAAGAAAAATTAGATGGATTCATAATATATCCTAATACATTATCCTATGGACAAATAACAGTTCAAACAGCAAGCTTATATGGGGGATATGATTATCTACCTTATGAACTTAGCACTAATGGAAATTATATAATAAAAGATAAACATAACGAAGCAATATTGAATGTACCTTTAGCATTAGAAAAATATGGATATAAATCTACAATTTTTGACCCTATGTATGTAAATTTCAACGATTTTACTGATTTAAGCATATTTGATGACTATACTAATATAAATGCTTATGCTTATGCTAATATAGATACTTACGCTTTAAATAAACATGTAAAAAATCTTTACATGGATTCTAAAAATAATAAAAATATTAGAGCATTTAGATTTTCAATATTAAAAATGTTGCCTATTAGTATGAGATCATTTTTTTATGATAAAGGTACTCTATTTATAAATAATATAGATATGATGAATACAAGTATTTATTATTATTCAATTTTATTATCTATAAAAGATTTTATTTCAATAAATGAAAATGGAAATTACTATAATATTGCCCGTAATGCTGTAACACATGAGCCTTATTTCTTTAATGATGATTATTTACCTAATATTAGATTAAAACCTGTTAATAATGAAGATCTTATAACTTATAAAGATGAATACAGTGTAAGGTTCTATTATGCTAATATAGGTACTATTAATGCCATAATAGATTTAATTAATTTTTTAAAGGAAAATAATGTTTATGATAATACTAAAATAATACTAGTATCTGATCATGGTCAGGCTGTAAATACAAAAGTATTTCAGACAACCTTCCATAGTTACTATAATGCTTTACTTATGTATAAGGATTTTAATTCAAGAGGAAATATAGAAATACATACAAATTTTATGACTATAGCGGATACAGCATATTTATCAACAAAACATATTCCTGGTATCAAAGATGTATTTAACAATAAAGTGATAACAAATGATTATAAAACTAATGGAGCTAATATACTTTATTTTAAAACTTGGAAAATATCAGAACAATTTACTAACAGATATAATTTTGACTCTTTTTTTAATGTAAAAGATGATATTTTTGATTTAAACAATTGGAAAGTATATAGGGTAGACTGGAAAAATAAACAATATGCAATAGAAGAATAAGTTTAATATTATTTTCCTTGAATAAAATAATTATTATGATATAATAAAGGACAATTTAATGACAACACAACACAACACAACACAACACAACACAACACAACACAACACAACACAACACAACACAACACAAAATAAAATAAAATAAAATATTTCTTTATAAAAATACTTATAGCCATAGCATAAATTCATGCTATGGCTTTTTATATTTTAAATAAATTTTTTTAAAAAAGGAGATAAAAATGGACTACAAATCTATAATTGATGATATAGTATGGTGGATACCATTCAAAAAATTAAGAAATAATATTAGAAATAAAATAAATAAAGATATAGATATACATATAAATAATTTGATGGAAGAAAAATTAAATAACATAAATAATTTAATAGAAGAAAAGTTAAATAATGTAAATTATAATATTAATAGTCTTATACACATAAATAATCTAGAAAAATTAAATAATATAACAGAAAGTATAAGTTATAGAATCAGAAAAACTACGCCACAACCATATTTATATGTAGTTGATTTTCACATTGCTGAACATTGCAATTTAAACTGTTACAGTTGTAGTAATTTTTCTCAGCTTGCAGAAGAAGAATATATTGACATAGAAACATTTTACAAAGATGTACATAGATTATATGAATTAACGAAAGGTTTAATAAAAGAAATTCATATAATTGGAGGAGAACCATTATTAAATAAACAATGTGAAGAATATTTTAAAATAGTAAGAACATTTTTTAAAACAAATATTTTGCAATTATGGACAAATGGCATACTTTTATTAAAGAAAGAAGATAAATTTTGGCAATCTTGTAAAAACAATGATGTAGAAATTGTTATTACTAAATATCCTATAAAATTAGATTTTAATGAAATAGAAAAGAAAGCTAATGAATTTGATGTAAAAATAAAGTATACTAATCCTGACGGAGAAAAGAAAAGTTGGAAATTTATATTAGATGATAAAAGAAAAAATGATGGATTTTATAATTTTACAACTTGCGTTATGGCTAATACTTGTGTTTCTATAAAAAAAGGAAAAATGTATACTTGTGCATTTGTTCCAAATATAGAGCACTATAATAAATATTTTAATAAAAATTTAGAAGTTACAGAATTAGATTATCTCGATATATATAAGATAAATAGCTACAAAGAAATACTTGAATTCTTATCTAAACCTATTCCATTTTGTGAATATTGTAATGTAGAAAAATGGAAAACACTTGAAAGTTGGAAAAGCTCAAAAAAAACTATTGAAGAATATAGTGATGATTGATATTTTACGCTTAAATATTTATTATACTTTAAGATTAATTTTTTTAGTTTCATTGCAAGAATTATATTATATGTTATAATAGCAAAAACATATTAAAGGTTATTAATGACAGCACAGCACAGCACAGCACAGCACAGCACAGCACAGCACAGCACAGCACAGCACAGCACAGCACAGCACAGCACAGCATAAAATAAAACATTTCTTTATAAAGGAATTTATAGCCAGAGCATAAATTTATGCTCTGGCTTTTTTTATTTTAAATTAATCTAAGGAGATAAAAATGGACTACAAATCTATAATTGACAATATAGTATGGTGGATACCATTCAAAAAATTAAGAAATAATGTTAGATTATTACTATTAAAAACAATAAACTCTAATAATGAAATTGCTAATTGTAATAATGAATTAAACATTATAAAACATAAGCTAGATTTAATATATTCAAATACAACCTTATTATCTATGCATTTAGGAATAGATATATGTAATAAAGCACATCCTTTATACATAAACGACAACTATAAAACACATTATTTTGTTGCTCAAGATATGCAAGATTATATAGCATATCAATATCTAAAAAGTATTAAAAATGATTTTTTTTCAAATGGATTTTACATAGATATAGGAGCACATGATGGTATATCAGGAAGCACAACTTTAATTTTTGAAAAATTAGGTTGGAAAGGAATATGTGTAGAGGCTAATCCTATTAATTATGAACAATTATTAAAAAATAGAAAAAACTCACTTTGTATCAATGCTGCTGTTTCAAATCAAAATATGCCAAAAGCTCAATTTGTAGATATCGAAATACACAATTTTTTAAGTTTTTTAAATTTAGGTATTTCAGATGAAGAATATAATAATAGATTAGTAAATGCTAAAAAATATTTGGAATCTTTGGGAATATTAAAAGAAAATGATGAATTAAAATTAAATTTCATTGATGTAGAAGTTATAAACTTTGATGAAATTATGAAAAAATTCCCAAATGTTAAACATATTGATTTTTTATCAATAGATATAGAAGGTGGAGAACTAAATTTATTAAAGTCAATAGATTTTCATAAATTTAGTTTTTCTATGATAGGCTTAGAAGGTCATGATAATATAATTATTGACTTTATGTTAGAAAATGGATATAAAGTTTTTACAAAAACTTTAAGCGATACTATTTTTATACCACAATAAAATACATAATATATTCTTAATATATTATTGTAGTTTATTTTTTAATAAATAATTCATAAACATTTAATAAAAATATTTTACATTAAAAAGTATATACTGTTATTAATATAGGTATATTTTGGGAAGTAATATAATTTTAATAGGATAAAAAATGAAAACGGTCTTTTTAACAGTATTATGTACTTTATTTATTTTTGTTTCATGCGGTAATTCAAATAATGCCAAACAAGAAACAGTAACTGATAATAGTACAACAGAAATCACACCATTACAGCTTAGTGAAAATGAAAAAGCTAATAATTATGAAGTTGTATATTTAGTAGCTGATACTGGCGAATATATTAATTCTGAAATATCACAAAATGAAAAAGGAAATTTCGGAGTAGTATATTACAGAGATGTCAATCAAAATTTAAATATATTTAATGTTACAAGAGCAGGCGAGCTTGATGAAGGAAATATATCAGCAACTTCTTATGATAATAAAACTTTAGAAGGAAATTTCCCAAGCACGTCATATCCTTTTGTGGCAAAAATAGACGGAAAAGAAATGACTTTCAAAGCAGCAAAAACTCCTGTAACAGGTGCTAGAATAATAGAATATACTTATTCAAATGTTTCTCCTGAATCATCAACTAATGGTCAAAGGTTCTTCCAATTCAAAACTGCAATATTTGCTTTAAAAAATGACAGCAAATCTGCAAGTATTGATAAAATTAATTTAGACATCAATAAAGATTTTGGAATAACTGATGCAAGCACTTTCAATGATTTGGGTAAATTATTAACAGCTCAAAGCTTGATAAACAATAAAATGACTCCTATCTATGATGAGTGGGTAAAATCAGATTATATATCACATATAGAAAATTATTCTTCTCAATTTGGTATAGACTATTTAAGTGAAAAAGTTGTATCTATAAATAAAATGGTTTATGAATACACAGGCGGAGCACATGGAAATTATGCTACAGTAAACAGCGTATATTCATTAGAAACAGGAAATCAATTAAAAATAGCAGACTTAATAACAGACTTAAAAAATGCTGACTTAATTAAATTAATAGTAGATAAGTTAGTAAAAATAGAAGGCAGAGATGCTAATTCTTATTTCGGATTAGATGAGCTTTCATTAGAAAACAACAATTTCTATCTAACATCAAAAGGTTTAGTATTTACTTGGGGAATATACGAGATCGGACCTTATGCAATAGGTGAGACTAGAGTATTAATTCCTATAGAAGAAATCAAACCTTATTTGAAAGACGAATACAAAACTATATTTGAATAATAAAATATTTGTATAATTTTTATAAGAGGATGGTTATTAATTTAACTATCCTCTTTTTATTATTTTTTACAAATATTACTTGACTAAAAATAAATAATGTACTATATTTATAGCATAAGCTAAAAATACTTAATTAAAAATATCTTTGAATATGTTCGAGTTTAATTTCGGAGGTATTTATATGAGTATTTTTAATAGCTTAAAACTTAATTGGCATTTTATCAATAACTGCAATATGCATTGCAAGTTCTGTTATGCTTCAAAAGATTCATGCAATATAAATTTATTCAAAATAGCTGAAAAACTTAAACCTTTTAAGTATATAAATTTAGTAGGCGGTGAGCCAACTATATACAAGAACTATATTCATTTATTGCATTATCTAAAATCACAAGGACATATACTAAGCATAGTAAGCAATGGTTCAATGTTTTTAAAGGATAACTCTATACTAAAAACAACTTTAAAATGCTGCGATGTTATAGGTTTAAGCATAGACTCATTAGACAAAGAAACTTGTATAAAAATAGGAAGAAGTGTAAAAAACAGCAAACCTATAACAAAAGAAGAATATTTATATTTAACTTACAAAATTAAAGAAAGCGGAAAAGCTCTAAAGATAAATACTGTTGTTAATAGATACAATTACAAAGAAAATCTAAACTCATTTATAGAAAAAGCCCTTCCAAACAAATGGAAAATATTTCAGGTACTCCCTATAGAAAATCTTAATTCCTGCAAAGAACTTTTAATAAGTAATGAAGAGTTTAACTATTTTCTAAATACTCATGCAGAAAATGAAAGAATAATGTATAGTGAAAACAATGATAACATGACTTCTTCCTATATAATGCTTGATGCTAAAGGCAGATTCTTTAACAACATTGATAATAAATATATTTACTCAAATAGTTTATTTGATGATGATGTTGATTTGTATGAAGAGTTTTTTAAAATGGATTACAGTATAGATAAATATTATGATAGGTACAAAAAAGCTAATTGATTGAATAGGTTAGTTTAAGTTTATAATTTATAAAAGGAGAAAAAAAATGGAAAAATTATATTATGATTTTAATAAAGAAAAATTAGAAGAATTAATAAAAAAATGGATAATTTCTTGTCAAAAAAAATTAGGAGATATAGAAAATGCATTCTTATATTTCAGCAATGAATTTATTAATAATAAAATATATATAGGTGATTTTTTGCAGTTAGTTAATTTTATTATAAGAGAATTTCAACATGCTCCAAATTCAATAACATTAAGTCAATTCTTAGAAAAAGGCATTATAAAAATAAAAGAGCACTTTGAAAGTCAAGGTAAAAAAGCAGATATAAATATATATGAAATACTCATATATATTTATTATACTGAATATGAATCTGATAAAGCATATTCAACAGCAAAAGAATTATTAGAAATTGATGAAAACAATAAAACAGCATTACTATCTATTGCAGGATATGAAGGAGAAATAAATGATTATAAATATGAAATAATAGATGCTGCTATAATAAATAATATTGCAATATATTATAGCAATAAATATGGATACGCATACTATGAAGATGAATACAACAAAATTACAGATGAAAAAGTACAAGAAAATATAAATAAATCTAATACAGAAGAGTATTTTAATAAAGCTGAAAAATATAATAAATATCTTATAACTCATTCAAATGATATATATAATATTATGAAACAATATAATATTCTAGAAAAGCCTTATATATATGTATGGTGTTATTATGCAAAATTATATCAGCATTATTTACCAATGGCACAGAGTAATTTAGGAGCATTATATAAAATAAAATATTTAAAATATAAAGATATAGAAAATTACAGAAATGCTGAAAAACTATTTCAAGAAAGTATAAAAAATTATGAAAACTTTTATATAAATATTCATCCGTATATAAAAGATCCAATTATTAATTTGGTTTATCTTTATTATGAAAATAGAAAATATAAAGAAGCTCATAAAATAATACATAAATATACTAATGTATTACCTCAAGACTCTGATTATTTTATGCTACTTGGAAGAGCTATATATAAAGAAGAAGAATGTAAAAGAAATGCTGATATATCATTAGAACATTTAAAAAAATCTATAAGACTTCTCAATTTTATAGATGAAGGTTCTTTTGAATATGCTATGATAGAAGCTTTTAGAAGTATAATGCTAATATATGAAATGCAGGAAAAAGGGCATATTCATTATGATGCTGCTAGAGAAAATTTAGAACAGTTATATATTTATCATTTAAAAAAACTAGAATTCAGTATACCAGCTGTAACAATAGCATTTGATATAAAAGCATACGAACTTTGCAGTAATATAGCTAGTTATATAATACAAAATTATAATTTAGACAAAGATTTATATACAATAATGTTAAAATATTTATTAGATTCTTTACATAGAGCAAATAAAGATAATACAGAAACTCTTATAAATATTTTTAACAAAGAAGATTTTAATAACTATGAATTAATTATTAACTTAATAAATGAATGTGCCAAATCTGAAGTTTTAAAAGAAGATATTAATATAAAAAACAAAAATGTATTAATAGATATTTATGAGATTATGAGCAACACAAGAAAAGAACTTGTAATTATGCGTTTATTTGATTATGTTAGAAATGCTGATGCCTATGCCCATAGAGAAATTGATGAAGATACAGGAGAAGAAGTTACTGATAGATATGCTAAATGGAAAGGAGAAAATTTAAATCTAAAATATAATAATAAAGAATATGTATTATGCTATCATTTTCATTCATCAAATGAAATAGAAAAAGATGTAAATGGAAATATTGTAAAAGATAATAGAGGCAAACCATTAAGAAGACTGCCTGATAAAAATTGGATAGCAATTAATCAGATAAGAGATTCATTAGCACATAGGGTTAATGAAAAAACAAGTGATGTCAATGAAGAAATTATTAATGCTAAAAAAGCAAGAGAGTTTATAAATGCTAACTTTGAATATATAATACAATGTTTATTTAGCGTAATAATAGAAAATAATTTGCTTACTGATGAACAATTCAGAAGCGATGAATTCTAATTGAATATTTTTATAAAGGTATTAATTATTATTTAGTTAATACCTTTATATTATTTAATTAAATATATTTCCAAGTGTAGCCTTTCTTCATTTCTAGAATTTGCTCAACAGTACCTTTCGCAATGATTTCTCCTCCGTTAGTACCGCCTTCTAATCCTAAATCGATTATGTAGTCGGCAGCTTTTATAACATCAGGATTATGTTCTATTATTATAACGCTATGTCCTTTCTCTACTAATTTGTTTAAAGCTATGAGAAGTTTATTAACATCATCAAAATGAAGCCCTGTAGTAGGTTCATCTAAAATGTATACAATATGCTCATCGCCTTGTTTTTTAGCTAATTCTGTAGCAAGTTTCAAACGCTGTAATTCACCGCCTGAGAAAGTATCAAGCCTTTGAGAAAGTTTTATATAACCAAGTCCAACCTCACTCATTATAGAAAGTGTTTTTGTGATTGATTTGTCAAAGTCAAAAAACGCTATTGCCTCATCAACTGTAAGCTCTAATACTTCGGCTATGTTTAAAGATTTGAATCTTACGGATAAAGTTTCATCATTATATCTTTTACCTCCGCAAGCCTCGCAAACAATCTCCATATCGGATAAGAAGTGCATTGCAATTTTTCTTATTCCTTTACCTTCGCATATATTGCATCTTCCTTCTTTGCCATTATATGAAAATCTGCCTGGTGCGAATGCCTTTGCTTTTGCAGTTGGAGTTTTTGCAAATATATTTCTTATTTTATCGAACACTTTACTATAGCTTACCAATGTACTTCTAATAGAACCAACTATAGAAATTTGATCAACCAATATAGTATCCGAAACAATACTAGGTATTTCAGCACTTTCAAATTTTGAATATTGATTTAGTCTGCGTTTTTTTAGGGCAGGGTAGAGAGTATCTATTATTAATGATGACTTACCGCTTCCAGATACTCCAGTAACAACTACTATCTTTTTTAATGGTATATCAACATCAATATTTTTTAAATTGTTTGTTGAAACATTTTTTAATTTTATGCATTCAGTTTCTTCATTTCTTACAGCAGTTTTTTCAAATACTTTTTTTCTCTCGCTTAAATAATTTCCTGTAAGTGAATTATCATC
>NZ_CALXYQ010000029.1 GCF_944393015.1 uncultured Brachyspira sp.
TTATTATACACCTGTGTTATACTTCAAGAAATTAAGGAATACTTAATGCAATATGTCTGGCTCCTGTGCATTTTTTATCATATTTTCATAAAAAAAACACTCTATGAAATTTGAGTTCATAGAGTGAAAGTAATGGGTTTGTATATATATCTTAAGAGCGCAACAAATGACGTTTGTAGCTATACTATATATAACATAATAAATAAGAAACAGTAAAAATATATTTAATTTACCATGTTAAAAAGTAGTATATCATCATCAGATGTTTTTATGCATAAAGTATTATTATTATAAGATATATAATTGGCTTTATTAAGAAGTTTTAAATATTCATCTTCAGCTTGCATATCAGCTTCAGGACCTGCCATTAAAGTTGATATTCCTGTTTTACTCATTGTTATTTTACCATCCTTTATTTCAAATGGTATATTATAGTTATTAACTCCAGATTTTCCTACAAATGAATTATTAGTTATAGATAAAGTTATTTCTGTACCTTCAAGCATATTTGATAATTTGAATTCTTTTCCTGAATACTCATTAACATCAAAATAATCTTCTACGAATCTCAATATTGCAGCATCATTAGCTATTATAATAAGTTCTTTTCCTTTTAAGTACATATATTTAGCATTTTCCATATATTTTGAGAAATCTGCTTCAGCATTCATATTTTCTTCAGGGCCTGCCATTCTAGTCATAGCTAAACCATTAAATTTAATTTCATTGCCGTTTATATTGCTATATGAAGTTTTGTAAGTGTTTACACCAGAGAAACCATTTACTTGATTCTCTTTACCATAAAAAGACATAGTTATTTCTACATTAGGATATTTATAGAAATTTTTCAATAAAAATGTTCTTCCTAATAATTTATTGCCTGATATAGAATCATCTTTAAATATTAATTTTTCACCTGATTTTGTAGTTATTTCTAAATTTGTTATTGATAATGTGATATTAGATGCTTCAGAAAGTAATGTTGTAAATTCCTGTTCTGCTTTCATATTTTCTTCAGGGCCTGCCATCATAGTAGAGCCTAATGCACCTATTGATATTACATTATTATTAGTTAAAGTATATCCTGCGAAGTATCTATTAACACCAGAAAAACCATAAACTTTATTAGTGTCAAATCCTATTGTTATACCGATTTCAGGGTATTTATTTTCAAGAATAAATTCTCTGCCGTATAAATCATTGTAATTTAAACTTCTTTTTGTGAAAGATAATTCTTTGTTTTCAGAAGTTTTTATTGTTAATTTATCATTTTCTAATGAAACAGAGTTAGCTTTGCCTAAATCAGTTAAAAATTCCTGTTCTGCTTTCATATCTTCTTCGTTTCCGGCCATTAATGTTGCTCCTATATTTGTACCTAAAATTATTTGATCATTGCTAATACTAAATGATGTAAAATATCTGTTTATGCTGGCATTTCCATAAACATTGCTGTTTTCAAATCCTATTGTTATTTTAGGATTGCTTGTAAGATAGAATTCACTGCCATTTAATGCTTCAAATATGTTTGTGTTTTCATTGTTTTTTTGAGAGCATGATGATAGTAGTAAGATTAGAGATGATAGTAGTAATAGTGTTTTTTTCATTTTTTACCCCAATATAATTATATTTTAGTTTTTATATTCTATTTTAAAAAAATAGTATTGTCAATAAAACAATGGGCTTATGATTAAGGAAAACCATAAGCCCATCAATAATAGTGTTAGGAGTCTGATAATAATGAATAATTGCTTTGTTAAATATAATAACTTATTTTCTCCCCCTTAGTAAAATAAGTTCATAATAAAAATACATATATAATTATTATAACCAAATATAAACTTTTTAGTAAAATTAATTATTAGAAAAAAGTATATATATGTATAATCTCTATATATTAAAAATAATATAAAATTCTAAAAAATCAATTGAAAAATAAGAAAAAATAAGTTATCATATTATAGTTTACATAATAAAATCCGATAATCAATATTGCAGGTGTTTATGTGTAGTATAAGAGAAGCACATATAGAAGATGCTGAAAATGTTGTAAATTACATAGTAAAGGTGTCTGATGAAACTAATTTTATGATGTCTGATTCTAATGAAAGGGAATTAGATATAAAAAAAGAGGAGGAATTTTTACAAAGTATACAAAAAAGCATGACAACTAAGATGTTTTTATGCGAAATAAATGGTGAAATTATCGGAATATGTAATTTGAAAGGTATTGATAGGAAAAGAGTAAAGCATAGAGTTAATTTAGGAATAAGCGTATTGAAAAAGTATTGGGGTAATGGTGTAGCCAAAAGACTTATCAATTATGCTATAGCTTATGCTAAAAAAAATTCTATAAAAAAGATAGAATTAACTGTCAGAACTGATAATGAAAGGGCCTTAAAACTATATAAATCACTTGGTTTTTTCATAGAAGGTGAGATAAAGAGCTTTTTTTGTATTGATGATGTTTATTATGATTGCTATATAATGGGGTTGTTTATTTAGTTTGATACTGTATAAAAAATTTGTACACTGTATTAATACTGTAAATAGTATATGAGCGATAAAATTTATTATAATGGATTGTAAATTAGTTAACATAATACTTGACTATTTTATGATAATATGTTAACTTTATGGAAGTTGTAAATATTATCGATTTCAGAAGAAAAAAGATTAGAAAAAATTTATAAAATTGGAGTTCTCAAGATGCGAAAGTTTCTAATGGTATTTTTGGTATTATGTTTACTTGTACCGGTAGCAGCTTACGCTCAAGAGAATACCCAAATACCAATACCTACAATAGGATTAAATGTTACTCAGGCTCAAACACCTCAGCAGGTTAGTTTGGGACTTCAGATATTATTTCTTTTAACAATATTGTCATTATCTCCATCTATAATAATAATGACAACAAGTTTTATAAGAGTTTCAATAGTATTAAGTTTCGTACAAAGGGCATTGTCATTACAGGAAACCCCTCCAAGAGCATTGATAATGGGGCTTTCACTATTTCTTACATTTTTTATAATGATGCCCACATTAACTCAGGTAAATAATGAGGCACTTCAGCCGTATTTGAACGGATCTATAGGTGTCAATGAATTATACAGCAGAGGCATACAGCCTATAAGAATGTTTATGTTTAACTCTTTAAGAGGTGAAAATGGTATGAAGAGTTTGGATTTATTTCTAAGTATAAGTGATACTAATATAAGACTTAGAGATATTCAGACAGTAGATGATTTGAATAGGATACCTACTATAGTAGTAGTACCTGCATTTATAATAAATGAGCTTACTATAGCATTCAAAATGGGAATATATTTATTTATACCGTTTATTGTTATAGACTTGGTTGTTGCTTCTATACTTATGGCAATGGGTATGATAATGCTTCCGCCTATTATGATATCTTTACCGCTTAAAATAATTTTGTTTGTTGCGGTAGATGGATGGAAACTTCTAATACTTCAGATAGTACAGAGTTTCCAATAAATATAGGAATATATTTTGCTGCTTTATATAGTTAATAATTTTTTAAGGAAAATTTTATGAGCGATACTTCTATTATTGTTTTAGTACAAGAAACTTTATGGGTATTTATGCTGCTTTCAGCTCCTGTTTTGGGGGTATCAATTATTGTTGGATTGATAATCTCAATACTTCAGGCTACTACAAGTATTCAGGAGCAGACTTTAACATTTGTTCCTAAAATGATAGCTATGTTGGCAGTGATATATATGTTAGCTTCTTGGATGCTGAATTATACTAGTGCGTTTACTGTTAGGTTATTCAGCATACTTCCAACTATAGCTAGATAATTTTGTTGGGTGTTAAAAATAGTTTATAGAATCAATTAGGGAATTAATAATGGATAATTTCGTGAATTTCTTTCAAATTTACCTGCTCATTATGGTAAGATTTGTAGCTATACTTATGGTAGCTCCATTATTTTCTTCTAATGTTATACCTAATACTATAAAAATGGCATTAGCTTTCATTGCTACAGCGGCTATATTTCCATTAGTTGCTAATATAAATGTTCAGGCAGCTCCTACTTTTGTTGAATACTTTTTAACATTGGTAAATGAAGCATTAATAGGAATATTAATAGGATTCTTAATGTCAATCATATTTACTGCTTATCAGGTTATGGCTAATTTCCTTGAAATACAAATGGGATTCGGTATATCAGAAACGGTTGACCCTATATCTCAAGTTACAGTGCCGGTATTAGGACAATTACAGTCTTTAGTTGTTGTATTATTATTTATAGCTATAGACGGACCTAGCTGGGTAATTAGAACTTTATTTTATAGCTTTAAGGCTATGCCTGTATTGAGTGATGCTTCAAAGGCGGTATTCACTTCATCGTTTAGCGGTGTTATAGACAGAATGATATATTATATGAGTTCTTTATTTTCTGTAGCTCTTTCTTTATCTTTGCCTATAATGCTTACTTTGTTTTTATTATCATTAAGTTTGGGATTATTAGCGAAGGCAGCCCCTCAGATGAATATTTTAATGCTTGGTTTTCCTATGCAGATAGCTGTTGGCGTGGCTGCTTATTATATTTTGATACCAGTTCTTGTTTCTAATTTTATGAAAGTATTAGAAACTACTATAGCAGATGTTAATAATATAATAACTTTCTTATCCGGAGGAACAGTATGATTAAAAAAATACTTTCTTCTATATTTGAATTGTTCATTATATTCAAAGCTAAGCTATACAGAAAATATTTGCGTCTTACAGGAAAAGGATATGTATTAACATTATTTGCTGCTCCTGAAGATGAAGGCAGAACTGAACTTCCTACTGAAAGAAAAAAGAGAAAGGCTAGAGAAGAAGAGGGACGTGTTGTTAACTCGGCTGAAATAAATCAGACTCTAGTTTTAGCAGTTTCAATAGCTGTGATAGCTCTTTTAACTACATATTTTACTCATACAGTAGCACAATTCTTTATTAACGTAATGAATAAAATATCTAATGCTGATGCTTCAATAAATAATGCAGCTTATACAGATATGTTATTAGAGATATTTGTTCTTTTAGCAAAAACTGCCGGAATTATTATGGCGGTTGCTTTGGTAGTTGGTGTTGGCGTTAATTTGGCACAGACTCAGTTTTTATTTACTACAAAGAAATTAAAACCTAATTTTAAAAGAATAGCCCCTACTTGGTCTAACTTTAAAGAAAGAGTATTTATATCATCTCAAAACTTGATGAATTTGGCAAAAATACTTTTTAAAATGATTATGATATCAATTCTCACTTTTACTACTATATATGGAAAACATACTGAAATATTTAATATGGTTAATATGGGTTTGAGTCAGGCTATGAATTTGTTTTTCTTTATAGTTTTAGAAATGCTAGCTAAAGTAATTATATTTATGATAATAGTTTCTGCTTTCGACTATTTCTTTCAAAAAAGACAATACATTAATAGTTTGAAAATGACAAAGCATGAGATGAAAGAAGAGTTTAAAGAGATGGAAGGAGACCCTTTAGTAAAAAGTCAATTGCAGGAGATGGCTAGAAAGATTGTAAGCAGAACAATGCTTAAATCTGTACCTGAAGCGGATGTAGTTATTACAAACCCAACTCACTTTGCAGTTGCTTTGAAATATGAAAATGGAGATTATGCCCCTGTAGTAACAGCTAAGGGAGCAGATCATATAGCATTAAAAATAAAAGAAATAGCTAGGGAAAATGATGTTCAAATAGTTGAGAATAAACCTTTAGCCCGTGAATTATATTACAATGTTGAGTTAGGACAGTATATACCTGAAAAGCTATTTCATGTTGTATCAAGGATACTTGGCGAGGTATATAGATTACGTAATGAAAAAATGGCAAGGGCTATATAGGAGGAATAAAAAGTGGCAACAATGAATGGTGCTAAATCAATTTTAGATAATATAAAACTGCCTTCTAATCTTAGCAGGCATACAGATATAATGTTTGCTGTAGGTGCGGTTATGGTAATAATGATGCTCGTTATACCATTGCCTTCTTTAGTATTGGACTTTTTGCTTATAGTAAATATTATAGTATCATTATTAATATTACTTATGGTGCTTAGTATAAAAAGTGCTAATGATTTTAGCGTATTTCCTTCTGTACTTCTTGTTATGACAGCTTTCAGACTTGCTCTAAATGTATCCACTACAAGAGCTATTCTTACAGAGGGGGCTAATTTTAATGGTAAAGTTATTACAGCATTTGCTGACTTTGTAGTAGGCGGAAATATAGTTGTAGGTGTTGTAATATTTATAATTCTTATAATAGTACAATTTGTTGTAATCACTAAGGGTGCTACAAGAGTATCAGAAGTAGCAGCAAGATTTGCATTAGATAGTATGCCTTCAAAGATGATGGCTGTTGAAAGCGAACTTCAGGCAGGAGCTATCACAGATAAAGAGGCAGAAGAAAAGAGAAAAAAGATTAGAGGTGAAAGTGATTTTTACGGTACTATGGACGGTGCTTCAAAGTTCGTACAAGGGGACGTTATAGCCGGTATCATAATCACTGTTATAAACATAGTAGGCGGACTCATCATTGGTATGACAATGAGAGGAGAGCCTTTTACTCAGGCAGTTAATGCTTATACTCGTTTTACTGTTGGTGATGGTTTGGTAAGCCAGATACCTTCATTCTTTA
This sequence comes from uncultured Brachyspira sp., assembly GCF_944393015.1. Lineage (GTDB taxonomy): Bacteria > Spirochaetota > Brachyspiria > Brachyspirales > Brachyspiraceae > Brachyspira. Next base: position 6,667 of record NZ_CALXYQ010000029.1, read on the forward strand.
TGAGTTTTGCTACAGGTTTATTAGTAACTAGAAGCAGCAGCGAGGATAATTTGTCTACTCAAATAGCAGTACAAGTTTTTGCTAAACCTAAGAACTTATTTATAGGTGCAGGTTTCGCATTCTTCCTAATGCTTTTACCTGGATTCCCAAAGATTGCATTATTCGTAATAGCTTTGGCTTTATTCTTAGCAGGATATGCTTTGAAGAAAGAACAGCAGGAGCTTGGACTTAATGAAGACGGAACAAAAACTGATGCCGGAGAACAGGTGCATCAAGGTCCTTTAGATGTTACGCCTTTCTTGAAAGTAGAGAAGATAGAGCTTTCTGTTGGTGCTTCTCTTATACCTTTAGCATTAGAATCGGAAGGCGGGGATTTAATCAATAGAATAAGTCAGATTCGTAGAGAGCTTGCTTTAGAGGTTGGGCTTGTAGTCCCTCCTGTTCGTATTGTGGACAACAGTGTAATAGAACCTGATGAATATACAGTGAGTATAAATGGTACTGAAATGGCTAAAGGATTCGTTCGTCCTAATATGCTTTTAGCTTTGAATGCTAATTCTCCTGACGGCCCTTCTCCTGATTGTGAGAAAGTAAGAGAGCCTGCATTTGGACTTCCTGCTTATTGGATTAAAGTTGATGAAAAAGATATGGCAGAGAAAAAAGGCTTTATGTTATTTCAGCCTACTTCAGTTATTGCTACTCACTTCAGCGAAACTATTAAGAGAAATGCTAATCTTCTTATCGGACGTGAAGAAGTACAGAATATGCTTGATCTTATTAAAGATGATCATAAAGCTCTTGTATCTGAAGTACTTGCAGCCAAGCCTCATAATGAAAGTCCTCTTGGATATATACAAAAAGTATTGCAGAATCTTCTTCAAGAGGAAGTGCCTATCAGAAACAGTGTTGCTATATTAGAGGGTGTTGCTGATGCTATATCAATTATGGGAAGCGAACAAGCTACTGAACTTGTAAGAAGCAGATTGGCATCTCAAATATCTCAGATGGTTGCTGATCAGGACAGAAATATAAGAGTTATTACTTTAAGTCAGCAGCTTCAAAATAATATAGCTCAGAACCTTGCTAATACAGGTAATTTACAAGGTTCGCAGATGATAGCTATGAGTTTTGAAAGTATGCAGAACTTAATTAAAAATATAAAAGATGCAGTTAAACTTGTAAGCGATTCAGGAGTTGATGATATAGTATTTTTAACTTCTCCTATTATAAGAAGACCTTTGTATCAGTTTATAGCTAAGAATGTTGGTAAGTACAAGGTTATAGCTACTACTGAAATAGCACAGGGGTATAATGTACAGGGTATTGCTAGTATAAAATAATGAATGATGAATGCCTTATTGGGCGATTAAGATATAAATAATAATATATTACTTGGAGTTACAAGATGAAAACTATAAAAATTTTTGGAAAAAACAGAGAAGAAATTGAAAAACAGGCTAGAGATAAGTACGGTGAAAGCTATTTTATTATTAGTGTGAGAGAGAGCAAAAGAAAAAACATATTCGGAATGATTAAAAAAGAGTTTGAAGTTTCTATCGGCATATTAGAACAATATTAATAGTGATTTAAGGTGAATAGAGGAGATATAAAATGGTAGATATACGCACTATTAGAGGGAAGGATAAAACAGATGCTTTCGCTAAAGCTAGAGTAGAATTCGGCGGCAACTTTGTTATTTTAACTAGTAAAGATATAAAAGTGGGCGGATTTTTAGGGCTTGGAACGAAAACAGAACATGAACTTAGAATAATGCTTAACAATTCTATTTACGATAGAAAAAATAATTCTATGAATGAAGATAAATCTTATTCAGATGAAGAAGATGAAATGCATAGAACAAAACTTTTAAGCGATAGAATAGAAATGAAAAAACATTCATCTGAAACTATAGATGCAAGTGAAATGGCAGACAGAATAGTTTCTATAACTAAAGCCTTGAAAGAAAAAAGTGCTAATAGAAATAGCAGCTTTTCTAATAATAATTCATCACGTTCTAGTTTTCAGGAAAATTCTTATAGTACTGAAAATGAAGATATACCTGAAGAACTTTTAAATGATAATAGTACTAATAATACTACAAAGGCTAATATTATTGAAGAAAAAATAGAAGATAATAATACGAGAGAAAAAAGCGTAGATAATTTTATTCCATTACCTAATTTTAGTAATAATCAATATTCTAATTTTCAAGGTTCTACATTCGCTAATATGAGAAATCCTATGCTTTCAGATTATTCTAATAACAATAGTTTTTCTCCTATTAATAATTACAGCAATTTTACTGCTAATAACAATATACTTAATAATAGTATACCTAATAATAGCTTTATGAATAATAGTATGAATAACTTTAATAATAATGTTATGTATAATCATACTAATCCTGCTAATAATATTAATAATAATCAGAATAATATTAATCAAAATAATATTAATCAAAATAATAATAGTAATTCTGTAGATGATAATGTAAAAAAAATAGTTCAGGAACAAATAAGAGATATAATAAAAGAATATTTAGAAAATAATATTCCTAATATAAATTTAAATAAAAATAACTCCAATAATTCTAATATAAATGAAGATTCAAAATATCAAAATAAACTTTCTCATTCAGATACTTCTTCTGATGAAGATGAAATAAAAAATGCTATAGAAGAGATTAAAGAATCAAGAAGAGAACAAAGAATAATAAGAGAGCAGAGAGAATCTAGAGAAGAAAATAATTTAAGAGAAAGCAAAAACAATATCAGAGATTATTTTAATGATGATATAAAAGAATCAGATTATGATAATGAAGAAAATGATATTGAGGATAATGCTGAAGCAAATATTGCAGATGGAATGGAAGAAAGTTTCAGTTATTTAAGAGACAGAGAGTTTCCTGAAGAGATATTACTTGAATTAAGAGAATATTTACTTACATCAAGTAATGCAAGATTCTTCCAATCTAAAGATGTTATAAGAGAAGAAGTAGAAAAGTATTTTGCTGAAAGATTAATACTTTCTAATGGTATAGAAGTAGGAACAAAGAAGAAGATTATAGTATTTGTAGGGCCTACTGGTGTAGGAAAAACAACTACAATACCTAAAATAGCAGCACAGTATATGAAATCTGGTAAAAAAGTTTCTTTTGTAACTATAGATAATTACAGAATAGCAGCAGTTGATCAGCTTCAAAGATATGCAAGCATAATGAAAGTACCATTTACAAGTGCTAGTACTCCTGAAGCTTTGAGAGCAGAGATTAGAAAAATGGATAACTCTTCATTGTTATTTATAGATACTATGGGACGTTCTCCTAAAGGTGCTGAAGATATAGTTGCTATGTCAAAATATTTCACTACAGTTGGAAGATTTGATATGGATATTCAGCTTGTTATGAGTGCTACTGCAAAGTATAAAGATGCTTTGAAGATATTAAACGGATTTAAACCTACAAATTATAAAGGTGTAATACTTACAAAAGTTGATGAAACAGATTATTTGGCTTCTTCAATTTGTGCTATTACAAAGAAGAAACTTCCTATTACTTATATAACTCATGGACAGGGTGTTCCTAAGGATATATCTACTGCTAAAAAATATGGTTATAAAATAATGGAAGGTTTATTCGGACATTAAAATAAAGTTTTACAAAAAAGAAAAAAATAATTTAGGAAATTTATAAAGTATTATGAAAGATCAAGCTGATGAATTAAGAAAAATGATGAGTATGAAAGATAAACGTCCTCAGCGTATTATAAGCATAGCAAGCGGTAAGGGCGGAGTAGGTAAAACTAATATAGCAATTAATTTATCCATAGCATTGCAGCAGCTTGGACAAAATGTGATTTTAGTTGATGCAGACCTTGGACTTGGTAATGTTAATGTTATACTTGGAAATATGCCTGAATATAATTTGTATCATGTTATTAAAGGTGTGAAAAAAATACATGAAATTATACTTGAAACAGATTATGGTATAAGATATATAGCAGGAGCTTCCGGATTTTCTTCTTTAGCTAATTTATCCGGAAGAGCTTTGACTAAATTAGTTAATAGCATGGATTCTTTGAATGATGCTGATATAATAATAGTTGATACTGGTGCTGGAATTTCTGATAATGTTTTATATTTTCTTCTTTCTTCAGATGAAAGTATAGTAGTTACAACTCCAGAGCTTACAGCTATATTAGATGCTTATGGTGTAATAAAATCCATAGCACCTGAAAACGCTAATGCTGATATAAAAATATTGGTTAATAGAGTTACTAAGGCTTCTGAAGGTAAAGAAGTAAGCGATAAGATTATTATGACAAGTAAAAAGTATTTGGATATGGATGTTAAATATTTGGGACATGTTATGGAAGATAAAACTATTCCTTATGCAGTTTCTCAGCAGCTTCCATTCTACCAATATGATAATAAATGTCAGGCTTCTATGTCAATACATAATATAGCTAAGAGAATAATTGATATGGAATATGATGACGGCAGAGAGGTAAAAGGTTTTGGAGGATTTATGGAATCCTTATTATCTTTTGTAAGTAAAAAATGATAAAATAAATAATTAAATGTTTGCAGAGGGATTTTATGAATAATATACTAGAAAAAGTAAAACAGTATTTTTCATCTAATTTTGGAAAATTAGATGGTATAATATCTATTTTATCATTTATTGTAACTCTTGTTATGTCTGTCCTATATAAAAATAGAATAGATATATCATTACTTAAAGCTTTATTGTCAGGCATAATAACTTTGGCAATATTGTTTTTAATAGGCTTGCTATTGAAAAGATATTTAGGTGATATTATAGAAAGCAGTAATGTAAGTACAAATATGGATATGGATTATAATTCATTAGATGATAATTCTATTAATAATTCTAGTGATGATCCTATTAATAACCTAGATAATATTAGCAATAATACTGATGATTTTAATCCAGATAGTATAACAATATCTCCTGATTCTATAAATCTTGATAGAAAAACTAATTCCAAACCAAGCCCTGCTAGTTCAGGCGGTGATATAGGTGATATAGTATTTGGAAAATCTCCTTCTAGCAGCAGTACTAGTTACAGTACTTCAAGCAGCAGTATGTTCCCTGATAAAAAAGTTTCTGATAATGAAATGATAAAAGAGGTTCAGGAAGACCCTGAAAAAGTTGCTAAAGCTGTTAGAACTATGATGGCTAAAGATGAAAAAGATGATAAGTAAAATATATTAAAAAATAAAAAAATTTAATAGTTAGAGTGAATATTATGAAGATGAATAAAAAAGACAAAGATAAAATACCAAATATTACTAATGAGAATGAGCAGGAATATTGGCTTGAGTTTAAAAAAACTCTTTCGCCTTATATAAGAGAAGCTCTAATTATTAAATATTCTCCTTTAGTAAAATATGTGGCAAGCAAGATATCCGTTAATATGGGTTCTCATAAGCATATTGAATTTCAAGATTTAGTTGGATTTGGTTCTTTCGGACTTATGGATGCTATTGATAAATATAACCCTAATAGAGATATTAAGTTTAAAACTTATGCCGTTACTAGAATCAGAGGGGCAATATATGATGAGCTTAGAAAATTAGATTATCTTCCTAGATCTATTCGTAAAGATGTTAAAGAAATAGAAAAGGCAAGAGAAATATTGGAAGCTAGATTAAGCAGAAATATAAAACCTCAGGAAATAGCAGATATGCTTGGAATACCTATAAGTAAATATAATGAAACTATGAAAAGATATATAGAGGCTTCTCCTACCTCTTTAAGCGATGTTTGGTATGTAGGCGATGATTCCGATGAAATATCTGTAATAGATACATTGAAATCAAATGATAAAACCAATCCGGAATATTTAGCAGAGAGGGAAGATGTTAAAAATAAAATAATAGCTGCTTTGAAAAAACTTCCTGAAAAAGAGCAGCAAGTTCTTATATTATATTATTATGATGATCTTACTTTAAAAGAGATAGGCAAGGTATTAGATGTTTCAGAAAGCAGAATATCTCAGCTTCATACAAAAGCTATACAGCAGTTAAGATATAGTCTTTCTGAGATAAAAAAACAATTATTATAAAATAGGTGATTTTTATGAATGAATTAAAGAAAAAAATATTACAAAGTGATTTTTATAAAAAGATTTATAATAATAAAAATACTCGTTCAGTGGAATTATCAGTCGTTTCTTTGGAGCGAGGAATGCAGGAAGCTGCTGCTATATTTCAATGTCCTATTTATGAATTAAGTTATAAAGTTCTTGAGGACGGAAGTAAGGGATTTTTTAATATAGGAGCTAAGCCTTTTTTGGTGAGATATACACATATCACTTATGATAAGTCTAATATACCAGTTGCTTCTGCTAATACTTATGAAGATATATATTCAGAAGGAAATGTTCAGCAAAAGATCGTATTTAATAAAGATACAGAAGTAATTGTAAGAGTAAAGAGAGACGGAGTATTCTTGAAAGTTAATCCTCCTGTTGGCGATGGTAAAAGAATAGAAGATGTAACTGTATTAGAGGAAAAATTAATAGATGCCGGTATAAAAGAATATGATTCTCATTTAGCTAAAAAAATGCTTCATGAACAGACAGGCCAGTATGTAAAAATAGCTGAATGGGATATAGGTAAATCTGCTAATAATGCTAAAATTAGTTATACAATCACAGAAGATAAAATGCGTGCCTATGTTACTGTTACTAAGCCTAATAAGGGCGGAAGAGAAATGGATTTACAAGATGTTAAAGAACTTCTAGAGAACAGCGGTGTAACATTTGGATTTCAGGAAGAAAATGTTACTAAATGTTTAGAAGAAGGTACTTTTAATATTCCTATACTTGCTGCTGAAGGCCGTCAGCCTGTAAATGGAGAGAATGCTAAGATAGAATATTTGGTAAATGTAAATAAAAAAGTTATACCTAAATTTATAGGTGAAGATCAAAGTATTGACTATAAAGATTTAACTATAGTTGAGAATGTAGAGCAAGGTCAGAAATTAGCTAGAAAAACTCCTGCTACAGATGGAGAAGTTGGAAGAACTGTATTGGGAGTAAAATTAGAAACTAAAAGCGGAAAAGACATAGAAATAAAAGAAATACTAGGTGATAATGTTGAGATGTCAGATGATGGTGAATATATAATAGCTTCTATAAGCGGACAGGTTGTACTTAAGGGGAAACTTTTAAGTGTAGAACCAATATTTGAGGTGTCCGGAGATGTAGGTCCTGAAACAGGAAATATTAACTTCATAGGAAGTGTTGTTGTTAAAGGAAGTGTAAGCGATAATTACTCTATTAAAGCAGAAGGTAATATCGATGTACATGGAACAGTTGGAAAATGTGATCTTGAAGCTAAGGGAGACATTATGGTTAAACTTGGTATTCAAGGTAATGAAAATAGCCATGTAAAAGCAGGCGGAGATGTTATTGCTAAATTTATACAGTTCTCAAATATTGAGGCTGGAAATAATGTTGTAGTTACTGAAGCAATACTTAACTCTAATATCGATGCTGACAATAGAATAATACTTATAGGTAAGAGAGCTTCAGCAAGCGGAGGAAGATTAAGAGCTTTAAGAGAAGTTAATGGTAAAGTATTAGGTTCTCAGGCAGGAGCTAAAACATTCATAGAAACAGGAATAAGTCCTGCAAAAAGACGTGCAATAGATGATTTGGATAAAGAAAAAGAAGAATTAGATATTTCTATAGAAGAAACTGAGAGAAATATAAAATCTCTTGAACAGGCTGGAAAACTTAAAAAACTTGATGATGAGAAAAAAGAACAGCTCCAAAGTTATAAAGAACAGTTGGAGCAAGCTAATACTAGAAGAGAAGAAATAGTATTAAATAGAGAAGCATTAATTCAGGAAATGGAAATAGAAAAAGTTGAATCTACAGTAAGTGCTGGTAAAGAAATGCTTCCTGGTGTAGAACTTACTATAGGAAGTGCTGAGTTCTCTATAAGACAAAGTTATAAAGCTATTACATTCTTTGAGCAAGATGGTATGATTCAAACTGAAAAATATAGAGGTGAACCTAAAAATGAAAAGAAAAATGATGATGAATAATCATTGGGAGATAATATGGCTTTGAAAATAAATGATTTTTATATGGCTGCTATAGATTGTGCTATTGATGTTGATCCTAGAGGAAGGGAAACTGTAGAAAAAGAGCTTAATAATATAAAAAAATCTTATGATAAATTGGATGATAAAAAGAAAGAATATTTTGATAAAGATACTCTTTTCAATCCTTATTCAGATACTAGAATATTAAATATTGCAGAAGATAAAGATGTAAAAAAGATTCTTTGCGGTATAGATATGCAGACATCTGAATTACTTTTGGCTGACAGATTAAATGAAAAAAATTATAATATAGATTTAGTAATAACGCATCATCCAAATGGATATGGATTTGTTAATTTTTATGATGTTATATCTATGCAGTCTGATAAAAATGCTTTGCATAATGTAGCCATAAATGTTTCTGAAGGTTTAACCAATAAAAGACTTAATGAAGTAAGCCGTTCAGTATATTCTTCTAATCATTATAGAGATGTTGATGCTGCTAAACTTCTTAAATTAAATTATATGTGTATGCATACTGTTGCTGATAATTTTGTTGAATCTTTCTTAACTGAAAATATAAAAAAGGAAAATCCATATACACTATCAGATATCATTGATTTTTTATATACGATAGATGAATATAAAATATCTGCTAAAAGGTTTAATCCACCTAAAATATTCAATGGTTCTAATAAATCTAAAGTAGGAAAGTTTATCGTTGATATGACAGGCGGTGCTTCTTTTGATGTTGGTATGATTGAAGCTTTGTCAAAGGCTGGAGTAAGCACTATTGTTATGATGAATATATCAGACAGACTTTTAGATGAATGTAAAAAATATTATATGAATATTGTATGTGCCGGTCATATATCAAGTGATAGTTTGGGAATAAATTTATTATTTAAAGCTATAAAAGAAAAAAGTAAAGAAGATTTTGAAATTATACCTGCTTCAGGATATATTTTTGTAGAGAAATAAAGAGTATAAAGCGTATATAAAAGAGAGTTGTTATGCCTAAATATATTAATGTATTATTCGATCTTGATGGAACTATTACAGATTCGGCTCCTGGTATAATAAATGGTGCTTTATATGGAATAAAAAAAATAAATGAAGTATATAATTTAAATATATCTATTCCTGATAATGATACTTTAAGAAAGTTTATAGGGCCTCCTCTTGATGTTAGTTTTAGAAAATATTGTTTAGATGATGAAAAATTATCTCTTGATTTTATAAAATTTTATAGAGAAGATTATAACGGTAATGATGGTTTATTTAATTGTACACTTTATGATGGTATATATGATTTGATTAAAACTCTTTCTGAAAATAATTATAAAGTTTTTCTAGCTACTGCTAAACCTAAAGAATCTGCTTTAAGAATAATAGAGCATTTTTCTATGACACAATTTTTTACTAATTTTTATGCTCCAATACTTGGCGGAAAAATTAAAAGTAAATTAGATGTATTAAGAGAAGCATTAGAAAAAGAAAATTTTGATAAAGATAAAACTATAATGATAGGTGATAGGATAGATGATATAGATGCAGCAAAAAATATAGGCATTGATTCTATTGCTGTTAAATATGGTTTTGGAAATGACGAAGAATTCAAAAATGCAACTTATATAGTTAATAATACAAAAGAAATATTTAATATATTAAGTAAGTAAAATTTCTTCTAATACTTTCTGACTTTTTATTGTTCTATTTATATGATTAAATATTGATTTATTCATGATGTATTTTACATTATCTATAGAATCATTATATATTTGTTTTAGATTTTCATTTTTTATTATTTCTATAAGAGATGTATGTTTTATAATTCTCATAAATGCTATATCATATTCATTTATATTTATAGAGTCTTTGATTAGATTTCGGCATTTTTGGCATATTAATCCGCCTTCTAGTATAGAATAATGTAATAAATCATTATCTTTTTCGCATATAGTACATTTATCCAAATGGGGTGATATTCCTGCTATATGCAAAGTTTTCATTTCAAATGCTCTCATTAAAATATTGATATATATCTTTTTTATTTTATCATCATTATAATTTTTTTCCAAACTTTCTAAAGCATCTAATGTTTTTTCCATTAAAATAAAATATCTATTATCAAAATCTTTGGCACAGTATAATAATACTTCTCGTATATAGAACACTGCTAAAGATGAATATATAGATTTCTCTAATATTTTATAATTTTTTACAATAGAAGATTCTTTTAATATTGACAGTTGATTTTCTTTTTTCTCGTATATGTTTATATTTAACTTTGATATACTTTCTAAATCTGAACCAAACACTTTTGAATTATTTTTTGCTTTATGGCATATTGCCTGCATTATAGAATTATTAGTAAGAAAAGATGCTATGATAGATGAAGTTTTGTATGCATTATATGATAATATAAATGCTTCAGTATTTTTTATCAATATTATTCCTTAAACTAGGATATAAAAATAGGGCAGGCTTTAATATAATTAAAACCCGCCCACTGCTATGCCATCAGCAGCAATTAAGCTGGATTTATAGCATTGCTTGGACAAACAGCTTCGCAAGCAGCACAATCAGTGCATTTGTTTGGATCAATCACATAGATATTTCCTTCACTAATAGCATCGAATGCACACTCAGGAACGCATGATCCGCAAGCTACACAATCGTTATTTATAACACGTGGCATAATTTACCTCCAAAAAATTAAACTGTTCTATTATTATAACATAAATGAATAATGAAATCAATATCTATTATTTACTAAAAAGTTATAAAAAATAATATATTTTTCTATTATTTATACTGTTTTTTTATATTAATTAAAATTCTTAGTATGTATTGTAAAATTTTTCAATAGATGTTATAATATAACTTAATACAGTAATATCGTATTTAGAAATTCATATAAAATAAAACTACAATATTACTAGCTTTTGTAATAATTTTAAGGTTAATTTTATTAAAACAAATTTATATTTAGGAGAAAAGTTATGGTTAAGAAAAAAGAATTTAAAGTTGCAGTTGCAGGTTATGGACATGTTGGTAAAGACACAGTAAAAACTATTATAGAGAATAATGCTATAATGGAAAAAAGAACCGGAATAAAATTAACCATTAAAACCATTTTCAGCAGAAATATTGATAAAGTAAAAGATGATAAATTTTTAGATAAAGTAGAAATAAAAACTAAAGATTTAAATGATATATTAAATGATGATGATATTGATATTGTAATAGAAGTACTTGGAGGAATGGATACTGCAAAAGAACTTCTTATGAAAGTAAAAAAGCCAGTAGTTACAGCTAATAAAGCATTACTTGCCAATTGTTTTGGCGAACTTATAAAAGACAGAAAAACTGATATAGCTTTTGAGGCTTCTGTTGCAGGTGCTATACCTATAATAAAGGCTATGAAAGAGAGTTTAGTTTCTGATAGAATGGAAAATGTTTATGGAATATTAAATGGAACTTGTAATTATATTTTAACTAATATGACTAAGAACAATTTAGATTTTAAAGATGTTCTTAAAGATGCTCAGGATAAAGGATATGCTGAGGCTGATCCTACATTTGATATTGACGGAATAGATACTGCTCATAAATTATGCATACTTTCATCTATAGCTTTCTGCAATGTTATAAGTTTTGATAAGATATTTATAAGAGGTATAAGAAATATTATATTAGATGATATTGTATTTGCTTCAGAGATGGGACTTACTATAAAATTAATAGCCGAAGCTGCTTTGGATGAAAATAACAATGCATACATATACGTTATACCTACATTGCTTAATGATGATAATATGCTTTCTAAAGTTGATTATGCTTTTAATGCTATAACTGTAGTAGGCGATCGTTCTGGTGATACAGTTTTCTATGGTTCCGGTGCTGGCGGAAGACCCACAAGCAGTGCTATAGTTTCTGATGCTGTTACTTTGGCTAGAAACAGTTTAATTACTGATGATCTTAGAATACCTATACTTGGATTCGTAGAAGAAAATAAGGAGCTTCAAGTAAAAGATTTCAAAGAAAAGCATGAAACTTTCTATGTAAGATTTAAATCAAATAAAAATAATTTACTTGCATTTAATGAGGCTTTTTATGATATTAATATTGAAAAAAGTATAGAGAGAAATGGAAATTTCATGTTTGTACTTAAAGATGTTAATATCAATTCTATAATTGAAGCAATAGAAAAAGTAGAAAAGATAGATGATATATTCATCGCTAAAATAAAATAATTAAAAAATAATATTAATAAACAAATAATGTCATATATAATTATTTTTATATATTCATTATTTGTTTTTTGTTTTAAAGATTCTTTTTAAAATCCCGCCCTTTATAGTTTTTTGTTGTTAACATAATATATAATTTTTAATTGTTTTTTTACTTCATTTATAAAAGCACACCCGCCCAAATTCTTATTGTATTTTTAATCTTTTTAACGCACGCTTAGTGAATCTTTATTTATAATTTAAACTGCAATTATTGATTGATTTATATTTATAATTTTGCTTACCGTGCGGTGATAAAAGTAATGAACTTAAAAAAACTTGGGTGGGAAGCTAAAATATGAATTTGAAATTTAAAAGAAAAATAATATGAAAATGACAGGATATAGTAAAAAGCCTATAGGGTGGGATTATAGAATAATTCAATAAGGAAATTTTTTAGTTTATTTGTATATACTTATATATGGTATTTAAAATTATTGACATAAAGTAAAAACTAATATATCATATCAAAATATATGGAGGCAGATGAGTCCCGGTGGGCTCCGCGCTCTTCAAAAGCGTTGGACGTTATAACAACGTCGGCAGGTTCAACTCCTGCCTCTTCCGATAAAATTACAAAGCATTTCGGAATAATTATGAATAATAAATTTAATCTAATACAAACTAATGCAGTATTAGAAGATGAATCTATAAAACCATATCATAAAATTATTTCTCGTCCAATTGCTGCAGATATTATAAGAGAAACATTAGAAAAATTAAGAACTCAATTAAAAAATAATTCTGAATTACAATATGATAAGAAAGATATAATCAAATTATGCGAAATTGAAATAAAAAAGAAAGCAAATCTGCCAATAAAAAAAGTTATAAATGCCACTGGTACTATAATGCATACCAATTTGGGAAGGTCTCCAATAGATGCAGAAGTTTGGGATAGCGTAAGAGAATTAAATATTAACAGTAATAATCTTGAATATAATATTAATAAAGAATCAAGGGGAATAAGAGGAGAATTTGTATACTCTCTTTTAAGTAAATTAACAGGTGCTGAAGATGCTTTGGTAGTTAATAATAATGCTGCTGCAGTATTTTTAATATTAAAAACTTTAGCAAGTAATAGAGAAGTAATAGTATCAAGAGGCGAGCAGGTACAAATAGGCGGAGGCTTTAGAATACCTGATATATTAAAGGAAGCATCAGCTAAACTTATAGAAGTCGGCACTACTAATATAGTTGATATTAAAGATTATGAAGAAGCTATAACAGAAAATACTGCCATGATACTTAAAGTGCATACTTCCAATTTTAAAATAAGAGGATTTGTGAAATCTCCTTCATTAAAAAAGTTAAGAGAAACTATACCTGATAATATAGCATTAGTTTATGATGAGGGAGCAGGAATATTTGATGAAAGTATGAGCGAAGAGGAACATATAAAATCTGCATTAAAAAGCGGTGCTGATTTGGTATGCTTTTCAGGTGATAAAATGTTTTCAAGTGTGCAGGCTGGAATCATAGTAGGAAAGAAAAAATATATAGAAAAAATATACAAACATCCTTTGATGAGGGCTTTTAGATGCGGAAAAACCGTACTGTCAATATTAGAAAAAAGTATCATAAAAAGATTGAATACTGAAGGCAATTTCAAAGGATACTGTGAAACTTTATTAAGTATAGATAAAGAAATAATAAAACAAAAGGCTTTAAAGATTATAGAAAATATTGAAGGATTTGAAGTTGTTGAAGAAGATATAGAAACAGGAGGCGGTGCTATGCCTGATACTTTTTATCCGTCTTATGCTATAAGTTTTAAGCCTAAAGATATAAAGTCTGTAATTAAGTTTATGCATAATTTAGATGTGCCTATTATACCAAAAGTAAAGAAAGATTCAGTGCTTATATATGTAATAACTATAAATGATGAAGATATAAATTACATAAAAGAAGTGTTAATAAAAATAAAAGATAATTATTTTTAAAGTGAGTTAGCTAGTAATAAATAAAAAACTAATATAATTCTTGGTATAAAGTACATATGTGTTTGCTGATTATTTATAATAAGGATATAAAAGAGATATATGAAAAAGAGCTTTATTTTAATAACTTTGATATTTATTAATATCATTAGCTGTAATGACAGTAAAAATAAAAAAGATGTGTATAGTTCAGAAATTAATAATTCAGTAACTAACAATATAGAAACCAATTATATCATTGATAATACTTCTAATGATAATAAAAATATTTTAGAAACTAATAATTTATATACAGATGATATTTATGACGGATATGCATCTAATGAAGATGACATATATGAATTACTTACAAAATTAAATGAATATGAATTACTTGCTATTGAAGAACTTGAATCTGTAAAAGATACAGCTTCTTTAGATGCTTGGCAGTCAGAATATACTAAGGAATCGCCATTAATATTTGCATGTCAATATTTTCCTACAGAAGAAAAGGCCATTGAATTGATTTCTTACGGAGCAGATATAGATAAACGTGCTGATTATGGATATACTCCATTAATGGAGGCTTCTTCTAAGGGATATTTAAAACTTGTAAAAGAATTAATAAAAAATGGTGCTGATGTTAATATAATGCGCTATGAACAAGATGATGCTTTATCATGTGCGGTACTTTCTACTAATAAAAACAGTACAAAAATAGTTGAGGAATTGCTAAATGCTGGTGCTGTTGCTTACAGAGATTATCCCATTCCAGATAGCGAAGATGAAACAGTAACTATAATAGATCAGTTCTTTAATTATAGTTGTGATGCAGAAAAGTTTAAACTTCTTGCAGAGGCTGGTGCTGATATTGAAAACTCTTATTATGGTATACCAGTAATAGCTATGGCTGTTCAAAAGGATTGTATTGATATAGTAAAATATTTAGTATCTAAAGGTATTGATCCTGCTATGAATTATACGGATTATAGAAATATAGAATTTTCATTGCTTAATGAAACATTTAATAATAAAACTACTGATATAGCTGAATATTTAATAAAGAATGGAGCGGATGTAAATTCTAAAAGTACAATGGATCCTTACAGCAAAGAAACTCAAAACTTAATATTTACCGCTATTGAAAAAGATAATATAGAATTGGTAAAATTACTTATAGAATATGGAGCAGATACTTCAGCAGTAAACAAAGAAGGTAAAACTATTTTTGATATAGCTAAAGAAAAAGGTTATAATGAAATAGAGCAGCTTAAAAAATAGTAAAAATAAGAATTGTTTTTAAGTTATAAATTATTGGATTATAACTGATGAAGTAAGTTTTTATCTATTTATATGTGATTTTTTCCATTATTAATAATAAATAATTTTTTATATTAGAATGCTAAATATAAAAATTGTGAGCATCTAGACAATAAATAGTGAACAATTTTTATTAATAACAATAAAATGAGAATATAGCAATAAAAAGTGAGCAATAAATTTATTTATTCACTGATTATAGGCTATCCAAGTAGGCACCATTACGGGTGGCGAATATAACAATAAAAATGAGCCGAGCCAGTGAATAAATTTATTTATTCACTCTACTCAGGCGAGGCGAATATAACAATAATAGGAATTTATATTATGAATAAAATAATAGGAACTGCTGGGCATGTTGATCATGGTAAATCAGAATTAATAAAGGCTTTAACTGGAATTTCTATGATGAGGCTTCCTGAAGAACAGAAAAGAGAAATGACTATTGATTTGGGATTCGGTTTTTTCAAGCCTAATGATGATATTACAATAGGTGTAATAGATGTACCTGGACATGAGAGATTTATAAGAAATATGGTTGCTGGTATGTGGAGCTTGGATTTAGTTATGCTTGTAGTTTGTGCTAATGAAGGCTGGATGAATATGACTGAAGAGCATGCTAAAGTAGCTTTATCTCTTGGCATAAGAAATATAATATGCGTAATTAATAAAATTGATTTAGTTGATGATGATAAATTAAAAGAAAGCGAAGAAGATATTAAAAAAAATCTATATAGAATATTCAATAAAGATATAGAAATAGTAAAAGTATCAGCCTTAAATGGTACTAATATAGACTTTTTGAAAGATAGAATAACTGATATATTATCAAATGAAAAATATGAAGATGATATAAAGACTCATATTTATGTAGATAGAGTATTTTCTATAAAAGGTGCTGGACTTACTATTACAGGAAGTCTTAGAGGAGGTATAATAAAAAGAGATGATATCCTAGTACATTATCCAAGCAAAAAAGAAATTTCAATAAGAAATATTCAATCTTACCATGAAGATAAAGAAATTGTTTACTCCGCTTCAAGAATAGCTATTAATATAAAAAATATAAAAAAAGAAGAAATAAGAAGAGGGCATTTATTATGCTGTAAGGAAGAAAAAATATTTTCAACAGATGAAATAATATTAGAGCTTATAAATAAAAATGATGTTGAATACCTTAAAAAAATAAAGAATGCTGAATTTGCTGTAGGTACAGAATGCTTGATTGCTCAAATACTTCCTATTTACAAAAACAAAACATATTCTGATAAAGATAATAAAAATAATAAAGAAATAGATAATAGATTCATAAGATTAAAATTTGATGAGCTTATATCAGTGTTTTGGAAAGAACGCGGTATATTAATAAGTCATGGAGGAAGCAGTATAATAGCAGCAGGCAATGTATTTTGGGGAGAAAAAACTAATCCTTTCATTAGAAAAAGAATAATTGATAATGCTTCTGAGTTTTTGGGAGAAATAAAAAGAGATAAATATAATGATTTATTTATGTCAGTGAATGGTTATACCGAAGCAAGCGGAGAGATTCCTGATTATGCCATTAAAGTTTCAAATTTCTTTGTGAAAAAAGATTATTTAAATAGTTTATTAGAAAGATTAAAAAATCTAATAGAAAATAAAAAAGAAGGCATAAGTTTTGAAGACATAAGAAATTATTTAAATATTAATAATGCATTTACAAAAGTCTTTATAGATTATTCAGTTGAAAATGAAATATTAATGCCTTTTAATAATATATACAAAAAATATAATGAAGAAATTACTTTAAATAATTCTCAAAAAATATTATTAGAAAAATTAAAAAAAGAAGATTTAAACGGATTAGATGAAAAAACTATAAGAACATTTACTAATGGAATGAAAGATATAAAAATATTATCAGCATCAAAAAAGGCTGTGTATCTTGATGAGGGTATATATTATCATATAGATGTTTATAATAGAATAAAAAAACTTATTTTGCAAAATACAAAAACTAATGATATTATTACAATAGCTTCTGTGCGTGATAAAACAGGACTTTCCAGAAAATACGTACTTCCTATATTAAATGCATTTGAAAGAGAAAAATTAGTTAGAAGAGAAGGCAGTGAAAGAATAGTGCTTTGATATTTATTTTACTAATGCTTTATATTAAAAGTTATTGAAATGTACTTTAAAAATTTTTTCTAATGACATAAAATATATAAAAATATTTCGGAGATTAAAATGGATATTAAAGAAGAAATAAAGCCTGAATCTAATTTTGATAATTTTTTGGCATTAGATATTAGAACAGGTACTATAATAGAAGCAGAAGATTTTCCAAAAGCTAAAAGACCGGCATACAAATTAAAAATTGATTTTGGTAAATTGGGTATAAAGGTTTCATCAGCACAAATAACTAAATTATATAAAAAAGAAGATTTGATAGGAAGACGCATAATTGCTGTAGTTAATTTTCCAAAAAAACAGATAGCCAACTTTTTTTCAGAGTGTTTAGTTTTAGGTGCTGTAAAAGATAATGGAGAAGTTGTATTATTAACTACAAAAGAAGAATGTGAAAACGGTACAGTTATAGGATAATATTGTTTATACTGAAAATTTTTAACTTTATCAATTTTTTGTTGTTATTTTTACCGCCTTATGTTACAGATGTACTTCGTCAAGAATCATACAAAGTAAGCTTGCGGTGAAAGTGTAAGTATAAAATTAATATTAAATCATACTAAAATTGTCTTACATATAAGATAATTTATTAAATTCAAGTTCAAATGTAGCCTTTTTGCTTCTTTGTGGCAACAAAAGAAGTGGGGTTTGGGGCAAAGCCCCAAATATAAAAACAAAAATATAAATTTATTTTTGACAAAATATAGTCGTTTAGGTATATATAAATTATAATACGGAGAATATATATGGGCTTACTTAATAGAGAAGATATTGAAACATTACAATCATTTAATACAGACGGCGGCGGATATTTCTATAAAATGCTGAATTATTTGGAAGAGTTTATTGAAAATGGTATAAAAGAAAATAAGTTCACATTGGAAGAGGCTAGGGAAGATTTAGATATTGCTTTATGGTATTCTTATGCCTGTAATAATATAGGTGATTATGAGCATTATTATATGTCTAAAGAGTTTATGAAATACTCTGAGAAAAATGCTAAAGGATGCGGAACTTGGTATTATAGGCATGCTGTGGCATTAATTTACTGCGGAAAATTGGAAGAAGCATTAAAATATTCTGAACAAGGTGTTATTGAAGAGCCTGATTATCCTTGGGGATGGCTTGAGCTTGCTAAATTAAGACTTCATTTCGGAAATAAAGAAGGAGCTGTCGAAGCTAATAATAAGGGATTGGAGCTTGTACCGGGTGATTATGAGTTTTTAAGACAGGCTGAAGAAATAGAAAATTATTATTCTATAGAGGCGTTAGAATATCATTACATTAATGAAGAGAGCGATAAAAATTTACTCAAAGGGCTTGATTACGGAGAAGATAAATTAAATGCTATAGCTTATATATTATGCGATGAAGAAAAATTGCTGGCTATTAAAGATATTATTAATCCTATAGATTGGGAAGCTGATCATCCTTATTGTACTTTTAAATTTTATGTTGCTGATGATTTGGTGGATGGTGTATTTTTAATGAATGAAGCTGCTATATCAAAATTGAATAAAAAATTGATAAAAGAATCCATAGAAGAATTAAAAGATGTAAAAGAAAAAATAAAAAATGAAGAAAATTCTAAATTAACATTTGTAAAATTTAATATTGATTATACTATTGAGGCAGGATTTAAAAACGAAGAAACAGATAAAACTTTTTCAATTAGGAAAATGTTTAATAAAGATTCAGAATATAAAAAAGTTGCTGATGAAATTTTTGATTCTTATGGTATGCCTTTAGAGCCTTATTTAGAGGAGCTTCCTAATATTGTTACTTTGTATAAAAAAGAATATGGTTTTTTATATTATGCTGAATGCTGGATAAATGAAGATAATATAGTAAAGCATACTGGAATAGTTGGAAGCAGCGGAGATATTAAAGAATATGAATGCAGTAATCCAAGAGAATATAAAAATTTTTTAGATGATTTTTATAAAGAGTATAGTGATTATAAAGTAATTGATAATGAAGATTTATCTTATTTGATTTTGCAATTTGAAATAGAACCTTTTGAAAATGAATTACCTGAAAAATATGCTGATGTTTTAAATAAAATAGGTAATGTTTTAAATTCAGTTTTGAGCTGGAATGGTCTTGGTTCTTTAGATTCTTGGAATGCCGGCGAAACTGAAAATATAAAAGGAAAATATGTTATTAATTTCTTTTCTGTAGTTGTAGATGTTGATATTGCATTCAGACTCATATTAAATGAAGTTATAGAAGAAATTAAAGATGATGTAAATTTCGATCATATAAAAATGGCTTATGTTCCATATATAGATAATGGAGAAGACTTTACTTTAATATATTCATCAGATGACAGCACAGATTTTTCTATTTGATTTGAATTTTTAATAAAATTAAGTATAAAATTTTTTACTATTATGATGAAAAATTTTATACTTTATTATTTATAAAAATAAAAAATTAATCCTAAATTATACTAATTATATTTTGGAATAAGTAAGTTTACTGATATTTGACTGCATATTAAAATTATTTTTTAGATTTTCCATTAGGATTTTTGGAAGTTACATTTTTATGTACTGATTTTTTAGCAGGCTTTAATTGTTTAAGCTGATTTATTTTTTCTCTTATTTCAATAGCCTTTTCAAATTCTAAGCTATCTGATGCTTTTTTCATCTCTTTTTCAAGCTCTTTTATATAATCATCGCTTTTCTGTTCTGGGTCAATTTTTACTCTTTCATTAAATCTTCTAAAGTCGAAATGAAGCTCATAAGATGTTTCAACTTTCTCCTCACGTTCAATGATATCCTGTATTTTTTTGATTATTGTTTTAGGAGTGATATCATGCTCTTTGTTGTACTCCATCTGTATTGTTCTTCTTCTTTCAGTTTCTTCAATGGCTACTTTCATAGCATCGCTTATAGAGTCTGCAAACATTATAACTCTGCCGTTTGCATTTCTTGCTGCACGTCCTATAGTCTGTATTAGGGTAGTGGTATTTCTTAAAAAACCTGTTTTATCAGCATCAAGTATTAATATGAGTGATACTTCAGGTACATCAAGCCCCTCTCTTAAAAGGTTAATTCCCACAAGTACATCAAAAGCACCTAGCCTTAAATCTCTTATTATTTCAACACGTTCTACGGTTTGAATGTCTGAATGAAGATAACGAGTTCTTACTCCATTTTCATTTAAATATTTTGTAAGGTCTTCAGCCATTTTTTTTGTAAGTGTTGTTATGAATATTCTTTCATTGTTTGATACAGTCTTTTTTATTTCTTCAAGTATTCTGTCTATTTGTCCATCAATAGGATAT
This sequence comes from uncultured Brachyspira sp., assembly GCF_944393015.1. Classification (GTDB taxonomy): domain Bacteria; phylum Spirochaetota; class Brachyspiria; order Brachyspirales; family Brachyspiraceae; genus Brachyspira. Next base: position 27,742 of record NZ_CALXYQ010000029.1, read on the forward strand.
ACTTCTATTATAGGGTCAAGCAAGCCTGTAGGACGAATTATCTGCTCTACAACCTGAGAACTTTTCTTTAATTCATATTCAGCAGGTGTGGCACTAATATATATTGTATCATGAGTGAGTTTTTCAAATTCTTCAAAGTATAAAGGTCTATTATCAAGAGCTGAAGGAAGTCTGAACCCGTACTTTACTAAAGTCTCTTTTCTGCTTCTGTCTCCAAAAAACATTCCTCTAATTTGAGGCACACTCACATGCGATTCATCTATTATAGTAAGAAAATCATCCGGAAAATAGTCTATTAAACAAGCAGGTCTGTCTCCTTCTTTTCTTCCTGATAATGGACGAGAATAATTTTCTATTCCTGCACAGTATCCAACCTCTCTAAGCATTTCTAAATCATATTTTGTTCTTCCGTATATTCTTTCTGCTTCTACTAATTTTCCTTCAGATTTGAATTTATTGTATTGCTCTTCAAGTTCTTCTTCTATTAGTTTTATACCCGCAGCCAATTTATTTCCTCCTGTAACGAAGTGCTTTGCCGGATATATTACAACTCTGTCTTGTTCTGCTAATTTTTGTCTTGTTATAGGATTGATTTTTATTATACGCTCAACAGTATCACCAAAAAATTCTACTCTGATAACCTCATCAGAATAGGCACTCATTATTTCTATAGTATCGCCTATAACTTTGAATCTTGCTCTTTCAAGTACATCTTTAACACGCTCATATTGTATAGACACTAATTTTTCAATTATTTCATCTCTGTCATATTCTCCGTCTTTTTCTATAGCAATATATAATTTTCTATAATCTTCAGGAGAACCTAAACCGTATATACAAGAAACAGAAGCCACTATTATAACATCTCTCCTTTCAAGAAGCGATGTAGTTGCTTTAAGTCTTAATCTGTCAATTTCATCATTAACAGAAGCATCTTTGTCTATATATAAATCTTTTGCTGGAACATAGGCTTCAGGCTGATAATAATCGTAATATGAAACAAAGTATTCAACAGCATTATTCGGAAAGAAGTCTTTTAATTCTCTGTAAAGCTGTGCCGCTAAAGTTTTGTTATGCGACATTACTAGAGTAGGACGATTAGCTTTTTCTATAACATTTGCTATAGTAAAAGTTTTTCCGCTTGCTGTAACTCCAAGAAGAGTTTGATATTTATTTTTATTTTCAAGTCCTTTTACCAAAGAGTCTATTGCGGTTACTTGATCTCCTGAAGGCTTGAAATTTGATTCTAATTTAAAATCCATATTTTAATTAATAAAAATTAACAGTTCTTGTTAACACTACGCTTTTATTGTCAAAATCTGTAACTTCTGCCTTAAATGTGTATTTTCCTCTTTTAGGAACAAATACTCCGCCTCTGTAGAAATGCGAATCTACTCCGTACACTTCTTCAAAAGTATAATTTGGAGATATATAATATACATTATCTCTTTTTATGAAGTATGTGAAATCATAATCTCTTACTAAATCATCATTCATAAATATTTTTACTCTTTTAAGCCCCATAGGTATACCGCCTAATAAGTCATAAGCTTTAACGAATAATTTTATTTCTCCATTATAACTCATAGGCATTTTATCTTTTATTTGTATGAGTCTGTTTTCTGTTCTTAAATATATACCATGAATCAATGGTGCTTGAGTCGAACCTTTATCTATATTTAAATATTCTAATGGGTCTACAACTAATCCCTCTTTCATATTTTCTATAGTTAAATGTAAATGTGCTCCTCCGGATCTTCCGCTGTTTCCTGTAAGAGCTACCACATCTTTTTCTGTAACTTTAGCATAAGATTTTTCTATAGTGCCCGGTTCTATATGATAATAATAACTTCTTAAATTATCAGGGTGTTCTATCATAAGTACATTTCCTACACCATAAAGAGGTCTGGTAGGGTCTTCATCTTCATCAACATAATAAACTATTTCACCGTCTTTTACAGGATATATTTCCATTTTATGTCCGCCGAAATCAACTCCGTTATGAAAATGGTCTGTTCTAAACTCTCCGAATGTGCTTGTTACTCTTATTCTGTTTGGATCAATAGGAACCCTTGCAAATAAGAACGAAGATATTACAAATAATAATAATATATATTTTTTCATAGTTTAACCCTCTTATACGTATAAATCATCTTGTCTGTTACAATCATATATTCATTTTCTAAATTTGATATATCAAGATTGTATACCCAACCATCTAAATATTTTTCAAATACAATTTCTTTTGTATGATTATCATATATTAAAACTACACTTCTAGCATCTTTTGAAACGCTCATAATTGTAGTATTAGTTTCGCCATTTAATTTCATGTTGATAGCATTTTGCATATCATATTTTTCTAAATTGATTCTTTTTATTTCATTACCTTTATTTAATGAGTATAATATAATATCTCTGTCAGCTAGCATAAATGCTGTCATTGATTTTTCACTTATATAACTAGATACATGCCTTCTTCTATTAAGTCCTGTATCTGAATACCACATAGTATTTCCATTAGCATCATAAAGAGTAATATATTCAGGTCTTATTCCGCTAACAGCCAATGCAAAACTTCCGTATTCGCTTATTGCTACAGATTTTACTATATTTATTTCGCTTAGAATAGTTGATATTGCAAAAGATAATTCACCGTTTCTATTTACATATGCTATATCTCCGCTTGAAAAACCTGCAATATAATCACCTGTATACAAAGCAAAGGCTCCGTCAGTTATTATTTCACCATATTGTATATGTTTGCTTAAAGGGTTATTATTAAAGTCAAACATTTGTATTTTTGAGTTGTCGCTTGAATGGTATACTATTCTTTCTGCATAAGGAGCTATTTCCGGATAAATAGATGTATTAGTACGCCATATAATTCCGCCCATATTATTATATGCATCTATATAATTTCCATATCTTTTATATATAATAAAATTCTGATTGTTTAAAGTTGCTAATTCTCCTCTTGATAGATTTGTGCTGTATATTGTATCTCCATTAAAATCAAAATAATGAATTATACCTTCAGGCTTTGTAAAAAAGTTATGTTTGAATATACCATTTATATAAAAATTTTCATCATGAGATGGGGGATCTAATGAATCTGTTTTTTTACTCCAAACATTTACAGTATTATATTCTTCATTAAGCCTATTAGTACCGAAGAAAAATATAAACAAAACTATCAAAACTAAAGCAGTTATTATAGTTAAATACCTAATGAGTAAAGGTTCTATTTTATGTATATTTTCTGATTCTATTATGGATTTCTCTTTTATTTTCATTTACTGCATCAGCTCTCTAATTATAAATTACAATTTTTATTTTATTTGAGTAAGCATTTTAGTATTAAATGAAACAGGCTTTTCTAAAATACTTAAAGGATCAAATGTCATATTTCCTGCTCTCATTTCCCAATGACAATGAGGACCTGTAGACATTCCTGTAGAACCTATTAATCCTATTACTTCGCCTTTTTTAACATACTGTCCTTCTTTTGCTATTAATTTGGACATATGGAAATATGAGCTGTATACTCCTTCGCCATGATCTATAACTACGCAGTTTCCTCTAACAAATAATTCTCTTGATACTCTTACAACTCCATTATTTGCTGCTATTATAGGAGTGCCATTTGTGTTGGCTATATCGAATCCCTGATGATATCTTGCATAGTCTTTAGTGTATCCTCTGAAAGCACCGAATCCTGATGAGTATCTTCCTTGAGAAGGCATTATATAAACTTTATCTGCATAATTAGTAGGTGTATAAGTTATATAAACTTTTCCATTTAATAATTCTTTTTCTTCCTTAGATTTTTGAGGATTACTTATAATATTTTTCATAGTAGAAGTAACACCTGGTATTTGTTTTGGTTTTGGTGGTGGAGGAGTGAAGTCTAATTTTATATCTATTGCCACATTTAATACTGTATTATCTTTTAATTTGATATCAGATATAAATTGATATTTTTTATCCTGAGCACCTACATATATACCGAATACGCTTTTATAAACTTTCATGTTTCTGTCAGCATTTTTTACTTCAAAAAATTTTACTATAGGTCTTGCACTTCCCATGAGTTTTGAGTTTTCTATTTTTACTTCATCTTTGGAAGCTATGAATATAGTTGATACTTTACCAGCATAAAATGGGAAAGGATCTGCATATATTTTTATATCATTATCATATTTTTTGAAATCTTCTAAAGAATTAAAGGCTTTATTTCTAGTATACATAGCTCCAGTTATTAAAACAGCATTATTATTGCTTACTTTTATTTTTGTATTTGGAGCAAGATAATAATATTTATTTCCTATTTTTATTTCAGCAAAAGCATTTTTTTCAGTTTCTATAATATCATTTGCCAATATTTCATTAGAAGTTTTTATATCAATATTTTTTCCGCCTCTGCTTAGAGAAGTATTACCTAAATATTGAATATTATTTTGAGAGTACAAAGATAATGAAATTAAAAATATAATGCTGATAATATATTTCATAAAACCTCCGAAATTATTATTTTATATTAAATTATTTATTTTATACAATTATTTTTTATATGAAGACTTATCTAATTTTAATAAATGTTCTTTTATATCTCTGTTTGTAGGAGCAAGCTCAAAAGCTTTTGTCAAAAATTCTTTAGCTCTTTCAAAATCATTTTTCTTAAGGAAAGCCCAGCCTAATGAATCTAAATAAGCCGGATTATTAGGATCTATTGATAATGCTTTTCTAATTTCTTCTATTCCTTCTTCTATATTAGTTTCTGTATCTGCCAAAATAAATCCTAAAGAATTTCTAGCATTTGCACTTTTTGGATCAAGATTAACAGCTTTTCTCAAATGCTCTATAGCTTTTCTTATATTTCCTTTCTTATAATAAACATAGCCTAAAGCGGCATGTATTTGAGTATTTTCAACTCCAGAGGATAAAGCATCTAGAAGTTCAAATTCAGCTAGATCATACATTTCTTTAACGGCATATATGTATCCTACTATTATATGAGCCTGCATAAGTCTAAGAGGATTATCAAGTCTTCTCATGATTTTATCAAATACCTGAAGAGTATTATCATAATCTTGAATTTGTGCATAGGCTAATGCTAGATGGTATCCGGATTCAACATCATTTTTTTCTGAGAATATTTTTTCCAAAGAGTCTATTGCTTCTTTATAGTTTTCATTTCTAAAAAATTTTATTCCGTCTTCTAATTTACTTCTGCTAGAGCCTATACTCATATATAATCCCTCATATATTTGATTGTTGCTATATTGTATATTTATAATGTAAAAATCTCAATATATTTTAACTAAAACTTTAATAAAAAAATTATGTAAAGTTATTAATATTTTTTTTATTTATTAATATATAAATTTTGACATTTCATTTGCTATATATTTTGTCTTTTCAGCAATATTATTAATAGTTTCATCATCACACATATCGGCTAAATCATACTTAGAACCATTAACAGAAAAGTCATTTAATATATTTATAAATAATTCTATATCTTCCTTATCAGCATTTATTGATATATATTTATCTTTTTCAGAATTATTATATAAATCTTTTAAATATATTTTTTTGTTATGAAGACATTCTAAAATTAATACTGATAAATCTAATATTAAATCTATTACTATATCTATATTATGTTCAATACCATTACAAATATATTTTATATCTTTACTTTTTCTAAATGAATCAACTTTTATTGTAGAATATTCATTGTATACATTGAAGTCAGTAAATATTTTTTTAACGCTATATTGAGTATTATCATTCTCATCAAAATACTCTAATAATACTAATGAGTCATCACAATCACCAAAATATTCTCCCCATAATTTATCTATATACATATTATTCCTTTAATATTAAATTAATTTTATGCGAAGTATTATATTAAAAATATTTTATTTGTAAAGTTAAAAAAATCATTACATTTGCCCGCCCTTTTACTTTATAGCTTTAATATGAATTTTTATTATTTTATTTTTTAAAGCTTTTAGTAGAATTGTTAATATCCCGCCCTTACTTTTTGTAGAGTTAGAGCTTAATTAACACGCGGTGAATGGGCATTATTTTTATGGCTATTTTTATAATATGATTCATCTTTGTTTTTAAACTTTACTCTGCGCGTGCTGAATATGTTTATTTTGAAGTTAAATTTATTTTGTATTAGTTATTATCATCTATTTTTAAACTATCTATTGCTTTATTAAGTTTCTTTTTTAATTTTTTTCTTTCTGCAGCATTATCATTTTCATACATATAAAGCATATTATTATTTTCTAAATTCTCTAATTGTGTTTTACCCATTTTAAATATTTCTTTAAGCATATTCTTTGCATCATTATATCCTTCTTTAATACGCATTTTAGCACCTTCAAGTGAAAAGTCCATAGCCCCATTAAAGAAGTTTCCTATATCATTACTTGGTACTATTTCATAAACTTTGCAATTATTGAATTTTTCTCTTGTGCTTTCTTTGTATAAATTAATGGCTATTATTTCATCGCATTTTTCTTCATAAAGAGGCTTTAAAGGCAGATTATTTCCTTTTAATAATTCAACTCCGCCGTCTATATAATCAACCCCTTCTATTGTCTGCCTTCCGAATATTACTGGTATTGCACTTGTTGCCATCATTATTTCTTTTATCTCTTTTGCTGATTTGTTGTTTAATTTGAAATATTCAGCATCAATGTTTTTTAAATTTACAGCTGTGGCATATATTGGATATTCATAATTGATTATAATGTCAATATTTAAATATTTTTCTATTATTTCTATTAATCCTTTTCTGCTGAAAATTCCATTTGAAGATATATAATTATTATTTTTATCCATTTTCTTTTTTGAGAGTATTTTATCTTCTATTTCATTAGTCCAAATATATTCGGCTATGTCATAATTATTCTGTGCTATCAAACATGCATTAAGAACGCCTACAGAAGTACCGGATATTGCTTTAATCATTTTATCTACTTCGTATTCTCTTAAAGCCTTCCATACTCCTATTTGATAGCTTCCAAGTCCTCCGCCTCCGCCTAAAACTAAACCTAATTTTTTCATATAATCTCCAAAATATCAAAATCAAATTTTACTTAAATATACTCCCCAGAAATCATTTATAAATTCTAAATAATCTCTCTTGTTTTTATCCGTAATTTTTTCAAGTTTTTTATTAGTTTTTTCTTCATATTCCATTATTTTTTTGTATTGAAATTGAAGTTTTTCTTTGTATTTAAATATTTCTTTATTTGAGGAATATGAATCAAAGTATTTATTTAAATATTTTAATGTGTTCTCATAGTCTTTTTTTATTAAATATATTTTAGCTATCTCTTTATAACATAAAGGCGATTCAAAATTTCTTATTTCTTTAATCAGAAGTTTATATAAACTTTCTATCTTTATATGTCTGGCTTCTTTATTTTCTTTATCATGAAATAGTATAGAATCGCATTCTGCCATTGCCTTTTTATATTTTTTATTATCAAAATATTCTCTAGCTAATTCTATGGATTTTTTTGAATCAGTGTACTTTATAGGCGGATTAAATGTTTTGGATATCATTTTTAGTTCATTTATAATTAGTACAATAATATCATAATTTGTAATCTCAGCATTATAATCAAAATTGGATATATTTATTCCATATTCATTTACTAAATCAATTTTTATATCTTTTATATTTACATTAGGATTTATTTTCATTATTGAATTAATTATATAACTTTCTTCTTTATCTAATTTTTCTATCTTTTTTATGCCGCTTAATATTGGTATAATATATTCATAAGTATTAATATTATTTTGGGTATTCAAAAAAAGTTTATTTATGAAATTAGGTTTTTCTATTAATTTGCAGTATATATCATTTACTTTTATTTTCTGATTTATATCAACATTGAAATCAAATAATATAGATTTTATCATATAGATATTTTCTTTTGGTATATTATTTTCTGAATCATTTACATTTGATATTTTTGTAAATAGATCATTGCTTAAACATATAATTTTCTCTATATTATCCATATCAATGTATTTGATATTATCAAATTCAAGAATATTAGATGCAGCTTTGAACTCTAATAATTGAACTTTTTTTTCTAATGAATCTATTCGGTTTGATTCTTTATTAATTTTATTTAGTATTACATTAAATGATTCTCTTACATTATTGCATATTGTAATTAATTCTTCTTCAATATTTCTTTCTATATTGTTTAATTTATTATTTAAATATATAAGCCCTTCATAAGTGATTTTATTTTGATTTGCTAAATATTCTATCATTTTTAATGAGGCATTTTTTACTACAGCATAATTATAATCAATTTCGCCTCTTATCTTTCTATTTTGTCCTGTTATAGAGTTAATTATATTTTCTAAAAAACCTTGTTTTGCTAAATATTCAGTTCTGGATTTTCCTGCACTTAAAGATGATACAGCTTCTATAATAAGTTCTGTTAATTTAGTTGAATTGTTTTCATAATCCTTTATATTATTTAGTATATATTCCTGTATTATAGTTTTATCTTTTTCATCAATTTCATTTTCATATGGTATAGTAAAATCCATAATATCTCCGACTATATAGTATCATTATATATTATACAATTTATTTGATTTTATCACAAATATTTTAAATTATGAAGTTTTATATTATTGGTTCTCTTATATTTTATTATTGATTTTTTATGTTTTAATGGTATTTTAATATATCAAAATTTTAAGGAGTAAAAATGAAAAATATATTTATAATGTTATGTTTTTTTATTTCATTTGTTTCTTGCAGTAATACTAATATTGCCAATACAAATAATACTAATGTTATAATGTCTACAAATGATGACGGAAGCATAGTCTTTGAGCAAAAGGATATTGTTTATAATATTGACTATATACCTAATGTTGTTTATGCTAATAAAGATAATACAGATTTAACACTTCAGATAATGATTCCTAGAACTCTTAATGTTGATACTAATGCAAAATATCCTTTAGTAGTTTATATACAAGGTTCGGCATGGAGAAAGCAGAATGTATATAGAAATTTGGTTGCTCTTGGTGATTTTGCTAGAAGGGGATATGTTGTTGCTATAGTTGAATACAGACCAAGCGATACAGCAATTTTTCCGGCACAGATAGAGGATACAAGAGATGCAATTAAATTCATGCTTGATAATTCTGATAAATATAATGCTGATACTAATAATTTATTTGTTTGGGGTGATTCTTCAGGAGGACATACTTCATTATTTACAGCAATACCATTGAATGATAATGATAATACAATACCAAATATAAATGCAATAATTTCCTATTATCCTCCTACAGACTTACTTGAAATGAGAAATGATCCTCTAGGCTCAACTACAGGAGATGCAAACAGCCCTGAAGGAATTTTGATAGGCAGAAAAAATGTTTATGATTATCCTGAAGAAGCTAAAAAGATAAGCCCTTATTATGAGATTTCAAAAGCTAAAGACTTACCTCCTATATTTTTGGCACATGGTACAGCTGACGGATTAGTACCTTTTAATCAAAGTAAAATTTTGGCTGATAAATTAAAAGAAGAGAACAGAGTTTATGAATTTTATGCTATAAAAGATGCCGATCATGGAGATTGGCAGTTTTGGACTAAAGATATGTTTGATTTAGTTGAAAATTTTATAAATAAATATAAAAAATAATTTTTATTAATTATTAACTATGCTGCATCTATCTTATTATGCAGTATAGTTATTTATTGACAAATTGGTATAAATAAGATATAATATTTTAACTATGGAACAGAAACTCAAAACTCAAAACTCAAAACTCAAAACTCAAAACTCAAAACTCAAAACTCAAAACTCAAAACTCAAAACTCA